>DASXSZ010000182.1:0-29504 GCA_036505735.1 Solirubrobacterales bacterium
GCCGCGGCATCCCCTCCATCCCGATCCAGTGCATCGGGACGAAGGTGCCGAGCATCCCGACGAGGGTCAGCCAGAAGTGGACGCGGCCGAGCTTCTCGTCGTACATCCGCCCGGTCATCTTCGGGAACCAGTGGTAGATGCCGGCGAAGATCGTGAACACCGAGCCGCCGAAGAGCACGAAGTGGATGTGGGCGACGACGAAGTAGGTGTCCGAGACGTGGATGTCGATCGGGATCATCCCGAGCATCACCCCGGAGATCCCACCGATCGTGAAGGTGGCGATGAAGCCGAGGGCGAAGAGCATCGCCGTCGATCTCAGGTGGATGACGCCGTGGAAGAGCGTCCCGAGCCAGGAGAAGATCTTGATGCCGGTGGGAACGGCGATCAGCAGGGTGGTGATCATCATCGGCACCCGCAGCCAGCTGAACATGCCGGCGACGAACATGTGGTGCGCCCAGACCGAGTAGGAGAGCACCACGATTCCGATCAGCGCCAGGGCCATCAGCCGGTAGCCGAAGATCGGCTTGCGCGAGTGAGTCGAGATCACCTCGCTGACGATCCCGAACCCGGGCAGCATCATGATGTAGACGGCCGGGTGCGAGTAGAACCAGAAGATGTGCTGGTAGCTGACCACGTCGCCGCCGAAGGCCGCCTGGAAGAAGTTCGTGTGCAGGATGCGGTCGAAGAGGACCATGAACTGCACGCCCGCGATGAAGGGCGTCGCCGCCACGACCAGCAGCGAGGTCGAGAGGTTCGCCCAGACCAGCAGCGGCAGGCGCCAGAAGTTCATCCCCGGCGCCCGCATGGTCACGATCGTGACCAGGAAGTTGAGCGCCGTGGCGACCGATGACGCGCCGGCGAACTGCACGCCGAGGTTGAAGAAGGACTGGCCTAAGGGCGCGCCGGTCGAGAGCGGCGCGTATCCCGTCCAGCCGGCGTCGAACGCCCCGCCCGGCGCCGCGAAGCTGCCAACGAAGAGCAGCCCCGCCACCGGCAGCATCCAGTAGCTCAGCGCGTTCAGCCGTGGGAATGCCATGTCCGGCGCGCCGATCATCAGCGGCAGGACGTAGTTCGCGATCCCAGCGAAGGCGGGGATCACGAAGACGAAGATCATGATCGCCGCGTGCGCCGAGAAGAGGCTGTTGAACTGCGAGGGGTCGACGATCTGCGTGCCGGGCTGAGCCAGCTCGGCCCGCATGATCATCGCCATCGAGCCGCCTACGAAGAAGAAAAAGAAGGTCGTGACCAGGTACTGGATCCCGATGACCTTGTGGTCGGTGTTGACCTTGAAGTAGTCCCGCCAGCTGTAGGCGCCGTGGTTCTCGTGCTCGCGCTCGGCCGGGAACGTCGGTGCGCCGATCGCCCAGCGGAACCAGTAGTCGAAGCAGCCGATGCCGATCAGGAAGCCGAGCGACGCCGTGATCGCCGGCACGATCACCTGCGGGTAGCCGGTCTGTTCGGTCTGGAATGCCGGCAGCCCGGAGATCTTGCGAAGCGCCACGACCAGCGCGAAGCCGAAGGCCCCGGCGATGATCGTGTACGCGAGAGCCCTCCACCAGCCCGGGCGCCGCAACAGGGCCGCAGTCACTCCCGCCATCCTTCCATCGCGGGGATTATCCCAATCAGGCGGCCCGTCACTGTCTCACCGGCTTCGGTGTCGTCGGTCCGGAGGGCAACTTCTCCCCTTGCGTCTCCGTGGATTTGATCGGCGGCTGGCTCGAGGCCCACTGCTGCCACGCCTGCTGCGAGGACTCGACCTTCACCGGCGCCCTCATCGTGGCGTGGCCGATGCCGCAGAGCTCCGTGCAGACCAGGGTGAAGTTCCCGGTCTTGGTCGGCGTGATGTAGGCGCGGGTGGTGATTCCGGGGACGTTGTCCTTCTTGATCCGCCACTCCGGAACCCAGAACGAGTGGATCACGTCCAGGGCGTGCATCCGGAACTCGATCTGCCGATCGACCGGGACGTGAAGCTCCCTGGATGTGGTCCCGGTCTCCGGATAGTCGAAATGCCACTCGTACTGCTGCGAGTAGACATCGACCACCATCCGGTTCGGGTCGTGCGCCTCGATGTTGTCGAGGGTGATCCACGAATAGGTCGCGCCGAAGAGGACGATCACGGTGGGGATCACGGTCCAGGCGATCTCGAGCTTCGTGTTGCCGTGGATCGGGGCGCCGTCGGACTCGTCGCCGGGCCTCGCCCGCCAGCGCCAAACCGAATAGACGAGCATCACCATGACGATCGAGAAGACGAAGGACGAGAGCACGATCATCACGTCGAGCAGCGTGTCGATCTTGCCCGCGGCGGTGGAGGCCTCCTCGCCGTTCCAGTTCGGGATCAGCATGATCACCGAGGTGATGGCGGTGAGGACGATCACGGCCGCGATCAGCTTGGGAATCGGAACGCCCCGCATCGCGCGGCATTGTATTCAGGGAACCTGAAGCCGCCGCCCGCTGGACTTGTGCCTCAGGTGACGACCGGTGGCAGGCCGTCGAGCTCGCCCCGTGAGGCCGCTATCACCGTCCGCGCCACCCCCTCCCAGCTCCAGAGCTCGTCGACCCGCCTCGCGAGCGCCAGGCCGGCCTCGCGCCGGCGCTCGGGGTCCAGGGCGAGCCAGCCCTCGAGGCGAGCGGCCAGCTCGGTGATGGCGCCCGGACCGACGGGGAAGCTGAGCAGGCGGGCCAGATCGGGCGCCACCACCTCGGCCAGGAGCTGCGCGACCTCGCGCATCCCGGAGTGGTCCGCCGACACTGGCGGCACCCCGCAGGCGGCCGACTCCGCCGGCACCATGCCGAATGCCTCCGGCCACGTGCTCGGCATCGCGAAGGTATCGGCCGCGGGCATCACGTCCGCGACCTCATCGTGCGCGAGCCGGCCGCCGATCAGGACGGACCCGGCGGCCTCGCGCGCGGCTTCGGCGTAGCCCTCGGGAGGGTCGGCGAGGAAGGCGTCGAGGATCGGCAGCACCGCGTCCGCATCGCCCTCGTATCCGCGGCCCCTTGCCGCGACCTCGCGCGCGGCCTCGAGGTCACCTCTGTCCAGGGCGTCTACCAGCGTGCGCAGCCCGGTCTCATACGCGCCGAACCCGACGAAGAGGAGCCTTGGCGAGCGGGCGGCCGCGGCGCGGCGCTCTCGATGCACCAGGGGCCAGGCCGCCGCCAGCAGGTCGACCCCCTTGCTGACCAGGAGCTTGCCGACGTAGAGGACGCGCGGGTCCCCCTGCGCCCAGTCCCTGAGCGCCGCGGCGATCCCAGGGCCGTCCCGCCCGAATGAGTCCTGGTCCTCAGCGGCGGCGCCCTCGGCGCCGAGAGCACCGGCCAGCCGCCCGAGGTTCGCGACCGCCTCCGGCTCCGGGTGCGGCCGGAAGCGGTGGACGTCCACGCCCGGGGGACCGAGCCGCGTGCGGGCCTGCAGATCAGGGTCGGGGACGGTCTCGAACAGCGCCTCGGCGGTGTGCGAGGACCCGGCCAGGATCCCGGCCGCCCCGTCGGTCCCCTCTCTCGCGTACGGGACGAAGCGCTCGGGATGGGGCCGCACCGTGTAGGAGATGTCCGACCCGTGCACCTTGATCGCGTAGCGCAGGCCCGCGCGGGCCAGGATCACCGGGCCCATGATCAGGTGGTTGGCCAGGGCCGCCTCCGGCTCGCCGGCAGCCTCCACGACCTCCCGCACGGCCGCGATGTTGCCCTCGAGGTAGCGCTCGAGCTCCGCCTCCGTCAGATCCGGAAATGCCTTCACCTCGAATCCTTCGTAGCGGTCGAGGACGTAGACGGGTAGCAGACCACCGATGTCGGGCGTGTAGGTTGTGACGCTGCCGCGGTGGCCGGCGTCGCGGATCGCCTCCACCCGGAGCGTGCCGCCCTCCCAGCTCGCGACTGCGTCCACCCAGTCGAGCTCGGCCGCCCTGCGGTCCTGGCAGACCAGGTGGACATGGTGACCCTGGCTGGCGAGCGCCTGCGCCAGGCTCGCGTTGTAGACGTTGCTCCCGGTGCCGTGCAGCAGGTAGCCATGGAAGATCAGGACCCGCATCGGCCCAACGCTATTGCGAGGGTGGGTCGTTCGTTATCGTGCCGCCCGTGCAGAACCCGGAACAGACGTATCGGTTGCGGGCACCGGCATCCGGTCGCGAGGCGCTGGCCAAGGCCAAGCCCGGACGCGTCTACGTCGACCGGGAGACGGGCGAGGAGATGAGCATCGCCGCCGCCACCCTGCCCCTCGCCCCCTCCGAGTCGGCTCTGGTCCGGGCGCCGGAGAACCTGCGGATCTGCCGCCGCTGCGACCAGCTGATCGGCCTGGACGTCAGCGACTGTCCTTACTGCGGGCTGCGCCAGCCGGCCCTCGACGGCACCCCGTGATCCGGCGTCATCGCGTCACCATCCCGCTGGCCATGATCGCCATCGGGGTCGGCGCCGCGGGCTGCGGCAGCGACAGCTCGGGCGACACGACAACGCCGGCCATCTCCATTCCGGCCGTGACTGCGCCGCTGATCTCGACCGCCACCCAGCGCGCAACGACCACCCGCCCGAGCACGACAGTCACCACCAAGGGCGGCAAGACCTACAACCCGAACGCACCCGACTCGGCGACCAACGACATCCCCCCGGCCAAGGGGAGCCCGCAGGCACAGTTCGAGAAGCAGTGCAGGCAGCAGGGCACCTGCGGCTAGGGATAGCTCCCTACTTCTTCTTCTTCGGGGGCGTGCCCTGATCAGGATCGGCGACGACAGTCGCCGAGTAGAGCAGGCGGGCGGTGTTGTAGTGGCAGCCATAGGCGCGCTCTGAGCCGACGGCCTCCTGCGGCGTCCCGGCCAGGATGTCGGCCGTGTCGTTGCACTTGCCCTTCTTGCGGCTCGCCTGCCACCTCGTATTGGCGCTCTGGTTGATCGCGAACGCCGGCGCCCAGGTCGGGACGCTCAGCGCCACGACGTTGTTGGGCTTCACCCGCAGCGGGGCGTCGAGCGTGAACGTGGTGGTCTGGCCAAGGAAACCGGTGAGGTCCTCGACCGGCGATTGGGACTTGAGCTTGTAGATCGGCTTGCCCGCCCTGATCGACTTCATGATCGGCTTGAGCACCGCGATCCTCGCCTTCGGGGTTCCGCCGAAGGTCTTGTTGAAGAAGTCGTAGTCGCTCTGGTTGTTGTTGTTGGGGTTGGGCTTTGTGCTCGGGGCACCGGTCTTGATCGACCAGGCCACGATCCGACCGCGGAAGGTGACCGTGAAGGGGTTCTTGGAGCCGGTGATCGAGGTCTGGAAGCCGGTCGTCTTGCCCACCGCCTGGCAGGTGGTCGGGCAGGCGGGGGTCGCCGGGGCGGCCGCCCCGAGGACGACCACCCGCAGCGCGGCGCCCGCCTGGCCGGTGCTGAGGATCGCGACGAGCAGCGCCGCGCACGCCGCCACGGCCGCCGCAATGCCGAGCATGCGCAGCCGTGCGGAAGCGTGAGCGTCTTGGCCCATGGGCTTCATTGAACACCCCTTTTCGGGGAGGGTTGCGGGGTTTCCTTGCAGGCCCGGCCGGTAGGGTTGGGGCCGCATGGAGGCCGGAGCCGCATTCCAGAGCTACCTGGAGAGGGCGCTCGAGACGTACGGGATCGAGGCCGACGAAGCCGAGCGGGCCGTGATGGCGGGCGTCTGGTCGATCTATGAGCCCGGGATGGACCTGCTGCGCGACGCCGATCTCGACGAGGTCGAGCCAGAGCTCCTGCCGGACCTCTCCGCCCCGCCCGCCCGGTGAGCGCGCTCGATCTCCCGCTCCGCGAGCAGGCGGCTGGAATCTCCTCCGGCGAGATCGATCCCGGCAAGCTGCTCGACGCCTGCCTGGCCAGGATCGAGACCCGAAACCCGGAGCTGAACGCCGTGGTCGCGACCTTCCCCGAGGAGTCGCGACGGATGCTCGACGAGGCCCCTGAGGGGCCGCTCCACGCAGTCCCCGTCTTGATCAAGGACGAGTGGGCCCTGCCCTGGAGGGCGGAGCAGGTCGGCGCGGCGA
The DNA here is from genome assembly GCA_036505735.1 of Solirubrobacterales bacterium. Taxonomy (GTDB): domain Bacteria; phylum Actinomycetota; class Thermoleophilia; order Solirubrobacterales; family 70-9; genus DASUPK01. The sequence goes on from DASXSZ010000182.1 coordinate 5,984, forward strand.
GCGTGCCGGGTGTTCGGCTGGAGCCGGGCGAGTCGGGCCCCTACCGGGCCCTGCGCGACGCCGGCGCGGTGATCGCGGCCGTCGCCAACATGCACGAGCTCGGCTCGAGCAGCACCGGCAACACCTCGGTCTACGGGGCGGCCCACAACCCGTGGGATCTGGAGCGCTGCCCGGGGGGCTCCTCGAGCGGCCCCGGCGCCGCCGTTGCCGGCGGCCTCGTCTCGGGCGTCGTCGGCGCGGACGGGTTGGGTTCCATCCGCTACCCCGCCGCCTACTGTGGCCTCACGGGCCTGAAGCCCACTTTCGGCCGCTCGACGATGGAGGGCCACCACATCGCCAATACGGAGACGATCGTCTCCGGTCCGCTCTGCCGAGACGCGGCCGATTCCCGGCTGCTCGCCTCGGTCCTCTTCGGGGAGGAGCTCCCGGCCGGCCGGCCGAGCGGTCTGCGGATCGGGGTGATCAGGGAGCCCTATTGGAGCGACTGCGCCCCTGGCGTGCGGGAGGCCAGCGAGTCCGCGCTGGAAGCGCTTCGTGGCGAGGTCGACGGCGAGGTCATCGAGGTCGGGCTCCCCGACGAGGACCTGGTCCTACCGGCCGCCCTCCTCGTCGCCCAGGCGGAGGAGGCCGCGCATCTCACTCCCAGGAACCTGAACGCGCTCAGCCCGAAGCTCGGCGTGATCAACCGCGGGGTCCTCAAGCTGCGGGCCTTGCTGCCCCTCAGCCTGACCGCGCGCGCCTTCCGGGTCCGAGCCAAGGTGCGACGAGACCTGGCCGAGCTGTTTGACCGGATCGACCTGCTCGCCTGGCCGACCGTGCCCGCCGTGGCGCCCCCGCTGACGGATCCGATGATCGAGCTGCCCTCGGGCCCGGCCTCGGCCGACGCGGGCAATGCCCGCCAGGGCGTGATCGCGAACCTGACGGGTATTCCCGGCGTGAGCGTCCCGGTAGGCCTCGATGCGGGCATGCCGGTCGCGCTGCAGCTGCTCGCCGGGTGGGGAGCGGACGCCCTGCTGCTTGACGCGGCTGAGGCGCTCGAGCGCGCCACGGACCGGGAGTTCGTAGAGCTCCGTCCCGCCGCGCTCGCCTGAGCGGCGGTTCGCACGTGGCATCCTCTGCTCGATGAGCAGACGGGCATGGGCGGCGTTCGCCGCGATCTCGGTCATCTGGGGCGTTCCCTACCTCTTCATCAAGGTGGCGGTCGACGGCGGGGTCTCGCCCTTCTTCCTGGCCTGGGTCCGGGTCGCACTCGCCGCGGCGGTGCTGACCGTCGTCGCCCCGCGGCAGACCGCCGCGCTCCTCCGCGACGGGCCGGGCCGTTGGATCGGGGCGTACGCGCTCCTGGAGATCAGCCTTCCCTTCCCGCTGATCGCCGCCGGGGAGCGGCACGTCGCCTCCTCCATCGCGGCGATCGTGATCGCGACCGTGCCGCTGCTGATCGCCCTGCTCGCCGTCCGCTTCGACCACTCCGAGCGACCGACGAGGACGAGGATGGTTGGCATGCTGATCGGGCTGGCGGGGGTGATCGCCCTGGTCGGCATCGACCTGAGCGGGCAGCCGGGAGAGCTGCTCGGCGCCGCGGCCGTGATGGCCGCCGCGGTTGGCTACGCCGCCGGGCCGATGATCCTGAAGCGGCACCTGGTGCACTTCGATCCGCGGGCGACCATGGCGGCGAGCCTCCTGGTCGCGACGGTGCTCCTCACCCCGGGTGCCTTGCTGTCGGTGCCGGCGTCGGTGCCGCCCGCCGACGCCCTCGTCTCCCTCCTGGTCCTGGGGCTGCTCTGCACCGCCACGGCCTTCGTCATCTTCGTCGTCCTGGTTGCCGAGATCGGCCCGGGCCGAGCGGCGATCATCACCTACATCAATCCGGTCGTGGCGGTGGCGCTCGGCGTGATCGTCCTCGGCGAGAGCCCCGGTGCGGGCGCGATCGCGGGGCTCCTGCTGATCCTGGCCGGCTCTTGGCTGGCGACCGACGGCCGCCTGCCACCCGGCCCGACCGCGGTCGTGACGAGGTGGCGAGGCAGGCGAGCGCGCGCGATGGCGGAGCCCTCTCTGCCGCTCCGGGTCAGCCCGGAGTAGCTATCCGCTCTGTGCGGCAGGCGCCTCGGCGGGAGCCGGCACGCTCGGGGTAGCCGCGAGAGCCGCGCCGAGGAGTAGCGGCGCCAGCATGGAGAGGCGCTGAGTCGAGGGTGTCGCGAGATCCTCGGCAGTTACCTCCGCAAACGCCTGCACCTGACGGTCGATCAAGGCCCCGATCGTCTGGAAGGCCGTCGCTTGCGGCGCGTCGTCATCCACCTTGCACGCCAGTCGGGCCAGGCCGATCACGTCCTCGGCCGGAGCGCCGACGATCAGCCGGGCGAGTCCCGCCATCAGGTAGAGGGACACCCGCTCGACGAGCAGGTCGCTGGGCACCTGCGAGGCCCCAGGCGAAGGCCCCAGGTCGAGCGGCTCGTCTCCCGCGAGCAAGCGCTCGAGCTGCGCACCACACACGGCCCTGATCTGCTCCACACCCAGACCCGCCTGCAGGGCGCACCTTAGCGTCAGGATCGCATTCAGCGCGGGGGTGCCATAGGGGACGTCGCTTGCGAACAGGATCCGGCCCGGGGGCACGTGGGAGAAGAGGATCATCAGGTCGGTCGGCACCCACCAGGAGGTATCGATGAAGACATTGGGGTGTGCGTCTAGGTGCCGCCAGATCCAGCTCAGGTCGGTGACCGCCGCGTGCGCGAGGATGATCGGGGCCTTGGGGAACTCGGTGGAGAGCTCGAGTGTGTGCTCGCCGAGCGCCGGGATGCCACGCCCGGCGTGGACCAGGACCGGCAGCCGGAGCTGGTGGGCGAGCGCGAAGATCTCGCGCGATTCCGGTGAATCGAGCGCGAAGTCGTCGGACCGCGGGTGGAGCTTGATGCCGCGGGCGCCCAGCTCGATGCAGCGCGACGCCTCGGCGACGGCGTCGTCGTTCGGGTTCAGCCGGCAGAAGGGCACCAAGCGCCCCTCCGAGTCGGCCGCGTCGGAGAGGATCAGGTCGTTTGCCTCGCGATAGCCGTCCGGCTCGTGCATAGGGAAGACCACTCCGCGAGCATCCAGCGCGGCGAGGATCTCGATCAGCTGCTCACCAGAGAGGCGCGCTCCATCCGGATCGTTGAAGCCGATGTGCGTGTGGGCGTCGAACAGGGACGCTCCGGGCACCTCGGCAAGCAACGGCTCGAGCCAGGCGTTGACCAGCGCTTCGTTTGTTGCAGCGGGCAAAGCTCCAGTCTATTCGCCGAGCCGATCCGCCCGGCAGGGGTGACTAGGGTGTGCGCGTGACCCCCCCTGCCGCGGCCGCGGTCATTTCCCCCGCCGTCCGGGGGACGGTGATCCGGATAGTCGAGGAGACGCTTCGCGGCAACTGGATCGAGGGGGAGCGCGACGGCGTCCCCTTTGGATATTCGCGGCCGAGCCCGAGGCACTACCCCTGGCAGTGGTACTGGGACTCCTGCTTTCACGCGATCGTCTGGCGGCGCTTCGATCGCGCGCGTGCCGAGAGCGAGCTGCGCAGCCTGCTCGCCGGGGGCTCCGAGGACGGCTTCATCGGCCACACGATCTTCTGGCACCGCCCCGTTGACTGGCAGCGGCGCTGGACCTACAACGTCACCTCGCGCAAGGCCCGGAACACGTCCACGATCCAGCCACCGCTGCTCGCCTGGGCGTGGAGGATTGCCGTCGGCGACCCCGCGGCCGAGCCCCGCATCGCCGCTCACCACCGCTGGCTGGAGGCCAACCGGGACCTTGACGGCGACGGGCTCCTCTGGATCGTCCAGCCGGACGAGTCGGGACTCGACTCCTCCTCGAAGTTCGACGCGATCTGGGGGCTGCGCGCCCACGCGCGGCCGCTCTTCCCCTTTCTGATCGCCCGCAACCGGCGGCTCGACTGGGATGCCCGCAAGGTGCTCGACGCGGGCGGCCCGCTGCTGTGCGAGGTGGTAACCAACGTGCTCTGGTGTCTCGCCCGGATCGCCGCCGGTGAGCCCTCGATCACTCCGAGGATCATCGAGCGCCTCTGGGACGAGCGGCGGGGGCTCTTCCTCGACCTCGCGCGCGGCGAGGTGGCGCGGGAACGCGATACCGATCCGGCGGGCCGCGAGCGCCGCGTCCGCGTCTCGACCTGGTCGGCCCTCGCGCCCCTGGCGCTGCCCGACCTTCCCGGCGAGATCGCCAAGCGCCTCGTCGAGGAGCACCTGCTCGACCAGCGCAAGTACTGGCTGCCCTTCCCGCCGACCTCCGTCTCCGCCCAGGAGCCGAGCTTCGAGCCCCGCAAGTGGAGGGCCCCGCTGCGGCGCCTCTACTGGCGTGGGCCTACCTGGATCAACTCCGCCTGGCTGATCTGGATCGGTTTGCTGCGGCATGGGTGCAACCCCGAGGCTCTCGAGATGACCAAGCGGCTGGCGGACGCCGTCGCCAACGAGCGCCTGCGGGAGTTCTACGAGCCCTTTACGGGCGAGGGGCTGGGAGCGAGGGAATTCGGCTGGTCCTCGCTGATCGCGGAGCTGGTCGATCCCGACCCCGCCGCGCGGGCATCCTACCTGTAGCGCGCCCGGTTACTTGTAGCGGTAGGTGATTCGGCCGCGGTCGAGGTCGTAGGGAGAGAGCTCGATCTTCACCCGGTCACCGGGGAGGATGCGGATGTAGTGGCGACGCATCTTGCCCGAGATGTGGCCGAGCACCTCGTGGTCGTTGTCCAACTTGACCCGAAACATCGTGTTGGGCAGCGCCTCGGTGATCTCGCCCTCCATCTCGATCTTCTCTTCCTTCGCCATATGCGATCGGGCAGGGTAGCGCGTCGCCCGGGCCTAACCCGCAGGGATCGGCCCCTCAGCGCCCCTCGAACGTCGCCTTGCCGGGGCCGTCCTTGAGGAAGCTGGCCACGGCGTTCTGCAGGTCCTCGGACGCGAACAGGTCGGCGAAGACGCCCGGCGTGACCTCGTCGGCCCCCTCGACGCCGCCAGCGCGGTAGGCGCGGATGATCCGCTTGGTGGCGCCGTGGGCGATGGTCGGCCCATCGGCCAGCTTGTGTGCGAACTTCATCCCCTTCTCCAGCAGCTGGTCGTCGGGTACGACGCGGTTGACCACGTTCCAGCGCTCGAGAGTGGCCGCGTCGTAGAGGCCCCCGCTCATCACGAACTCCGCCGCCCGCGCCGGCCCAGCGCGCTCGGCCATCCGCTGCGTGCCCCCGGCCCCGGGCGTCAGCCCAACGACCGCCTCGACGAGGCCGAAGCGTGCCGACTCGGTCGCCCAGATCATGTCGCAGCCGAGGGAGATCTCGAGGCCGGCCGTCAGGCAGAGGCCGTGGACCAGCGCCAGCGTCGGGATCGGCAGCTCCTCGAGGCGCCGCACGACGGGAATCAGGGAGCCGAACGAATCGGAGGGGCCTCCCTCCTCGACGACACGCTGGAAGCTGTGCACGTCGGCGCCGCCGGTGAAGATGTCGCCCTCGGCCCGCCAGACCAGGGCGCGCGCGTCGGATCCATCGACCTCGTCGAGGCACGAGACGAGCGCGCCCCAGGCGTCGTCCCCGAAGAGGTTGAGGGGCGGGTTGGAGAGCACCATCACCGCGACGTTGCCCTCGCGCTCGAGCCTGATCGGCGCGACCTTCGTCTCCTTCTCTGTCATGAAACGGGTTGCTCCTCCGACACATCACGGGTCGCGCCGCGCGCCCTCACATCATCGGAGCACCCTCGCATCTCAGCCATCCTTACCTCGCAGTTTTTCGGCTATCTGGGCGATCTCGTCGGAGTCCCCGGGCTCCGGGACCCAGGGGAGCTTCAGCGGATCATCCTCGTATCGGGGCACGACGTGGATGTGGAAGTGGAAAACCGTCTGCCAGGCGACGGCGCCGCAGGCGTTGATCAGGTTGATCCCGTCGGCGTCGAGGACCTCCTTCATCCGCCTCGCCAGCCGCTGCGACGCGAGCATCGTCGCCGAGAGGTCCTCGGCCTCGATGTCGAGTAGGTCCGCGGAGTGGGTGCGCGGCACGACCAGCGCGTGGCCGGGCGTGGCGGGATTGATGTCCATGAAGGTGACGGTGCGGTCGTCGGAGTCGATCGTCTGGCTCGGGATCGACCCCGCGACGATTCCGCAGAACAGGCAGTCCGGCTCCGCCATGCCGGCGGGAGGCTATCGGCCCCAAAATGTGAGCGGCCCGCCGGAGCGGGCCACTCGTTGGCGAGGGCTATCGGAGCTGCCGGGCGCGCTCCAGCGCCTGAGCGCGGCCGCTGATCTCTCCAGCAAAGGCCTCGGCGCGGAGTACTTCCAGCAGTCTGCCGATCTCCGGGCCCGGCTCCAGGCCGAGCTCCGTCGCAAGCTCGTCGCCGGACAGCGGCGGGCGCGGCGGGCCATCGCGATGCCAGGCGAGCGCGTCCCGGAGCATCTCCCGGGCCAGCTCGAGGTGGGCTTCGACGAACTCCGGGCTGGCGAGGGGGCCCTGGCCCCTCGCCGCAAGGCGGTCGGCGACGCTGAGCAGCGTGACGTCGGCGGCCACGGGCTCGGTCGCGACCAGATAGTCGTAGACGGCGCGCCGGGACAGCGGCCTCTGGTGGATCAGGAAGCCGAGCCGCAGATGATGCAGGGCGAGGCCCTGGAGGTGGGTGCTCAGCCGGCGGCTGGTGCGCATCCTGTGGCAGATCTCGGCGATGATCCGGGCGCCGGTCTCGTCGTGGCCGATGAAGGTCACATAGCCCGCGCCCTCCGATCGGGTCTCCGGCTTCCCCAGATCGTGAAACAGGGCGCCGAAGCGAAGCGCGCCCCGGCGCGTCAGCTCGTCCGCCAGGGGCTCGGCGAGAAACTCCCCGATCTCGTCCGAGAGGTCTCCGGCGAAGGCGGCCATATCCGACTCCAAGCCGAGCCATTCTTCGAGCACCGCGAGCGTGTGGCCGAGGACGTCCAGGTGATGGTTCGGATTCTGGACCACGCCGCGCAGCTCCTCGAGCTCGGGAAGGACGACCGGCGTCAGCGCCAGCTCCTCCATCAGCTCGAGGCCCCGCAGCGGATCACGCCCGGCGACGATGCCGCGGAGCTCCGCGAACTGCCGCTCCCCTGCGGGGTCGGAAGCTCGGGCCGCGTCGGCGCGGGCGAGCTCGACGGTCCGCGGGTCAGTGATAAGCCCGTGTGCCGCCGAGAGGCGGGCGGCGCGCAACAGCCTGATCGGATCCTCCCGGAAGGCGCCATCGGATGTGACTCGAAGCAGGCGGGCCTCGGCGTCGGCGACGCCCCCCCTGGGATCGATCGGGTCGCCGCCCCCCAGCGGAAGCGCGATCGAGTTGACGGTGAAGTCGCGGGCGCGCAGGTCGGCCTCGATCGTCTCCGCGCGCAGGGCGGCCACGTCGACGTGCCAGCCGCCTGTCGATGAGATGACCCGCCAGGTCGCGTGTTCCTCCGAGAGCGCAAACGCGGAGCCCCCGGCGACCCTCGCGATCGCCCGTGCGGCGCCCGCCTGCCGGCCCGGACCAACGGCGAGATCGGCATCGGTCACCGGCTCGCCGAGCAGTGCGTCGCGGATCGCCCCCCCGACGATCCAGGCCGATCCGGCCTCCTCCTCGAGGGCGGTCCGCGCGGCGGAGATGGACGGCGCCGAGCCGAGCGCCTCGTCCAGGATGGCGCTCATTCGCCGACCCTCCGTGGCACGCGCTGCGAGATCCCGCAGGTCACCTCGTAGTTGATCGTGTCGAGGCGGGCGGCCATCTCCTCGGCCAGGATTCGCTCCGATCCCTGCGCCCCGATCAGCACCGCCGGTGCGCCCGGCTGCACGTCCGTCTCGGGCCCTAGGTCGATCGTGATGTTGTCCATCGATACGGTTCCCACCAGCGGATAGCGACGCCCGCCGACCAGCACGTCAGCGTTGTTGGAGAGGCCCCGCCGCACCCCGTCCCCGTATCCGATCGGCAGCACCCCGACCCAGGTGTCCTCTGGCGCCCGCCAGGTCCGGCCGTAGCCGGCGCTCGCGCCCCGCGCGAAGCGCTTCACATCGGCGACGTAGGAGTGCAGCTCGAGCGCCGGTTCGAGACCGTGCTCCGCGGGGTCGCGGTGGAAGGGGTCGAGGCCGTAGACGGCGATCCCGCAGCGGACCATGTCGAAGTGGGTGGCTGCCTCGCGGAGAGTGGCGGCGCTGTTGGCGGCGTGAATCGTGCACTCCGGGGAGATCTCGCGCGCCGCCTCTGCCACCGGGCCGAAGGCCGCGAGTTGCTCCGCCAGGAATGCGTCGTCCGGTTCGTCGGCGGTCGCGAAGTGGGTCCACGCGCCGGCCAGTTCGAGGTTCTCGTCGCCGGCGCAGGCCCTGGCCAGCTCGATCAGGGTCGCGGGGTCGCGCTCCCCCAACCGTCCCATGCCGCTGTCGAGCTTGACGTGGACCCGGCCGGGCTGACGGAGCTCGCCCGCCAGGCGTGAGCAGAGCAGGCGGAAGCCCTCCCGCCAGATCGCGACGTCGGCGCGGGCCACCAGCGCGAGTCGAAGCTCCTCCGCGGTGAGGGCGCCCATCACCAGGATCTGGGCGTCGGGGAAGTACCGGCGCAGCTCGTCGGCCTCGGAGGCCGCGGCGACCGCCAGCCGAGTCGCCCCGCCCCGCATCGCCGCGGCTGCGCAGACGGCGGCGCCGTGGCCGTACCCGTTCGCCTTGACCACCGCGCAGAGCTCGGTTCCCTCCCCCACCCGCTGCTTGAGCAGCCGGCAGTTGCCCTCCACCGCGCCGACGTCGATCGTCGCCAGCGCTCGGCCCGTCTCCCCCTCAGAGCTCAGGGCGCCAGCCCCGCGGGGATCGAGTCGATGACGTCGCCGGCGATCACGGAATCGTGGCCCATCCGCTCACCGGCCGCGCGACCGGCGCGCGAATGTGCGACGACGGCCGCACAGGTGGCGGCGAAGGGCTCGATGCCGCGTGCGATGAGCGCGGCGATCATGCCCGTGAGCACGTCCCCGGTCCCGGCGGTGGCGAGCTGCGGGCTCGAGACGCCGTTCACCGCGACCCTCTCCCCATCGGTGACGATCGAGTCGTCCCCCTTGAGCACCACGATCCCGCCGCTGCGCGTGGCGGCCTCGCGGGCGCTCTCAAGGCGCCGTGCGTCGATCGCCTCGGATTCCCGGTCGAGCAGGCGACCCATCTCCCCGGCGTGCGGGGTTAGCACCAGCGGTCCCTCGCGATCGGCGAGCTTGTCGATGCGCCCAGCGTGGGCGTTGAGGCCGTCGGCGTCGAGGACGAGCGGCGCCTCGATCCGCGAAGTGAGCTCCTGGATCAGTCGCTGGGTCCCCTGTTCGCGGCCCATCCCCGATCCCAGCACCACGCCGGCGGCGCGCTCGGTCGCTCCGAGGATCTGCTCCGACGCGGCCGGCCGCAGGCGACCGTCGCGGCTGGCGCAGCCGATCGACATCACCTCCGTCAGCTTGGTCTCGAAGATCGCCTCCAGGTCCGCCGGCACGGCGACGGTGGCGTACCCGGCCCCGGTCCGAATGGCGCCCAGCGCCGACAGGCAGACGGCGCCCGTCAGCCCGCGCGACCCTCCGATCACGACCACCTGGCCGGAACTGAATTTCGTCGATCCGGCGGCCCGGTGCGGCGCCAGCTCGAGGACGCGGGTACCGATCAGGCCCGCGCTCGTCTGCGTCGGCGCGCCGTCGGGGATCCCGATCGGCGCGACTCGGAGCTCGCCGGTGTGCTCCTTCCCCGGCGCAATCCAGTGGCCCAGCTTGGGCGCGTGGAAGGTCACCGTGAGGTCGGCGGCGGCCGCCTTGCCCTCGACCTCGCCGGTCGAGGCGTTGACGCCGGAGGCGATGTCGGTCGCCACGACGGGCGCCTCGGCCTCGTTCATCGCATCGATCGCCGAAGTCGCCGGCTCGCGGGGGCTGCCGGCGAAGCCGGTGCCGAAGACCGCGTCGATTACCACGCCGGTCCCCCGGATCGCCGCGGGCAGCTCGCCCAGCTCGACGTGCCGGGCACCGTCGAAGCGCTCGAGGTTCGCCTTGGCGTCATCGGACAGCCCCTCGGGCGGCGAGAGCAGGAGGGCATCGACCTCGAAGCCCATCTCCCGCAGCACGCGCGCCGCGACCAGGCCGTCGCCCCCGTTGTTGCCCTTCCCGCAGACGACGGCCGCCCTGCTCGACCCCGCCGCCTCCGCGGCCGCCTCGGCCACCGCCCGCCCCGCCGTCTCCATCAATTCGAGCGATGGAACCCCGCGATCGTTGATCGCCCAGCGATCCGTCGCGCGCATCTGGTCCGCGTCCAGCAGGGGATCCAGCCAGTCCTCCATCGGCGCCAGCCTACCCCTGGGCGTCGCGCCCTAGGTGGCGATCGCGACGGCGGCGGCGCTGTCGCGCGAGTGCGTCAGCGAGATGGCGATCTCAGCGTCACCCGCCGCCTCGGCTGCCCGCCCGTGTAGCCGGAGCTGGGGCGGCTTGCCGCTCACGACCTCGATGTCCCGCGGCGGGACGGCCTCACCCAGGGCTTTGATCACCGCCTCCTTCGCCGCGAAGCGGGCGGCGAGATGCTGTCCGGGGCGGGCCCGGTCCCGCGCGTACGCCAGCTCGCCCGGCGTGAACAGGCGCTCCGCGAGGCGCGGGCGGCGCTCCAGCGCGCGCTCCACGCGATCGATCTCGATCAGGTCGATGCCGATGCCGACGGCCACTCCCGCCTCACCTCAGTCCCAGGATGGCCTTGATCTCGGTCTTGTCGTTCTCGGTGCCCGAGCCGCTCACCAGGTAGCTGAGCGAGTTCAGGTACGGCTTCGCCCGGACGTAGTCCGGATCGGACTTTGCCCCCGACGACTCAGCGACCCGGAAGACCGAGGGGAAGTCGAGGAAGAGGTCCGTGCCGAGAGCAGAGACCTTGCCCTGGGCAGCGGAGAAGACGGGCGAGTCGCTCAGCTTCTGGGCGGGAGCGAGGCTCTGCTCCGCCGAGCCGGCGCCATAGCCGATCACCACCTTGTCACCTTGCTGCGCGAGCTCCACGGGCCGCGGCGCGAGCGTCTGATCGTTGATCTGGAACCCCGTCCCACCGCCGCTGATGTGCAGCGGCTTGATGCCGCCGGTGCCGAGCTGGAGCAGGCCCTGGAGCTGGCTCAGGAGCCTGCCGGTCAGGTCCGGATCCTTGCTCTGCACGACCAGCGCGCCTGTCAGCGTCGATTCGGTCGTCCCCTGGACGTAGAGGACCGCGTCTCCGAGGGAGCCCGTGAGCTGATCGAGCGAGGCGCCCGTCGTGGTCTCGATCTGTTGCACCACGCCGTTGAAGTTCGGAATGATGTCCTTGAACTGGTCGAGACCCCGGTTGACTGCACCCCCGAGGTCCGCCGCCCCGACCGCGAGCCACGCCTGCCCGGGAACCTCGCCGATCAACGAGCTCTGCGGCGTCTCGACGCCGCTGCTACCTCCGCTGGCCTCGAGCTCGATGGTGTCGGCGGACGCGGTGACGGCGCCGGCGACCGGCTGGTTGAGCGAGTCGCCCGCGGACTTCTCCAGGATCGACTGGCTCTGCTCATCGATCTGTCCGGAGCCCACGGCTGCGATCAGGTCCTTCGGGACCGTATAGATCGTCCCGAGCCGGTCGCTGGGGAGATCGCCGACCGCGTCCTCGAAATCGCTCGAGTCGCCGAGCGAATCCCCCTTCGAGGCATCGACCGCCGCCTTGAATCCGGCCAGATCGCCCTCGACCAGGAAGTCGCCGACCGTGCCGAAGAAATTGCCGGGCTCGGTGGGATCGGATTGGTAGGGGACGCCGTTGTAGCTCTGCGGCGCCGGGTCGGTCGCCGTCGTACCGGTTCCCTTCCGCACCGCGGCGAGCGCGGCGGCCGGGTTCGTGGCCTCGATCACGACCGTGCCCTCAGTCGTTTGGCCTGACAGGTCGTTGAGGAAGACGCCGGCCTTCTCGCCGAGCCAGGGCGCGATGTCCCGCTGGTAGTTGATCGGGTGCCCGTCGGCCTTCGACTGCTTCTCGATCAAGGAGACGATCTCGCCCCCTGGGTCGCTGGTATTGAGGATCTTGCTCAGCGCCGCCTTCGCGTTCGCCTGCGCGGACCCGGTCGGCTTCACCCTCGCGTCCAGGTAAAGGGCGGCGTTCTGCGGCACAGCGGCCGCCGGGCCGACGTCGACGCTGCCGCCGCCACCGCCTCCCCCGCAGCCGGCGAGCAGCGCGGCTACGACCGCGGCGTAGGCGGCGAGCGGGGCGCTGAGGCGTCGAGGGCTCACGAGCGCGGGGATCGTAGCCGCAACGGCCGCTACCCGAAAGTGGGCGCTATTCGACCGTGACCGTCTTGGCGAGGTTGCGCGGCTGGTCGACGTTGAGGCCCTTCTCGCGGGCGATGTAGTACGCCAGCAGCTGCAGCGGGACGATCGCGACGATCGGCTGCAGGATCCAGTCGGTTCGCGGCACGAACAGCGTCTGGTCCGCTGCCTCGGCGACCGCCTCACAGCCCTCGGTCGCCACGGCGATCACGTCGGCGCCGCGCGCGCGGACCTCCTCCATGTTGGAGAGGATCTTCTCGACCACCGGGCTGTCCGTCGCCACGGCGACCACCGGGGTCGACTCGTCGAGCAGGGCGATCGGCCCGTGCTTCATCTCGCCGGCGGCGTAGGCGTCCGCCGGGATGTAGGAGATCTCCTTCAGCTTCAGCGCGCCCTCGAGGCAGACCGAGAGCCCGATGTGGCGGCCGATGTACATGAAGAAGCGCTGGTCGCACTGGGAGCGCGCGATCGCCTTCACCCGATCGTCGGTGGTGGCGAGCGTCTCCTGCAGCTTCGAGGGCAGTGACTTGAGCTCGGCCACCAGCTCCACGATCCGCGCGTGCGGAAGTGTGCCGCGCAGCTCGGCGAGGCGGAGGCCGAGCAGGTACATGGCGGCCACCTGGCTGACGAAGGTCTTCGTCGCGGCCACGCTGATCTCGATGCCCGACCTCGTGAACAGCACGGCGTCGGCATCGCGGGTCGCCTGGCTCCCCATCACGTTGCAGACCGCCAGCACCTTCGAGCCTCCCTCGCGCGCCAGGCGCATCGCCGCCAGGGTGTCGGCTGTCTCTCCGGACTGGGTGATGCCGATGACGAGATCGTTCGGCCGGTGGACGGGCTCCCGGTAGCGGTACTCGGAGGCGATGTCCATCTCCACCGGCACTCGGGCCCACCGCTCGATCGCGTACCGGCCGACGAGCCCGGCGTGGTAGGAGGTCCCGCAGGCGACGATCACGATCCGCTCGATGCCGCGCAGAAAGTCGTCTTCGAGGTCGACGTCGGAGAGGTCGACTCCCTCCAGCGAGGGCAGCCGGTCGGTGATCGTCTCGGCGACGGCGTCCGGCTGCTCGTGGATCTCCTTGAGCATGAAGGTGGCGTACCCGCCCTTCTCGGCGGCGTCCTCGTCCCAGGTCACCTCCATCGGCTCGCGGTCCTCGACCTTCGTCCCGTCCGCCTGGGTCACGGTGACCTCGCCCTTATGGATCGTGACGATCTCGTCGTTCTTGATCCCCAGCGCGCGACGCGTCTCGGCCAGGAAGGCCGGGATCGCAGAGGCGACGAAGTTCTCATTTTCGCCAAGCCCCACGATCAGGGGGCACTCCTTCCGCGCCGCCACGAGGGTGTCCGTCTCGTCGCGGTGCATGGCCACGAAGGCGTAGTGACCGCGCAGGTCCGCGAAGGCCTTCCGCACGGCCTCGGTCAGGTCCCCTTCGTAGTGCCGCTCGATCAGGTGCGAGACGATCTCCGCATCCGTCTCCGAGGTGAACTCGTGACCCTCCGCCTTGAGCTCGCGGCGCAGCTCGGCGTGGTTCTCGACGATGCCGTTTAGGACGATGTGGATCTCATCGGCGCAGTCACCGTGAGGGTGGGCGTTCTCCTCGGTCACACGGCCGTGGGTCGCCCAGCGGGTATGGCCGAGGCCGATCGTCGCCGGCAGCGCGGCGACCGCGACCGAGCCGGAGTCGCCGTTTGAGGAATGCTGCTCGACCGCAGCGCGCAGGTTCGCCAGGTTGCCGACGGCGCGCACGCTGTCGATCTCACCGTCCGAGATCACTGAAACACCGGCCGAGTCGTAGCCTCGGTACTCGAGCTTCTCCAGGCCGGCAATCAGCAGGTCCCGGCACGGTCGGTCACCCACATATCCGACGATGCCGCACATGAGGTGGGTAAGAGTAGTGCGCGGGCGGGCGCCCCGAGGAAACGACTAACCCAGCTCGCTCCGCGCAACCTCGACAAGGCGGTTGGCGATCTCTTCGCACTCCCCCTCGTCGGGGGCCTCGACCATCACCCTCAGCAGCGGCTCCGTGCCGGACGCCCGGACGAGCACCCTGCCGCGCCCCTCGAGCCTTCCGTTCTCCGCCTCGACCGCGCTCCAGAGCTGCGCCGCGCCCTCCACCGCGTCGCGATCGGCGATCCGCACGTTCTCGAGCCGTTGCGGCAGGCGCTCGAAGGGCTTCACGTCCTCGAGGCGGCGCCCGCCCAGCGCGCGAAGCACCAGCAGGGAGGCGGCGATCCCGTCGCCGGTCGGCGTGAAGTCGGTCCAGACGATGTGCCCGGACTGCTCGCCGCCCAGGCGCCAGTCGCGTTCGAGCAGCGCCTCGATCACGTAGCGGTCGCCCACCCGGGTCTGCCTCACCTCGATGCCGGCCTCCTCCATGGTCTTCAGGAATCCGAAGTTGGTCATCACGGTCACCGCCACGCCGCCCTGGAGCTCCCCCCGGCTCTGCAGGTCCCGGCCGATCAGCGCGATCAGCTCGTCGCCATCGTGGAGCCGCCCTCCGCCGTCGACGGCGAGCACCCGGTCCCCGTCGCCGTCATATGCGAAGCCGACGTCCGCGCCGGAGGAGCGGACCAGCCCGATTAGGCCATCGGGATGGGTCGAGCCGCAGTCCGCGTTGATGTTGCGCCCGTCCGGCTCGGTCGCGGACAGCACGAGCTCCGCCCCGAGCGCCGCGAAGATCACCGGCGCAGCACGGTAAGTGGCCCCGTTCGCGCAATCCAGGGCGACTCTCATGCCGGACAGATCGAGGGGGAACGCCGTTCGCAGCTCGCGGATGTAGTCGTCGAAGGCGCCCTCGAGCGACCGGACGCCGCCGATCCGCTCACCCATGGGCTCGTCGAGACGCGCCTCGATGGAAGCCTCAGAGTCGTCGTCGAGCTTGGTCCCGCGCGAATTGAAGAACTTGATCCCGTTGTCGGCGAACGGGTTGTGGCTCGCAGAGACGACGCCGGCCAGGTCGAAGCTGAGCCGCCGGGCGAGTACCGAAGCCGCCGGCGTGGGCAGAACCCCTCCCAGCATGGCGTCGCCTCCACCGGCGGCGACCCCCGCCGCGAGTGCCTCCTCCAGCATCGGACCGGACTCACGGGTGTCGCGGATGATCAGGACCTGGGGCCGCTCGGCTTCGGCCTGTAGCGCAGCCGCCCGGCCCAGGCGGACGGCGAGCTCCGGGGTGAGCAGATCGCCCACGGACCCCCGGACCCCATCGGTCCCGAACAGTCGTCGCTCCGCCACTCGGGCGGACGCTAGCGCTTGGAGAACTGGGGCTTCTTCCGAGCCTTCTTGAGGCCCGCCTTGCGGCGTTCCTTGACGCGCGCGTCACGGGTCAGCATGCCCCTGCGCTTGAGCTCGGGGCGAAGCCCCGGATCGACGTCGCAGAGGGCGCGCGCGATGCCGTGGCGGACCGCTGCCGCCTGTCCCGAGATGCCGCCGCCGTGTACCCGGATGCGTACGTCGACGTTGCCCTCGTAGCCGCTCTGGACGAGCGGCTGCTTGGCGACCGACTGCAGGTAGGCGCGCGGGAAGTACTCCTCGAGCTTGCGCTTGTTGACCTCGATACTGCCGCTGCCCGGGCGCAGGATCACCCGAGCGACGGAGGACTTGCGCTTCCCGGTCGCCGCATAGGTCGCGTCGCCCGAGAGCTTGGCGGGCTTCGCGGCCACCGGCGCCGCCTCCTCGACATCCCCGATCAGCTCGCGCTCGCGGCGCAGGCGCTCCTCTTCCTCGGCCTCCCGGCGGGCCCGCTCCTCGGCGTCGAGCTCCCGCTCGGGCTCGATCGCGATCGGATCGAGCTCGGCGCCGGGCACTACCTCCTCCCTCTTGGCGCCCTCCGCCGGTGCCGGAGCGGCGGGATCGGCGGCGGGCTGCTTGGTCGCCGCCTCCTCGGCGGGCGTGTCGTCCTCGGGCGCCGCGTCCTCAGCCAGCGCCTCCTCGGCGGGCTGCTGCTCCTCCGCGGGCTGCTGCTCCTCCGCGGGCGGCTGCTCCTCGGCCGAGGGCTCCTCAGGCTGCTGCTCGTCCTTCTGCTGCTCTTCGTCCTGCATCAAGTCTCGATCTCGAGGGCCTCGGGCTTCTGGGCCTGGTGGGGATGGTCCCGGCCTGCGTACACCTTCAGCTTGCCCAGCTGCTGGCGGGCCAGCCGGTTGCGAGGGAGCATCCCCTTCACGGCCCTGCGGATGACCTCTTCGGGGCGCCGTTCGAGCAGCTCGCCGAGGGTCCGGTAGCGGATCCCGCCCGGGTACCCGGTGTGGCGCCAGTAGCGCTTGTTCTCCCGCTTGTTGCCGGTCACGGTGACCTTCTCCGCGTTGACGACGATCACGAAGTCCCCCACGTCGACGTGAGGGGTGTACGTGGGCTTGCGCTTCCCCCGCAGGACGTCGGCGATCTGGGTCGCCAGGCGGCCGAGCGTCTTGCCCTCGGCATCGACCAGGTACCAGTCCCGCTCGCGGTCCTGGGCAGTCGCCTGATAGGTCCTCATCGCAGTCGCCGTAGCCATAAAAAGAGCCGCGCACCTCCGCGGCCGCCGGATGATAGCCAGGGAGAAGCCCATTGGCGAGCGATCGGTGACCGCTTCCGCCCGGGAGTAGGATCGCCCCGTGGAGGCCGATCGGAGCACTCCCGCGGCGTCGGTCACCTACCGGGATGTGACCAAGCGCTATCCGGGCCAGTCGCACCCCGCGGTCAACCACCTCTCCCTGGAGGTCCCGGCCGGCGATATCTGCGTGCTGGTCGGGCCCTCCGGCTGTGGCAAGACGACCGCGATGCGGATGGTCAATCGGACCGTCGACATCACGGAGGGCGACATCCTGATCGGGGACACCTCCGTGCGCGACCGAGATTCGGCCGAGCTCCGCCGGCAGATGGGCTACGTGATCCAGCAGACCGGGCTCTTTCCCCATCGCAGCGTGGCGGACAACATCGCGACGGTCCCGAAGCTGCTCGGCTGGGATCGGGGTCGGACCAACGCTCGCGTCCGGGAGCTGCTGGCCCTGGTCGGGCTCGATCCGGCGATGAGCGAGAGGTTCCCGAGCCAGCTCTCCGGGGGACAGCAGCAGCGTGTGGGCGTGGCGAGGGCGCTCGCCGCTGATCCCCCGGTGATGCTGATGGACGAGCCCTTCGGCGCGATCGATCCGATCAACCGCGAGCGTCTTCAGAACGAGTTCCTGCGGCTCCAGGCCGAGATCCGCAAGACCGTCCTCTTCGTCACCCACGACATCGACGAGGCGATCAAGATGGGGGACCGGATCGCGATCCTCAAGGACGGCGGGCACCTCGCTCAGTACGCCACCCCCGCGGAGCTGCTCATGGCTCCGGCCGACGACTTCGTGGAGGACTTCGTCGGCGCCGATCGTGCGCTGAAGCGGCTCGCCCTGATGCGGGTGCGGGACATCGATCTCTGGGAGGCGCCCCTCGCCTTCGTCGGTCAGTCCACCGCCGAGGTCCGGGCCAAGCTCAATGGAGCCGAGGTCCCACATGCCCTGGTGGTCGACTCCGAGCGGCGGCCCATCGGCTGGCTCTCCGAATCCGACCTCCAATCCGGCACCGTTCCGCAATCGCCGGACAGCGGGCCCGACCCTATCCTGGACCTGGACGACGTGATGCGGGACGCGCTTGCGGACCTGCTGCAGACCGAGACCCAGTACGCGCCGGTGACGGACGCCCAGGGCCGGATTGCGGGCGTCCTCTCGGTCGAGATCATCTCCGAGTTCCTCGTCTCGCCCGAGGCGAAGGTCGAGGAACACGCCGCCGTCGAGCGGCCCCACGGCGAATGAGCCCCGCCCTCGCACAGGTCGTGCCGCTCCTCGGCCAGGTCACGATCCACAACCGGACCGGCGGCAACGCCAGCTGCGTTGCCCAGAACAAGGGGTTCTGCCTGGGCTGGGCGATCGACAACTTCGATCGCTACACCACCCCCCTGCTGAACCACCTGCTGCTGGTCCTGGTGTCCGTCGCCATCGGCTTCACGGTGGCGTTCGCGATGGCGCTCCTCTCCCACAATCGACGCTGGCTCGTCCCAACCTTCACGGGCACCACCGGCGTGCTCTACACGATCCCCTCCCTCGCCTTCATCTTCCTGCTGCTGCCGATCACGGGGCTGGGCTGGACTACGGCGATCATCGTGCTGAGCGTCTACACGCTCCAGATCATCTACCGGAACATCGTCGCCGGCCTCGCCAACGTGCCGGCCGAAAGCAAGGAAGCCGGACGCGGCATGGGGATGACCGATCGCCAGCTGCTCTGGCGCGTCGAGCTTCCGCTGGCGCTGCCGGAGATCATCGCGGGACTGCGTATCGCGACGGTTTCCACGGTGGCGATCGCGAGCCTAATGGTCTTCGCGAACGTCAACACGCTTGGTGGGCCGCTCTACCAGCAGATCGACTTCAAGACGAACATCGTGATCGCAGGCGGGCTGACGATCCTGATGGCGATCACCTTCGACCTGCTGCTACTGCTCGCCCAGCGCCTGCTGGCGCCCTGGCGCCGACCCCCGAGGGAGGTGACGGTGTGAACATCACGCCCCTCCACCTCGCATTTCTCAACACCTTCACCGACGCGTTCAATTTCATCTTCCACCAACAGGAGGCGCGGACGGGACAGACGATGGTCGGCGGACCACACCAGGTTCTCCACCTGACCGGCCAGCACCTGAAGGTGACCTTCCTGGCGCTCGGGGCGGCCACCGCGATCGCGCTGCCCGCCGGCGTCGTCCTCGGGCACCTGCGTAGGGGCGAGACGTTCGCGATCGCGCTGGGGAACGCCGGCCGAGCCGTGCCCGAGCTCGCGCTGATCGCCTTCGTGGCGGCGTTCATCGGTGTGGGACTCGGCAACGTCACCATCGCGTTTGCCGTCCTGGGGATCCCGCCGATCCTGACCAACGCCTACGTGGGCATCAGCCAGGTGGACCGTAACGCCGTCGAGGCCGCCCGGGGCATGGGCATGCGCGGCCTGCAGATCATCCTCAGGGTCGAGCTGCCCCTGGCGGTCCCGACGATCATGGCCGGCATCCGGACGGGAGCCGTGAACATCATCGCCACGGTGGCGCTCGCCTCGCTGGCGGGGGTCAGCACACTCGGCGATCTCATCCTGGGCCGCAACGTCTACGGCGATCAGGGTGTGGTGGCGGGCGCGATCCTGATCGCGTTGCTCACCCTCGCCCTGGAGCTCTGCCTCGCCAGCCTGCAATGGCTGCTGACGCCGCGAGGGCTGAAGCTCGCCCGCGCAGGCGCGTAGGATCAGCGGGTCCATTCCAGGGGTACAGCGAACCCCAGACGAGAGGAGGGTCACGTGGTGACCTGCCATTCGCGACTGAGGGCGGCGTTTGCATTTCTTGCGGCAATGGTTGTCGCTATCGGCGTCGCTGCTTGTGGGGGCGGCGACAACGACAACGACACGGGGACGAGCGGAGCGAACTCCGCCAACCTGATCAAGTCGAATCCCGCCAACAACGGAATCCAGATCACGGTGGGTTCCAAGAACTTCACCGAGGAGTACATCCTCGGGAACATCTACGCGCAGGCCCTCCAGGCGGCCGGCTATGACGTGAAGACCAACCTCAACCTGGGGTCCGAGGTGATCGCCTACAAGGCGCTCCAGGACGGGGAGATCAGCGGCTATCCGGAGTACACCTCGACGCTGCTCGAGTCCATCTTCGGCGCGAAGACGGTTCCCGCCGATGCCCAGGCCGCCTATGCCCAGGCGCAGCAGCAGCTCCAGCCTAAGGGCGAGACCGCATTCGCCCCGACGCCGTTCGCCGATGCGAACGCGCTCGGCATGCTGACGAGTAAGGCCAACGAGCTGGGGGTCACGAAGATCTCCGATCTCCAGGGCAAGTCTCAGGACCTGAACCTGTACGGCTCCCCGGAGTGCCGGGAGCGGACCGACTGCCTGGTCGGCCTGCAGGACGTCTACGGCCTCCAGTTCAAGTCGTTCAACCCCGTTGACATCGGGCTTCGCTACACGGTCCTCGACAAGGGCCAGGCCGACGCGTCGATTCTGTTCACCTCCGACGCACAGCTGTTCGCGAACCCCGACAAGTACACCCTGCTCCAGGACGACAAGCACATATTCCCGGCCGGGAACCCCATCTGGGTCACCGATCAGTCGACGGTCCAGACGGCCGGGCCGGACTATCAGGCGACCATCGAGAAGGTCCAGAAGGGACTGACCAACGCGGTCATGCAGGAGCTCAATGCCCGCGTCGACATCGACAAGCAGGACCCGGCCGCCGTCGCCACGCAGTACCTGAAGGAGGACGGCTACATCCAGTAGTCACGCCGACTCGAGACGGGGCAAGGCCGCCGTCCGGCAACACGCACCATCCACACTCGTGGAGGGCGCCGGCGTCAGGAATGGCGCAACGTTGCCGGCCACCGGCCTTGCCCAATCCTCGACGTGACGGCTGAACGCCCGGTTATACTGCCGCGCCAGCAAAGGCCAAATCCCTCTAGCACGTCAAGAGGGAGCGGGGGACCCGCAGGGGTTCATCCCCAAGGGGCGAATCGCAACCAACTGGTTCGTAGCGCCGCTCTCGGCGCGAGCCCGCCAGCTAACTCCGTAGGCCGCAGAGAGAGTGCGAAGCGCGTTGATCGACAAGCCGGTTGGTCGTACGCCCCATAGGGCGGCGCTGCTGATCGCTGTAATCGCGCTTGCGACGGTCGCGCTCGGCTCCCAGGCCGCCTCCGCCCAGAGCGGCGGCGTGGGCGCGCCGGGCGGCACGACCACGGACCCGACCACCACCACCGTCGCCCCGACCGGGTCGATGATCTTCCCGGTCGCCGGCCCGCACACCTTCGGCGACGGCTTCGGCGCCCCCCGCAGCGGCCACACGCACATGGGTCAGGACGTCATGGCGGCCTGCGGCACGCCCCTTGTCGCGGTGAGCCGCGCCAAGGTCAAGTTCGTGAGCTTCCAGAAGCTCGCCGGGAACTACGTCGTGATCCGGAACAAGAAGCTCCACCAGGACTACATGTACGCGCACCTGGCTACAAGGGCCTCGGTGGTCAAGGGCCAGATCGTCCAGCCCGGGCAGCAGATCGGAATCGTCGGCCAGACCGGCGACGCCGCTGCGTGCCACCTGCACTTCGAGCTCTGGCTCGGCAAGTGGTATCGCGGCGGCCACGCGGTCGACCCGCTGCCCTACCTGCAGACCTACCAGGGCTACTAGGCCTAACGGCGCCCGGGGCGACGGGTGCTACAACGCGGGTCTTGGTGTGTTCCAGCCTGGGCATGCGAATCCGCAGAGCGCTCCCGGCCGGCCTCGCGATCGCCGTGATCGCCGCAGGGTTGGCGGCTGCTCCCGCCTCGGCCACCCAGCGCTACCGGTACCCACTCAGCGGGCCGCACAACTACGGCAATCTGGCGGTCACCGGCTTCGGCGTGATCCGCGCCGACGGCTCGATCCACCTCGGCCAGGACATCATCGCCAACTGCGGCACTCCGATCGTCGCCGCCCACGATGCCGTGGTGAAGTCCGCGGGTTACTCCGACGGATACGGCAACTACGTGGTGCTCCGCGGCGAGGGCACTCGCTTCGACTTCGTCTACGGCCACATGAAGGGCCGCTCCTGGGCTCGTGCCCGAAAGAAGGTCAGGGCGGGGCAGCGCCTCGGAGCGGTCGGGCAGACCGGTAGCGACAGCGGCGTCTGCCATCTCCACTTCGAGCTCTGGAAGGGTCGCTGGTTCGCCGGCGGCAGCCGGACCGACCCGCTCCCCCACCTCCGCGTCTGGGACAAGACCTCCGGCGGCCCGCTGCAGCCGGAGCCGGTCCCGGTCGGCGAGGACTCGGCGAGCAAGCGGCTGTTCTACGACTCCGCTGAGTAGTCACAGCAACGCCGTTCCAGCGGATCAGCGCTCGATCCAGGGTCCTCCAACCGCTGCCTTGCATGGAAAGCGACGGTCTCATTGCCTGGCTCCAGAAGGTGGGATCAGCGCAGTTGGCGCCTTGCCTCCTCGGAAATGCCGACTCGAGGGGGGACCTGAACGGTGACGGCCGTACTTAGGTTGTGACCTTCAGGAGGTCTCGGCAGACGATCCCGGGGTTGGTCGCAGCGCTGCTCGCGGTCTTCTGGATATCAGCCTGGGTCCTTCCGCCTGGCAGTACAGAGACCCGGGGGATGAATTCGTACAAAGACTCCGGGAACCGGCTGGCCATCGAGTTCCCCTCCTCCTGGCACCGGGCCGGCTTCCCGATGTTCGCGCGGATCGTCAATCCGAAGTCGATCTTGACGCTCTCCACTTTCGCAATTCGGCGGGGCGCTGGCCAGCGGGAGTGCGGCTACTTTCCATCGCGGGTCCTGGGCGGCGTCGGTCGCGCTGGAGCGGCCGTAATGATTTACGAGCTGTACAGGTCGCCTGGGGGATTTGGGTCGCAGACCATTCGTCAGACCCCGCAGCGTCCAGTCGGGTTCCACCTCAACAAGGCGCATGGGGTAAGGATGCCCGGCCCATCGGAGGAGTGGCTGTTTCATTTCAAGGAGGACGGTCGGCTGCTGACGGCGGCGGTGGTGCTCGGTCCGACCGCCCCGACGTCCGTTCGCCGGGATGTGATCAGGATCCTCGACGGCCTTCACCTCGGGCCGCGCACAGGCGGGCGTGCGAGTTGACGGCGGTCCGCGTGGAGGCAAGCCGGATCGCGCTGCCGTCGGAGCTTGCCGGAGAATCGCTGCTTCTCGCGGCCGTGGGTCGGCGGATTGGAGGAGACAACGCAGTGCAAAAGCTCGAGGGCAACGAAAGTGAGCGAGGGCTCATCCGCGCTGCCCAGCAGGGATCGGAGGAAGCCCTCGAGCAGCTCTTCCGCAGTCACTGGCCCCAAGCTCACCGCGCCGCCTACCTCGTGGTTCGCGACGCGGCTGCCGCCGAGGACATCGCCCAGGAATCCTTCCTGGCGGCGATCAGGGCGCTCGACCGCTTCGATCGCGGCCGCCCGTTCGGACCTTGGCTCCATCGGATCGTCGTCAACCGGGCGATCGATTGGAGTCGGGCACGCGCTCTTCGAGGCGAGGTAGCTCAAGTCTCCGGGTCGGGATCCGGTCGCCCCATCGAGGAGGAATCCATCCCGTTCGCGGAGGCTCATTTCGCGGAGCTTGAGTCTGCCCTCGGGGATCTGTCGGCCGAGCACAGAGCCGTGGTGGTCCTGCGATACCTGCTCGACTACACACCCGGCGAGATCGCGCGAATGCTGGAGCTGCCGCGCGGGACCGTCAACTCGCGCCTGCGCAGGGCACTCGATCGACTGGCGGGCACGCTCACCGAGGGAGAGGCGTGAGCCTCGAGACCGACCGCCTGCGC
>DASXSZ010000183.1:0-3285 GCA_036505735.1 Solirubrobacterales bacterium
CCGCTGGCCTCCGATTCGCACCTCGTTGCCGGGTACCAGGCTGTCGGCGTTCGGCAGCTCGGCGGAGACCTTGTAGGTCGGGACGAAGGGCAGGCCGTTGTTCGCCTGGTAGGCGAGGAAGACGGCGACGACCACGACGAGCACGGTGACCGCTCCGACCAGCGTCGGGCTGGCGGCGAGGCTGCCCACGCGCCCGCCCCTCATGCTCCGCCCCCGAGCAGGAACTGGAGGAACATCGAGGCCTGGCGCATCGACACGGGCTGATCGGCAGGCGCCTGCTGCGTGGTCGTGCCCTGCTGGTCTTGCTGCGGCGCCTCGGATCCGGAGGATTCGGGCGGCTGGCTCTGATCCGGGGCGAGCTGCGGGATCAGCTGCCGGAGGTTCGGGACGTTGATCTGCGGCAGTGGGCCGTTGGCGCGCAGGTGCGCCTTCGCCTTCCGGACGCTCTTCTTGCCCTTCTTGTTTTTCGCCTGTGTGGCGGACGCCGGTGTGGTGGACGTCCCTTGGAAGCTCGACCGGCAGACGTCCTGGAAGAAGTCAGAAACCTCGACGCAGCTGGTCAGTTGGAGGTTCGAGCGCAGGAAGTGCCCGAATGCATCGAACCCGTTGGCCGAGCCGACCGAGTTGTAGATGAAGTCCATCAGGGACTGGAAGCCCTGCGTCTTGGTGAAGGTGTTGAGGAAGGCGGCGAAGTTCTGGCCTACCGGCACCGAGCTGCTCGCGGTCGCCGCGAGGTCCGTCAGCAGGCCGTCGGAGGCGACGAGCTTCGGGCCCGCAGCCTGCGCCGCGTTGCCGAGGGACTGGAGCGCCGGGATGCCCTCCTTGGCGAAGTTGGGCAGGTTCACCGTAGCCTTGCTGAGCCCCGGCGCCACCGTGTTCAGGTCGGTGAACAGCGGCGTGCCCTGGTCGGCGAACTGCTTGAGCTTCGTCATCGTCAGCCGGACCTGGTGCAGGGTGGCCGGGAACTTCTGGAGCCCCTCCTCCAGGGCGGCGCTGCGCTCGGCGGTGGCCTCGCCGGCGATCGCCGCGTTGTGGAAGAAGCCGGTGATGTGGGCGCGGTTGCGGGCGAGCGGCTCGAGGACCGCATCGCCGTTGCTGGCCAGGCTGGCGAGCTGCCGGTTCTGCTCGGCGAGGATGGCGAGGACGCGATCGGTCTGGCGCAGGGCCGGGTTGGCCCGGTCGATCACCTCGCCGAGGTCCTCGCCGCGGCCGGCGAGGCCGGCGCCGAGCTCGTTGAGGATCAAGCGGAAGCGCTCGCGGAAGGGCAGCCTCTGGATGTTCTGGATCAGGTCGAGGTCGACCGTCGTGCCGTTGTTCTCGAGCGGCAGCAGGTACTGACCGCCGCCGGTCTCGCCGTCGGGGATCTTCTGGAGCGAGGGCGGCGCCGTCGCCGGGTCCGACCGCGGCTGGGTGGGCGTGCAGTCGATGAACTTCTCGCCGATGAGCGACTGCGGGCGGATCAGGCAGCTCGCGTCGGTGCGGAAGTCCTTGAAGCCGGAGTCGTCGATCTCCATCACGACGACTGCCTTGCCCGGGACCGCGTGAGGGCCGCCCTCCAGGCTGGCGGTCTCCTGGTCGTTCGAGACGTCCACCGACTTCACGGTTCCGACGGTCGCGCCTGCGATCCGCACCTGCTCGCCGGGGACGACGAAAGAGCCGTTGTCGAAGTAGCCCCTGACGAGGTAGGTGCCGCTGGGTCCGTTGGAGCCGATCGCGGGCAGGGCGATCAGCAATCCCGCCAGGACCAGACCGCAGACGATGAGGACGATCCGCCTCATGGGCCAGGGACCGCCTCGCTCGAGTCACAGGACGAGGGGCTGGCGGGCGCGCCGTTCGGCGGGCCGAGGAAGGCGCCGGCGGGCGAGGGGGAGGCAAAGGGGTTGCTGCCGCTGAGGATCGGGGTCGCGCCCCCCGGGCAGCGACGGAACAGGTTGTAATTCGGCCCGCCGAAGGCACCGTAGTCGTCGAAGACGATGGCGGAGTCCTGGGGCGTGAAGGTCAAGTTGGTGCCCCCGCCCGACAGGCCGAACACGCCCATTCCCGCCGGCTGGACGCGGGCGTAGTGGCCGTTGGCGTCGTAGTAGCCGGCGACCTGGTTGAGGTGCGCGATCGCGGAGGTCAGATCCGGTGTGTAGGGCCGCAGGAACCCGAGGATTGGCTCGGAGCCCTTCATCGCCTGGACCGTGATCGGGATGGCGTCGGCCGCCCTCTTCTCGAGCGCGGTCAGGTCGCCGGTGGCGTCGGCGAGGTCGTTGGCCTTGCCGTTCAGGTTGACGGCGCGGTTCAGGTCGCGGAAGACCGGAATGCTCCGGGTGAGGACCGGATGGAGCTGTCGAAGGAACGGCGGGAGGACCTTGGTGGTGGCCTTGGTCGCGTTGATCAGGGGGTCGAGGTCGTCGAGCGCCGGGCGCAGGTTGTGGAAGGTGGTGTTGGCCTGGCGGAGGGCCCGCGGCAGGGCGACCAGGGCGCGATCGAACGACTCGTTCTCGCTCGCCACGGCGCCGAGTGCCTGGTTGGCGTTCTGGGTCAGGGCGGAGAGGTCGGCGCGGCGCTCGGCGACGGAAGAGACGACGCTCGCGCCGTTGACCAGGAAGCTCGTGAGGGTGTTCTCGTCACGGTCCAGCTCCTGCAGGAGACGGTCCGTCGCGACCAGCGAGGGACTCAGGTACTTGTACGTCTGGTTCGCCTCCGGCCCCTTGCCGGCGTAGACGGTGGCGGAGCCCTGGATGACGTTCCGTAAGGCCTGGCGCTCGGGGCCGCGCAGGGTGTTGAAGAGCTGATCGAGGTCGACCGGGCTGGTCGTGTCGACCTCGGTGATCGTCGCGTCGTTGCTCAGCTCGGGGTTGTTGTCCGGACCCGGCTGGAGCGAGACGTAGCGATTGGCGATCCCCGAGAGGGAGGTCGCTCGGATGATCGCGGTGGTGCCCTCGTGCATCGGGCGGTTGACCGAGATGTCGACTTTCGCCTGGCCGTTCTCGGTCAGCTTGACGTCGTCGACGCTTCCGACTGGGACGCCGCCGATCAGGACCTGATTGCCCTTGACCAGCTGGCCGCCGGTCTCGAAGATGAGCTGGTAGTGGTTGGAGTTGCCGCCGCCGGAGAGGAGAAGGACGATGATCGCGACCCCGACCAGGATGAGCGCGCCGATCGCGGCCAGCCGGGTGAAGCCGCCACCCCCTCTCACGCGTGCGACCTGGGGCGAGACAGCCTCCCTGGGGGGTGTCACGTCCGCCCTGCCTGCCGGCGGCAGGTCGTTCGCGAGCCTCGAGCCTCCGTTCGGGTCCC
>DASXSZ010000184.1:0-6441 GCA_036505735.1 Solirubrobacterales bacterium
GATCGTTGGCGGAGGCCCGGAGCTCCTGGACCGGCTGATCAGCCCGTCGGGTTGACCCCGCCGCTCGGAGGCGCTGCGGCCGGTGGCGGCGCGGGCGCGGGCTTCGGCGATGGAGCGGGCTTCTGCCCGACGCCGGGCGCATAGGCGCCCGGGTTGTGGCTATCGCCGGTGCCGCCGGTGCTGCCGCCGTAGCTCGGGCTGTACGCGGATGAGGACCCGCAGGAGTAGGAGCTCGAGCTGCTGCTGCTGCAGGAGCTCGAGCTGGACGCCGTGTGCTCCCCGTGGAACGAGGTGAGCTCCGGCATGCTCGAGGGAACCTGGAAGTCGGGGCAGTCGCTCCCCTGGGCCGCCTCCATGTAGGAGCGCCAGATCGGCCCCGAGGTGGGGCCGCCGAACCCGGTGGAGGCGCGCGAGAGCGGGTGGCCGGTCCAGACTGCGGTCGAATAGAGCGGGGTGTAGCCGACGAACCAGGCGTCGGACAGCCCCTCGCTGGTGCCGGTCTTGCCGGCCTCCGACGAGCAACCGATGGACGTGTAGCCCGCGCCGGTTCCGCTCGTGATCACGCCTTCGAGCACCTTGGTGACGTCGTATGCCTCACCCGGAGTCAGCACGTGCTTGCCCTCCGCCGAGCTCGGCTCGTCCACCTTGCCGCCTGGAAAGACGACCCTGTCGATTGCGGTCGCGTCGTGATGGACCCCGCCGTTGGCGAGGGTGGCGTAGGCGTCGGCCTGCTCGAGCGGGGTGACCCCGACGCTGAGCCCGCCGATCGCATCGGCCGGGGGGATGTAGCAGTTCGGGCCGAGCTTGCAGGGGATGTCGTGTGCTCCCTTGACCCCGAGCGGGGAGGTGATCCCCATCTCGTAGGCGGTCTTGGCGATGTTCTCGGGGCCGACGTCGAGGCCGAGCTGCGCGAAGATCGCGTTGACCGAGTCCCAGGTCGCCTCGGTCAGCGGCATCACGCCGCCCCCCGGCTCGGCGTTGTTGACCGTCCAGGAGGAGCCGCCCGGGATCTCCAGCGTGATCGGCGAGCTGCCGTCGTAATAGGTGGAGTCGGGGTCGATGCCCTGCTTGATCGCCGCGGTCAGGTCGTAGGTCTTGAATGAGGACCCCGGCTGGCGCTGGGCGTGGGCGGCGAAGTTGAACTGGCTGGTCAACGAGTAGCGCTGGGTCGAGGCCAGCGCGACGATCTCGCCGTTGGAGGGGTCGATCGAGGCGAGCGCCGACGCCGGGCCGCCGCCCGAGTAGCAGACCGAGCAGGAGTCCACCGCGTTCTGCGCGGCCTCCTGGAGACGGGGCTGAATCGTCGTATAGACCTTGAGGCCGCCGTTCTGGACGGTGTTCACCCCGTAGCGGTCCTGCAGCTCCTGCTTGACCAGGTCGAAGATGTAGGGCTGGCGGATCCGGCTGTACTTGTGTCCCGGGTCGAGGCCCAGATCCTGGCCGGCGGCGTCGTCGTACTCGCTCGCGGTGATCTTGCCCTGCTGCTTCATCGCCGCCAACACCTCGTTGCGCCGGGCCAGCGCCGCCCGCGGGTTGAGCAGCGGGTTGTACTGCGACGGCGCCTGCGGCATGCCTGCGATCGTCGCCGCCTCGGGCAAGGTCAGATCGCGGGCGTGCTTTGAGTAGTAGGTCTCGGCCGCCGCCTCGACCCCGATCGCGGTGGCGCCCTCGTTGGTCCCGTAGGAGGCGGTGTTCAGGTACTTGGTCAAGATCCAATCCTTCGAGTGCTGGTCCTCCTCCTCGTTGGCCAGATGCGCCTCGATGATCTTCCGCTTCAACGTGTCCTGCGGGTCTTGGATGTAGAGGTTGCGGACGAGCTACTGGGTGATCGTCGAGCCGCCCTCCACCGGCTTGCCCCCGGCGGTCAGGTCCTCCCAGCCGGCGCGGATGATCGCCGAGGGGTCGATGCCGCCGTGGCTGTAGAACCTCCTGTCCTCGATCGCAACGGTTGCGTCCTTGAGGTCCTGGGGGATCCTCGCGCTCGAGATCGGCTGGCGGATCTTGTCGGAGTGGATCACCCCGATCAGGGAGCCGTCGGCCGCGTACACCTTGGAGACGGCCCCCTTCGTGATCGGCCTCAGGCTGGCGAGCGAGGGCGCCGAGTCGTAGACGCTGGCCAGCCACGCGACACCGACCGCGGCGCCGAGGCCGGCCGCCGCGAGTGGGACGCCGAGGGCCAAAAGGATCTTCTTCCTGCCCGAGTCCCGAAGGCGCCGGCGTCGTCTGCGAGCTCGCTGCGTCATGGCTCGAAGAGGGTACTCAGCGCGCGTTCAGGGGGATCTAAGTAACCCCGTCTCACGCAGGACGCCTTGCGCCCGCTCACGGAGATCCGATTCGTGCGCCTCGCGGTCGCCCCCGGCGTCGATCGCCGCCTTGACCTGGAGCCTTGCGCCCTCCGGCGTCAGCTCCATCAGGTGTGCCGAGGTCACCTCGCCGTGCTCCAGTGCTTTGCGCGCGGCCTCGACGTCGGCGTCTGGGCGTAACCAGACCTCGACGGTGATCGGCGCGCTGTGGTTGCCGGCGGAATGATTGACGACGGGGTCGGTCGTGACCTTCTCGTTGGGCACCATGATCAGGCTGCCGTCACCGGCGTCGACGCTCGTATACGTGAGCGAGATGTCGGTGACCCGCCCGTGGACGGTGTCCCCGATCGAGACCAGGTCTCCAATCCGGATCGGCTGGGTGAACGCCACCACCACACCCGCGACCAGGTTGGCGATCACCTGGCGCGCGGCGAAGCCGATGATGATTCCCAGCACAGCCGTCGAGGCCAGCACCCCCGTCGCGAAGCGCTTGATCGAGGCGAACTGGCTGAGCGCCAGGGCGACGCCGATCAGGATGATCAGCAGGAAGAGCAGGCGGCGGATCAGGCGCAGCCGGGTGCGGGCCTCACGGGAGAGCTCCCCGGTATCGAGCCGCGTCGCCGCCTTGACCGCCCGCCCGATCAGCAGGCGGTCGACGATGACCGCGATGCCGATCGCGACGGCCAGCGTGATCGCCGCGGAGATCTCGTCGCCGTGCTGTTGCCAGAAGGTCTGGTCCATTGGCCGGGTCCTGCCGTGGGGCAGTATTAGCGGGATGGTCCGCGCCGTGTTCCTCGACGCGCTCGGCACTCTGGTCGAGCTCGAGCCGCCCTGGCTCTCGCTGCGAGATCGCGTGCCCGCCGAGGTCAGCGACGAGCGGCTGGTCGCGGCTCTCCGCGCGGAGATGGCCTACTACCGGGAGCACGCTCACGAGGGCCGCGACGAGAGCTCCCTGGCCGAACTGCGCGAGCGCTGCGCCGCGATCGTCTCGGAGCGGCTCGGCATGGAGATCACCGTGGACGAGCTCGTTGAGGCGATCCGGTTCTCCGCATACCCCGACGCCGTCCCGGCGCTGCAGGGACTTCGGGATCGCGGCTTGAGCCTGGTCGCCGTCTCGAACTGGGATTGCTCCCTGGCCCGTGTCCTGGAGCGTTGCGGGCTGGAGGAAGTGCTTGACGGCACAGTCACCTCGGCCGAGGCCGGCGCGCGCAAGCCTGATCCGGCGATCTTCGCCGTCGCGCTGGAGCTGGCCGGCTGCGCCCCGGACCAGGCGCTCCATGTGGGCGACACGCCCGAGGAGGACGTCGCCGGGGCGCGGGCGGCGGGAATTCGCCCCCTGCTGATCGATCGCGACGGAGGGGCCGGGGACATCTCGTCGCTCGAGCAGATCGATCAGCATCTCCGAACATGACTTTCGGGGCGCTCGAGAACCGCGACTACGCCGGCCTCTGGCGCCGGGCGCTGGCCGCTACGCTCGACAACTTCGTCTGGTTCTTTGGCGTGCTGCTGGTTCTTGGCTGGCTGCCGATCGACCTCGCCAACGTCTCCGCCACCGCCACCTACATCGGCCTCCTCGTGGTGTTCTCGGCATGGTTCAACTACTTCGCCCTCTGCGAGTGGCGCTGGGGCCAGACGATCGGCAAGAACGCCACCGGGCTCGAGGTGCGCTCCCTGGACGGCGCAGAGCGCCTCAGCTTCGGCCGGGCCAGCCTGCGAAACATGCTCCGCCTGGTGGACTTCTTCGTCATCGGGGAGCTGCTGATCGTCACCGGCGCGCGCCGGCAGCGCCTCGGCGACAAGGCGGCCCGAACCGTGGTGCTCCGCCGTACACCACAACCGGCGCCGGTGCCGATTCGGGGCGGCGCCGAGCCGGTCGTCCCACCCGCTCCGGCGCCGGCGGAGGCGCCCGAGGCGGGCGAGGTCCGGCTGCCGAAGGTCCCCTGGGGCGTCGGCGACTCGGTCTGGGGCCTGATCGGGGGGCTCCTGCTGGTGGTGATCATCCCGCCGCTCCTCGTCCTGCCGTTCGACCCGAACATCGGCGACCCCGACAAGGCGAGCGACGCCGGGATCCTGGCGACGCAGGCCCTCTTCGACGGCTTCCTGGTCGCCGTCGCGATCGGAATGGCCTCGCAGTGGCGCTTTCGCCTGCGGGAGGCGTTGCCGTTGCTGGGCCTGAGGCGGTTTGAGCCGTCAGCGATCGGCTGGATGTTCGCCGTGCTCGGCGCCTATTACGCCGGTGCGATCATCTTCTCCGCGATCGTCCTCCAGCCCAAGCAGGAGGACATCGGCAAGGAACTGGGCGTCTGCAACCCCGGTATCGGGATCGCGATCGCCGCAGTGGTGTCCGTGATCGTGCTCGCCCCTGTGGCGGAGGAGATCTTCTTTCGTGGCTTCTTCTTCGCCGGGCTGCGCAGCCGCTGGTCGCTGTGGCCGTCGGCCCTTCTCTCGGGCGCGGTATTCGGCCTCGTCCACGCCCCCACCGGGCCGACCGCGGCGATCCCGCTCGCCGGCCTCGGCGTCGGCCTCGCCTGGCTCTACAACAAGACCGGGTCGGTCTGGCCCTGCATGCTCGCCCACCTGCTCAACAACGCCCTGGCGATCAGCGTGGTGGTGACACAGTGCTGAGCGGAGACGGAGCGCAGGCCATCCCCGCGGCCGTCACCGCCCGCGAGCTGACCAAGAGCTACGGCGACCGGGTGGCCGTGGACGGAGTCGACTTCGAGGTGGAGCCGGGCATCTGCTTCGGCTTCCTGGGCCCCAACGGGGCGGGGAAGACGACCACGATGAAGATGATCTACGGCCTGGCGACCGTCGACGGCGGGGAGCTCACCGTGCTCGACATGGACGCGACCCGCGAGCGAAGGGAGATCAAGAGCCGGATCGGCGTCGTGCCGCAGGAGACCAACCTCGACGGCGACCTGACCGTGCGCGAGAACCTGCTGCAGCAGGCGCGCTACTTCGGGATCGACTCGGAGAGGGCGGCCGAACGGGCCACGGAGCTGCTCTCCTTCTCGCTGCTCTCCGACCGGGCCGGTGACCGTATCCACGGGCTCTCCGGCGGGATGAAGCGGCGCCTGCTGATCTCGCGGGCCCTGATGGGCGACCCCGAGCTCGTCGTTCTGGACGAGCCGACGACCGGGCTCGATCCCCAGGCGCGCCTGGCGGTGTGGGGGGCGCTCGACCGGCTGAGGCGCCGCGGGGTCACGCTCCTGCTCACGACGCACTACATGGAGGAAGCCGAGCGGCTCTGCGACCGGCTGGTGATCATGGACGAGGGCCGGATCGTCACCGATGGCCGGCCCGCGGACCTGGTCCGCAGCCACGTCGGGCGCGAGGTCCTGGAGCTGCGGCTCGACGAGGGCTGCGACGCGGAGCGCCTGGTGGGCTCGCTGGACGGCCGGATCCAGGGCCACGACCTCTCCGAGCGCACGCTGATGCTCTACGCCGACGACGCCGAGGCCGTGCTCGCCGGGATGGACCACGATACGTTCCCGACCGAGTCCGCCCTGGTCCGGCGTGCCACCCTCGAGGACGTGTTCCTGCGACTCACAGGCCGGAGCCTGCGGGAGTAGCCGATGGCGATGCTCGAGGAACCGGGCTACGCGGGCCTCGGCCCCCGGCTCCCGCTGCGGGACCTGGTGCCGGTGCCGCGGCTCGCCGGCGCCGTTTGGCTGCGCAACGCGCGCGTCTTCTCCAAGCTCTGGCGCGGTGCGCTGCTGCCGACCTTCCTCGATCCCTTCCTCTACCTGCTCGCGATGGGATTCGGGCTGGGCACCTACGTCGCCCATATCAACGGGATCCCCTACAAGGACTTCATCGCACCGGGCCTGATCGCCTCGGCCGCGATGTGGTCCTCGGCCTTCGAGACGACCTACAACGTCTATTTCCGGATGAACGAGCTGCGGCTGTACGACAATGTGCTCTCGACTCCGGTTGAGGTGCAGGACGTCGTCGCCGGCGACCTGGCCTGGAGCGCGAGCCGGGCGACGGTCTACGGCTGCGTCGTCCTGGCCGTGGTGGCCGCCTTCGGCCTGATCTCGTCGTGGTGGGCGCTGCTGATCCCGCCGTTCGTGGTGCTCGGCGGGCTCTGCTTCTCGGTGATCGGCTACACGTTCACGACGCTGATCCCGAAGATCGA
>DASXSZ010000185.1:0-11642 GCA_036505735.1 Solirubrobacterales bacterium
CTATCCACTGAGCTACGGGCGCGTCGTACTCAGCTTAAGCGCTTCGATCCATCTAACAGGGGGCGAGCATACGTTCTATCCGGGCCTGAGCCTAGCCCGAAAAATGTGACGACTGCTCTCAAGCGAAACAGGACAGAGGCCGTCGTTCTTACCGGCGTGGTCGAGCGCGACCTCGCCGTACTTCTGCCATTTGGGGAGGGTCACCCGTACTGGCGCGGGCGGGTGCGCCCGACCGGCGAGGCCTGCGCTTTCTACGCTAGGCGGCCCATGGATCTCTCGGTCGTCTTTCTCGGCACCGGCGGTTCCGTGCCCTCGGCGCGGAGGGCGACAGCGTGCCTGCTGATCCGCTCCGGTGGCTCGCGCGTTCTGGTCGACTGCGGAGAGGGGGCGCAGCGCCAGATGATCAACTCGACCGGGCTCGTCCAGGTCGACGACATCTACGTCACGCACTTCCACGCCGACCACTACCTGGGCCTGCCGGGGCTGCTCAAGACCTACGACCTGATGGAGCGGCAGGCGCCGCTCCGAATCGTCGGGCCGGCCGGCCTGCACAGCCTCTTCGAAGGGCTCCGGCGGATCTTCGGCAGGCTCCGTTTCGACGTGGAGCTGATCGAGCTCGGGCCGGGGGAGGCGATCGAGCACGACGGCTTCGAGATGCGTGCGTTCGCGGTCGAGCACCGGATGAAGGCCCTCGGCTACGCGTACGTGGAGCCCGAGCGGCCCGGGCGCTTCGACGTCGAGGCGGCGCGTGGTCTGGGCATCACCGACGATCGCGACTTCGGGCGCCTTCAGCGCGGGGAGACGATCTCCGTGAACGGCTCCGAGATCCGGCCGGATCAGGTGATGGGCGACCGGCGTCGGGGCCGCAAGGCCGTGATCACGGGTGACACGTCGCCCTGCGAGATGACCCGCATCGCCGCCCACGCCGCCCAGCTCCTCGTCCACGACGGGACCTTCGCCGTCGAGGAATCCGCCCGGGCGGCCGAGACGGGGCATTCGACCGCGCGTGACGCTGCGGAGCTCGCCGCCGACGCCCAGGTCGGCATGCTCGCGATCGTCCACGTCTCCTCTCGCTACAACGTCGGGGCGGTCCTCAACGAGGCCCGCGACGCGTTTCCCAACACCTTCGCCCCGCGCGACTTCGACCTGGTGGAGATCCCGTTCCCGGAGCGCGGCGATCCGAAGCTAGTCCCCGAGGGGGCGCGGCAGCGCCCGGAGCCCCTCGCCGAGCCCGCGCCCACCGGCGATTAGACCGAGCCTGCCAGATCGGCGATCGCTCCGGCGACCGCCGAAGCCTGATCTTCCTGGAGGAAATGCTTGGCGTGGATGACGCGAGCCTCTTTGCCGAGAGCGTCTTCGATCGCGCGTCGCCGATCCTCACCGAGGGCCGGGTCCCGATCGCCCCAGAGGATCGTCGCGGGCCAGCCCACCTCCTTCAGGCCGTCGATGTAGAAGCGCTCCTTCTCCTCGGTCAGCTCGAACCCGCGCACGATCCGTCGGAAGGAGCGGTTTCCGCCATCGCCGTGAAGCATGGCGAGATGGGCGTCGACCTCGTGGGCGGGCGTGGCGGAGCGGTTGCCGATCCCCTGCAGGTAGAAGAGCCAGCGGGCCACGGGTGGGCGGATCGTAGCCACCCAGATCGGGCCGATCACCGGCGGCGCCGCCAAGTCCATCGACCAGACGCGGCGGAAGTGGGCGACGTCGATCAGGGTGTCGAGCACCGTCAGCGTCCGAACGCGCTCGCGGTTGCGGAGCGCCCATTCGAGCCCGATCGGGCCCCCGATGTCGTGCAGGACGAAATGGCAGCGCTCGATTCCGAGAGCGTCGATCGCTTCCCCGGTCCAGCGGCCAAGCCCCGACCAGCTGTAGTCGAAGCCCTGGGGCTTCTTAGCCAGCCCGAGCCCCGGTAGGTCGAAGGCGACGCCGCGCAGGCGTCGCTGGGCGAGGAGCGGCAGGACCTTGCGGTAGAGGAAGGAGCTCACTGGAATCCCGTGCATGAGCACCACCGGCTCACCGTCGCCCTGCTCGCGGACGAAGCTCTGCACTCCGGCCGCCTCGAACTCGCGGCCGGCCGACCGATGGTGCTCTATCGCCTCCGCGACCGCGCGACGCACGAGACAATCATCGCGCGTTGCGGCTTCGCCCTCGTCGGGATCTGAGCGCACTGCTACGCTGGCCGCGCAAGCCCCTTTAACCCGGTCCCGCGAGGCCAGGAAGGAGCGCAGCAGTGAGCGACGAGAGGGTCGTGCTCGATCACGACGATCTACGGCGGACGCTTGTCCGTATCGCCCACGAGATCGTCGAGAAGAACGAGGAGTCGGAGCGGCTGGCACTGGTCGGCATCCACACGCGCGGCGCGGTGATCTGCCGCCGCCTCCACGCGCTGGTCGGCGAGCTCTCCGGGACGGACGTCCCCCTCGGGGATCTCGACATCTCCTTCTACCGCGACGACATCGAGCGTCGTGAGGCGCGCGAGGCGCCCGTCGTCCACGACTCCCACCTCGACTTCGATCTCGCCGGCCGCACGATCGTCCTGGTCGACGACGTGCTCTACACGGGGAGGACGGTCCGCGCAGCGATCGACGCCCTCTTCGACTACGGACGGCCCGCGCGCGTTCAGCTCGCCGTGCTTGCGGACCGCGGCCACCGGGAGCTGCCGATCCGCCCCGATTACGTCGGCAAGAACCTGCCCACAGCGCCGGGCGAGCGGGTCAATGTCCGGCTCGAGGAGACCGACGGGATCGACGAGGTTGCGATCACTCCTGCGGGGGCTTTTGTGCGAGGGCGCTCCGATGACTCGAGGGCGCGCGACAGCGCGACCCGTGAAAGGTCGGAGGAGCGACCCGTTTCAGGAGGGAAGGAGGAGTCATGAAGCACCTGCTCGGCGTGGATCAGCTGACACGCGAGGAGCTGGAGCGCATCCTCACTCGCGCCACGAGCTTCGCGGAGGTGGGCCGGCGCGACATCAAGAAGGTGCCCACTCTGCGGGGCCGCACCATCGTCAACCTCTTTTACGAGGCCAGCACGCGGACGCTCTCCTCGTTCGAGCTCGCTGCGAAGCGGCTCTCGGCGGACGTGGTCAGCGTCAAGTCGGCCGGCTCCTCGGTCGACAAGGGCGAGTCGCTCAAGGATACGGTCGCGACCCTCTCGGCCTACGACCCGGCCGCGATCGTGATCCGTTCACCCCACGCCGGCGCGGCCGGCCTGGTCGCTCGCTGGACCGAGGCGTCGGTGATCAACGCCGGGGACGGGAAGCACGAGCACCCAACCCAGGCCCTGCTCGACGTCTTCACGCTGCGCCAGCGGCTCGACTCCCTGGAGGGGGCGAACATCTGGATCGTGGGCGACGTCCTGCACAGCCGCGTCGCCCGCTCCTGCCTGCTGGCCTTCCGGAAGCTGGGAGCGAAGGTGACGGTCTGCGGCCCGCCGACACTGATTCCGCGGGGGATCGAATCGCTCGGCGTCGAGGTCTCCTACGATCTCGACGGGCTTGGCGACGCCGACGTCGTCTACGCCCTTCGCATGCAGCGGGAGCGGATGACCGAGAGCTTCGTCCCCTCACTGCGCGAGTACGCCAGCCACTACCAGATCGACTCACGGCGGCTCGGGCCGCGGCAGCTGCTCATGCACCCGGGCCCGGTGAACCGCGGCATCGAGCTCTCGCCGGAGGTGATCGACTCACCCCAGTCGCTGATCACGGCGCAGGTCGAGAGCGGGCTGGTCGTGCGGATGGCGATCCTCTACGAGCTCCTCGCCGGCAGTGACCGGGCGCGGCCCGAGCGCGGGCCCGCGCCGGCCGACACCCCGACGATCGGGCAGCCCGCGTGAACGTCAGCGCAAACGGAGCCTCTAAGGGTGCTGAGGCGCCCAGGTTGATCTCCCGCCCGGGACCGCCGGCCAACCTGATCGTGCGTGGGGCCCGGCTGGTCGATCCCAGGACGAAGCTCGACGCGACCCGCGACCTGGTCGTCCGAGACGGCGAAATCGCCGAGCTCGCCGAGCCGGGGGGCGCGCCCGAGATCGAGGGCGCCGAGGTCGTCGACGGCGAGGGCCTGCTCGCTCTCCCGGCCTTCATCGACCCCCACGTCCACCTCCGGGTGCCCGGCCAGGAGCACAAGGAGGACCTCGAGACCGGCACCCGCTCGGCGGCGGCCGGCGGCTACTGCGCGGTGATCGCGATGGCGAACACCGCACCCCCGATCGATTCCGCCGCGGTTCTCGGCTCCGTCAGAGACCGAGCGGAGCGGGAAGCGTCGATTCCCGTCGGCTTCGTCGCCAACGTGACACGAGCGATGGGCGGCGCCGAGCTCACCGAGATGGCCGAGCTCCGAGAGGTCGGGGCGATCGGATTCTCCGACGATGGGCTGCCGATCGCAAACGCCCGGGTCCTGCGCAGGGCCCTCCAGTACCAGCGGCTGGCGGGGGGTGTGATCGCGCTCCATGAAGAGGATCCGGATCTGTCCGCCGGAGGAGTCATGCACGAGGGGGATGTCTCGGCGGCACTGGGAACGGCGGGCGTGCCCTCGGTCTCCGAGTCGACGCTGATCGCCCGGGATTGCTCGCTGGCGCTCTACGAGGACGCGCCGATCCACGTCCAGCACCTCTCCGCGCGGACATCGGTCGAGGAGATCGCCCGCGCCAAGGCGGCCGGAGTCCGGGTCACCTGCGAGGCCACCCCACATCACCTGACGCTCACCGAGGATGCGGTGCGGAGCCTCGACCCCCGCTTCAAGATGAACCCGCCGCTGCGCGCGGAGGATGATCGCCAGGCGCTGATCGAGGGACTCGGTGACGGGACGATCGACTGCGTCGCCACCGATCACGCGCCGCACGCCGCGGAGGAGAAGGAGGTGCCCTTCGAGGAGGCTGCCTGGGGTGTGACCGGTCTGGAGACCGCGTTCGCCGCGCTCTACAGCGAGCTGGTGCTCCCGGGGGTCCTGCCGCTCGAGCTCCTCATAGAGCGGATGACCTGTGGCGGCGAGCCCTTCGGGATCGAGCCCCCAAGGCTGGAGAAAGGCGCGCTCGCCAATATCACCCTGATCGACCCGGAACTCAGCTGGACGGTGGGCGAGGAGGGCTACGAGAGCCGCTCCTACAACAACTGCTTCGGCGGCCGCGAGCTCACCGGGCGGGTCTTGATGACGGTGGCCGCCGGCTGCGTGGCGTTCCGGCAGCGGAGCTTTGCAATGGGAGTCGCCCCTTGACGGGTGCCGGCAAGCTGGATCCGAAAAGGACGGCGCTGGTCGTCGTCGACGTCCAGGAGGGATTTCGCAGGGTGATCCCCGACTTCGAGCGCTTGGCGAAGGCCACCGCGACCCTGATCGAGGGAGCGGAGGCAATCGGCATACCGATCGTGGTCACCGAGCAATACCCAAAGGGACTGGGGCAGACGGCGCCGGAGGTGGCGGATCACTTCCCCGAGGGCACTCGCCCCCTCGAGAAGGTCCGGTTCTCGGCAAGGGACGCTGACGGCTTCCACCTCGGCACGCGGGACCAGGTGCTCCTCTGCGGGATAGAGACGCACGTCTGCGTCAACCAGACCGCCCTCGACCTGCTCGACTCGGGGGTGCAGGTGCAGGTCGCTGAGGACGCCGTCGGCTCGCGGAGCGAGGAGAACAAGAGGGTCGGCCTGCACAAGATGGAACGTGCTGGCGCCGTCCTGACCAGTGTCGAGACGGCGCTCTTCGAACTGCTCGGGCGGGCCGGCACCGGAGAGTTCAAACGGGTACAGAAGCTGATCCTCGACTACGCCCCGAACCCGCACAGGCCGACGGGGAGGGCGAAGGTCACGTGAGCGGTTACATCCTGCTCGAGGACGGCACCAGGCTCGACGGCGACCTGCTCGGCTCCGGCGGCGAGGTCACCGGCGAGGTCGTCTTCAACACCTCGATGACCGGCTATCAGGAGGCGGTCACCGATCCCTCCTACGCCGGGCAGATCATCACCTTCACCTACCCGCTGATCGGCAATTACGGCGTCTCCGGGGATGCCATGGAGTCCGAGCGGGTCCAGGCGCGCGGGGTGGTCATGCGCGAGGGGAAGAACGGGGAGGACGCGGCCACCGCCGAGGGGGGTTGGCTCGACTGGCTGCGCGACCGCGCCGTGCCGGCGATCGGCGGAATCGACACGCGCGCCCTGGTCCGTCACCTCCGCGACGGCGGCGCGATGCGCGGCGGGATCTTCGCAGTGGAGCTCACGGAGCCCGAGGCGCGCGAACGGATCGCGGCCGAGCCCTCGATGGAGGGCGCCGACCTCGCTCGCCAGGTGACGCCGACCGAGCCGGTCGAGATCGACGGCGACGGCCCCCACGTGGTGGCGATCGACACTGGGATCAAGCTCTCGATCATCAGACAGCTCACGCAGCGCGGCTGCCGGGTCACGCTGCTCCCCTGCGACGCCTCCGCTGAGGACGTCCTCGCCCGAGAGCCGGACCTCGTCTTCCTGGCGAACGGTCCGGGCGACCCGGGAGCCCTCGACTACGTCGTCGAGAACGTCCGCGGGGTGATCGGCAAGAAGCCCGTGGTCGGCATCTGTCTAGGCCACCAGCTCCTCTGCCGGGCGGTCGGCCTTGAGACCTTCAAGCTGCCCTTCGGCCACCGCGGCGCGAACCACCCGGTCAAGGACCTGGAGACCGGCCGTATAGACATCACCTCGCAGAACCACGGCTTCGCGGTGCTCGGCCCTGGCGGCGACCGGACGATCGAAGGCGACGAGCCCGTTCGCTGGCAGACGGACTTCGGCGAGGCCGAGCTCTCCCACCTCAACCTGTATGACCGCACCGTCGAGGGGCTCGTCCTCAGGGACGTCCCCGGCTGCACCGTTCAGCACCACCCCGAGGCCGGCCCCGGGCCCCACGACGCCCGCTACCTCTTCGACCGCTTCCTGGAGATGGCGAGTGCCTAGGCGCGATGAAATCCGGAAGATCCTCCTGATCGGCTCGGGGCCGATCGTGATCGGCCAGGCCGCCGAGTTCGATTACTCAGGCGTGCAGGCCTGCAAGGTGCTGCTGGAGGAGGGCTACGAGGTCGTGCTCGTCAACTCGAACCCGGCGACGATCATGACCGACCCGGAGTTCGCGAACCGCACCTACATCGAGCCGCTCCTGCCCGGGCCGGTCGCCAAGGTGATCGAGCGGGAGCGGCCCGACGCGCTGCTGCCGACCCTCGGCGGCCAGACGGCTCTCAACCTCGCCAAGGCGCTCCACGACGACGGGACGCTGGAGCGCTTCGGCGTGGAGCTGATCGGGGCGGACTACGAGGCGATTCGCCGCGCCGAGGACCGGGAGGCCTTCCGGCGGACGATGCAGGAGGCCGGGCTGCGGGTCCCCTGGTCGCAGATCGTCACCTCCGTTGCCGAGGCGGAAAGGGGACTCGCCGAGGGCGCGATCAGCCTCCCCGCGATCGTCCGCCCGGCCTTCACGCTCGGCGGCCACGGCGGCGGCGTGGGCGACACGGCGACCGAGCTCGCCCAGGTGGTCTCGGAGGGCCTCGCTGCGAGCCCGATCAACCAGGTGCTGGTCGAGGAGTCGGTGCTGGGGTGGGGCGAGTTCGAGCTCGAGGTGATGCGGGACCGCAACGACAACGTCGTGATCATCTGCTCGATCGAGAACGTCGACCCGATGGGCGTCCACACCGGCGACTCGGTGACGATCGCGCCGGCGCAGACCCTGACCGATTCCCTCTACCAGGAGCTCCGCGACCAGGCGATCCGCGTGATCCGCGCGGTCGGAGTCGAGACGGGCGGCTCCAACATCCAGTTCGCGGTCAACCCGGAGACGGGGGAGGTCGTGGTGATCGAGATGAACCCGCGGGTCTCACGCTCCTCCGCGCTCGCATCCAAGGCGACCGGCTTCCCGATCGCCAAGATGGCCGCCAAGCTCGCGGTCGGGTACGCGCTCGAGGAGATCCCGAACGACATCACGCAGGCGACGCCGGCCTCCTTCGAGCCGACCATCGACTACGTGGTCACGAAGGTGCCGCGCTTCGCCTTCGAGAAGTTCCCCGGCGCGGAGGGCCGGCTCTCGACCCACATGAAGTCGGTCGGCGAGGCGATGGCGATCGGGCGCACCTTCCGTGAGTCGTTCGCCAAGGCGATGCGCTCGCGCGAGCTGGATACGGAGCCGGACCTCCCGTCCTCCACCGGCGAGTTGCTCGAGCGGCTCGCGACGCCGTCCCCCGATCGCTTCGACCTGATCCGGACCGGCTTCGAGCGCGGGGTGGAGCTCGAGCGGATCCAGGAGGCGACGATGATCGATCCCTGGTTTCTGCGCGAGCTGCAGGCGCTCGCCACCGAGGGAGACGGCACCCGCGGCCTCGAGCGCACCTACCGCTCGGTAGACACCTGCGCCGCGGAGTTCGAGGCGCGCACGCCGTACTTCTACTCGGCGCACGAGCGGGGGTCCAACGGCGCGGGTGAGGTGGAGCGCGGCGACCGGCCGTCGGTCGTGATCCTCGGCTCCGGCCCCAACCGGATCGGCCAGGGAATCGAGTTCGACTACTGCTGCGTGCACGCCGCGATGACCGCGCGCGAGCTCGATCGCGACGCGGTGATGATCAACTGCAACCCGGAGACCGTCTCGACCGACTACGACACCTCGGACCGCCTCTACTTCGAGCCGCTCACGACCGAGGACGTGCTGGCGGTCTGCGCGGTTGAGAGGCCCGAGGGCGTGATCGTCCAGTTCGGGGGTCAGACGCCGCTGCGGCTCGCGAATGCG
Organism: Solirubrobacterales bacterium; assembly: GCA_036505735.1. Lineage (GTDB taxonomy): Bacteria > Actinomycetota > Thermoleophilia > Solirubrobacterales > 70-9 > DASUPK01. Next base: position 8,717 of record DASXSZ010000185.1, read on the forward strand.
CTCGAGGAGGCCGGGGTGCCACTGCTCGGGACACCGGTCGACGCGATCGACCTGGCCGAGGACCGCGGCCGCTTCGGCGCCCTGCTGAAGCGGCTCGAGATCAAGCACCCGCCGTACGGCACCGCCCTCTCGGCCGACGAGGCGGTCGCGATCGCCGAGGACGTCGGCTTCCCGCTGCTGGTGCGGCCGTCGTACGTCCTCGGCGGCCGCGCGATGGAGATCTGTTACTCGGCGGGCGCGCTGGCGGCCTATCTCGAGCAGAACGTCAAGGCCGACCAGGAGCACCCGCTCCTCCTCGACCGCTTTCTGGAGAACGCAATCGAGGTGGACGTCGATGCCCTCGCGGATGGAGAGGACTGCCTCGTCGCCGGAGTCATGCAGCACGTTGAGGAGGCTGGGGTCCACTCGGGCGACTCGGCCTGCGTGATTCCCCCGATGAGCCTCGGCGAGGAGATGCTCGAGGAGATCCGGGAGACGACCCGCAAGATCGCGCTGGAGCTCGGGGTGATCGGCCTGATCAACGTGCAGTACGCCGTCGCCGACGGCGACCTCTATGTGATCGAGGCGAACCCACGCGCGTCGCGCACGGTCCCGTTCGTCAGCAAGGCGATCGGCGCGCCGCTCGCCAAGATCGCCTGCCGGCTGATGCTGGGCGAGTCCCTCGATGACCAGCGCCTGCCGCAGGAGGCGCCAACCCACGTGAGCGTCAAGGAGGCGGTCCTCCCCTTCGCCCGCTTCGCCGGGGCGGACTCAGTGCTCGGTCCCGAGATGAGGAGCACAGGCGAGGTGATGGGAATCGCCGCCGACTTCCCAACCGCCTTCGGCAAGGCGCAGGCCGCCGCCGGCGTCTCGCTGCCGCAGGAGGGGACGATCTTCATCAGCGTCACGGACTCCGACAAGCCCGCGGCGACCCAGCTCGCCACACGCTTCCACGATCTCGGCTTCAAGGTGATCGCGACAGCCGGCACAGCCCAGGCCGTCTCCGCGATGGGGGTCCCGGTGACCAAGATCAACAAGATCGGGGAGGGCTCGCCTCATGTGGTCGACTGCATCCGGTCCGGCCAGGTCGATCTGGTGATCAACACCCCCACCGGCTCCGGCGCCCGCGCGGACGGCTATGAGATCCGCAGCGCTGCGGTCAGGCACGGGATTCCCTGCGTGACGACCATGACCGGCGCCTCTGCGGCTTCGCGGGCGATCTTCGCGGCCGCCCGCGGCGACGCTGAGGTGCGAACCCTGCAGGAACTGCACCAGCCCGAGGAGCGAGAGCCATCGAGGAGATGACCGCCCGCGTCGCCCCCGGGCTAGGCGAGAGGGTCCTGGCCCCCTTCGGCCGGCGCCTCTGCGATGTGACCAGGAACCTCGCCTCGGGCGGCTACCGGATCTTCTCGGTGCTCGACCCCGCCGGGCCCGAACCCGCCGCGGGCCAGTTCTACATGCTGGCTGCGGACTCCGGCTGGGGCGGTGACCGAGGCAGGCCCTACCTGGCGCGCGCCTTCTCGGTGGCCGATGCCGAGCGCCAGGACGGCGCATTGAGGCTCGACTTCCTCGTACAGGCGGTCGGCCCGGGCACCGCCCGGCTCGCCGCGCTCGAGGCGGGTGAGGGGCTCTGGATCCACGGGCCGCTGGGCAGGCCGTTCTCGGCACCGTGGGCGGTCGCCGAGGGGGCCGCCGGGGCGATCCTGGTCGGGGGCGGCATCGGGATCGCACCGCTGGCGATCTGGCGGCGCCGGCTCCTCTCCGCCGGGATTCCCGCGCGGGTCCTGCTCGGCTTCCGGGATCGCGCCAACTCGGGAGGCCTCGATCTGTTCGATTGCAGCGAGATCCGCCTCGCCAGCGAGGACGGGCATACCGGACACCGGGGCTACGTGACGGACCTGCTCGCCGTGCTGCTCGAGGGCGATGATGCAGCCAGCGCCGCGGTCTACGCCTGCGGCCCGCCGGCCATGCTCGAGGCGGTGCGAACCCTTTGCGCCGAACGTGGCGTCGCCTGCGAGCTGGCGATGGAGGCGCCGATGGCATGCGGCTTCGGGGCGTGCTTCGGCTGCGCCATCCCCCTCGTCTCCGGCGGGTACATGCGTCTATGCGTCGACGGGCCCGTCGTGCGCGGCGACGAGATAGAGACCGCCCTCGTCCCGGGCTCGGGCCATTGATGCGCCCCTTGGCCACCACCTTGGAGACGGAGCTGTGCGGCATCGAGCTCAGCCACCCGCTGATCAACGGATCGGGCACCTTCGACGCGATCGCCGCCCGGCGCGCCTTCGGCGACGAGCTGCTGCGGGAGTTCCCCTTCTCCGCCTACGTCTCAAAGACGATCACCCCCGAGCCGCGCGCCGGCAATCCGCCGCCGCGTCTGTGGGAGACGCCGTCGGGGCTGATCAACTCGATCGGGCTCCCCAACAAGGGGCTAGACGGGTTCCTCTCCGACGACCTGCCGCAGCTCGTCGAGCTCCCAGTCCCCCTGATCGTCTCGGTGATGGGAACGAGCCACGACGAGTTTGCCCGGCTGGTCGAAGGGGTTGGAGGCAGGGAGGAGGTCGCGGCGCTCGAGCTCAACGTGTCCTGCCCCAACGTGAAGTCCGGGCTGATCGTGGGTGAGTCGCCGCATGAGGCCCGCTCCCTGCTGGCGCGACTGCGCCCCCTGACGGAGAAGCCCCTGATCGTGAAGCTGACTCCGAACATCGCCGATCCGATCCCGGTCGCCCTCGCGGCGGAGGAGGGGGGCGCCGACGCCGTCTCGCTGATCAACACCCTGAGGGCGGTCGCCCTCGATCCGGGTTCCGGCGATCGGTGGCTCGGCGGCGGCACCGGCGGGCTCTCCGGGCCGGCGGTGCGGGCAGTCGGGCTGGCTCAGGTCCACGCCGTCGCGGCGGCCGTCTCGATCCCGGTGGTCGCGATGGGAGGCATCTCGACCGGTCGCGATGCC
>DASXSZ010000186.1:0-34502 GCA_036505735.1 Solirubrobacterales bacterium
GTCCGTGTCGAGCTCGACGCGCGCCAGGAACCGCTCGGCAAGCTGACCGCGCAGATCGCGGAGGCCGGCGGCGCGCTGCAGTCCGTCGACCTGGTCCCGGGAGCCGGGCCGGAGGGCAAGCGGGTCCGCGAGTTCACGATCGACGCCAACAGCCCCGAGCACTGGGAGCAGATCTTGCGCTCGATCGGCTCGACCCGCGGGGCGCGCGTGCTCGGCTTCACCGACCGCACCTTCGAGATGCACAAGAAGGGCAAGATCGAGCAGCACAACAAGTACCCGCTGAAGACCCGCGACGACCTCTCGATGGCCTACACGCCCGGCGTCGCGCGAGTCTGCGAGTACATCGCCGAGGACAAGACCAAGGCCTTCGACTTCACGATCAAGGCGAACACCGTCGCGGTGGTCTCCGACGGCTCGGCCGTGCTCGGGCTGGGTGACATCGGCCCCGAGGCGGCGATGCCGGTGATGGAGGGCAAGGCGATGCTCTTCAAGGAGTTCGCGCAGGTCGACGCCTTCCCGATCTGCTTGGACACCAACGACCCCGAGGAGATCATTCAGACCGTCACGCTCCTCGCCCCCACCTTCGGCGGGATCAACCTGGAGGACATCTCCGCGCCGCGCTGCTTCGAGATCGAGGACCGTCTCAAGGAGGAGCTCGACATCCCCGTCTTCCACGACGACCAGCACGGAACCGCCGTCGTCGTCATGGCCGCCCTCTTCAATGCGCTGAAGATCGTCGGCAAGCCGATCGAGAGCCTGCGGGTGCTGATGCTGGGGCTCGGCGCCGCGGGGGTCGCCTGCACGAAGATGATGCAGGCGAGCGGCATCACCGACATCATCGGCTGCGACCGTCAGGGCGCGATCTCCACGGACCGGTTCGACTACGTCGACGGCGGCATGTCCCCGATCAAGCGCTGGTACGCCGAGAACTCGAACCCCGAGAAGCTTTCCGGCGGCCCCAATGAGGTGATCGAGGGCTGCGACCTCTTCATCGGGGTCTCGGGGCCGGGCCTGATCGAGCCGCAGTCGCTGGAGAAGATGAACGACGACGCGATCGTCTTCGCGATGGCCAATCCGACCCCTGAGGTGATGCCCGAGGAGGCCGAGCAATACGTCCGGATCATGGCCACCGGCCGGTCCGATTATCCGAACCAGATCAACAACGTGCTCTGCTTCCCTGGAATATTCCGCGGCGCGCTCGACGCAGGCGCGCCGCGGATCACCGAGGAGATGAAGCTGGCAGCCGCTCGCGGGATCGCCGAGGTGGTCACCGACGACGACCTGGCCGAGGACTACATCATCCCGTCGGTCTTCAACCGCGACGTGGCGCCGTGCGTGGCACGCGCCGTAGTCGACGAGGCCAAGGAGGCCGGTCTCGCCCGATTCTCGGAGGAGACAGGCACCTACGAGATCGTCGATGGCGACGGCTCGTCAGCCGACGGGGCCGGCGGTTGACCCACGCGCCCTGACGCGGTTAGCCTGACCTCTCCACCGATCTCGGAGGGACGATGTCTCGCGTGATTCGCATCCTGGGGGTCGCCCTGCTGGCAATAGCCCTGAGCGCGGCCGTCGGCACCGGCGGGGCCGACGCCAAGAAGAAGAAGGTCCACGGCAACGTCACGATCACCTACGAGAGGAACACCGTGGGGTCGGACCGCTTCTTCGGTCTGGTCAGCTCACCCAACCCGCGATGCGCTCGGGGCGCCGTCGTGAATCTGGGCTACAAGCCCGCCTTCGAGGGCGGTGGCGGAAGCGACATCCCGAGGATCACCGTCGCCTCCACCCGGGCGGACGCGCAGGGCAACTGGCAGATCCTCTACGAGGTGACGCCGAACGGCGTCTCCGACTTCCAGTCGTACTCGGCGTCCTCCCCGATCAGACACCTGAAGACCCACAGGCGCAATGTGACGCTCGTTTGCAAGTTCATGACGTCTGAGGTGCTGACTCTCTTCCCCGGCTGACCTCGATCCGGTAGCGAACCTCGGTCCAGCTCTCACCGGCGAGCGTCTGCTCACGTGTGGCGCCGTCCCAGTGCCAGCCGTGGGCCTCGTAGAAGCCGCGGGTCCGGTTCCACTCGGCCGTCCAGAGAGTCGCCTCGCGAAAGCCGCGGCGCTTGAGCTCCTCCATACAGGCGGCGAGCAGCACCCTGCCCAGACCCTTGCCCCACGCCGCCGGCTCGGCGTAGAGCCGGCCCAGCATTGCCACCTCAGCTGGGTCAGCGTCCGGGTCCTTGCTCGGGAGCAGTGTCGCCAGGGCGGCGATCTCGCCGCCGAGCTCCGCGACCAGGATGCTCACGTCGGGATCGGAGATCGCCTCCTCCCACTCCTCCACCGGCGAGGTGAACGCCGCGAGGGTCTCCTCCAGCATGTTGCCGGCCCAGGCGGCGCGCCCCGAGGCCACGTAGACCTTGGCGAGGCGTGCCTCGTCTCCGTGACGCGCGGGCCTCACAACGAGGGTCATCGCGGGAACCTAGCTCGCCCGCGCCATTAGCATCCGCCGCCGAATGCGCGTTCTCGTCACGGGAGCGACCGGGCTGATCGGCTCAGCTCTCTGCGACGCCCTGCTGGCGCGGGGCGACGAGGTCGTGGGGCTCACCCGCGACCCTGTACGAGCGAGGCCGAAGAACCCGACGGTCCGATGGCACGCCTGGCGGCCGACCACGGAGCGCCCCCCACCCGAGTCGCTCGACGGTGTCGACGGGGTCGTCAACCTGATCGGCGAGGAGATCAACCAACGGCTCACGGATCAGGCAAAGGTCCGGATCCGGGAGAGCCGCCTGGTCGGCACCCGCAACCTGCTGCAGGGGATCGAGGCGTCTTCAACGACGCCGAGCGTGTTCGTCGGGCAATCCGCCATCGGCTACTACGGGGACCGCGGAGCTCAGATCCTCGACGAGGAGTCCGCGCCCGGCGAGGGCTTCACCGCGGAGCTGCCGGTCGACTGGGAGGCCGCGGAGCGGGAGGCCGAGGGGATCGTGGACAGAGTGGTGATCTTCCGCACCGGGCTGGTGCTCACCAGGCACGGCGGCCTGTTGGGACAGTTGCTCCTGCCCTTCAAGCTCGGCGTCGGCGGTCCGATCGCCGGCGGCGAGCAGTTCATGTCGTGGATCCACATCGACGACGTGGTCGGCCTCTTCCTCTGGGCCCTCGACGACCGCAGCGTCTGGGGCGTGATCAACGCGACCGCCCCGAACCCGGTGACCAATCGGGAGTTCTCCAAGGCGCTCGGCCGGGCCCTGCACCGGCCTGCCCTGATGCCGGTCCCCAAGCTCGCCGTGGCCGCGATACGCGGAGCCGAGCTCGCCGACGCGGTCGCAGGAGGCGCGCGGGTGCTGCCCCGCCGCGCCCTCGACCTGGGCTACGAGTACCGCTATCCGGAGCTCGACGGGGCGCTGCGCTCAGCCCTCTCCTAACCCTTATCGCGCGCCCGATACGGCAAGATGGAGGAAGCATGAAGCTGGAGGGCGTCCACCACATCACGGCGATCACCGGCGATGCCCAGAAAAACGTCGACTTCTACGTCGGCGTGATGGGCCTGCGCCTGGTGAAGAAGACCGTTAACCAGGACGACCCGAGCGTCTACCACCTGTTCTTCGCGGACGAAAGCGGCGACGCCGGCTCGGACCTGACCTTCTTCGAGTATCCGGGCGCGCCGCGGGGGCGCGCCGGCGACGGCATGATCCACGCCGTGGCGTGGAGGGTCGCGTCGCCCGAGGCGCTCGAATTCTGGGCCGAGCGGCTCGACGGTCGTGCGATCGAGGTGCAGCGGGACGGGGACGCCCTTCGCTTCGCGGACCCGGAGGGGCTCGGCCACGAGCTCCGGGTGAGCATGGTCGACGATCAGCCGCTGATCGCCGACCACCCCGACATCCCCTCGGATGTCGCGCTGCAGGGCTTCGACGGCGCCCGCGCCTATTCGAGCAACCCCGATGCGAGCAGGACCCTCTTCGAGGAGGCGCTCGGCTTCCAGCCGCGCGAGGACGGATGGGAGGCCCGCGGCGCCTCGCGTGGCGGCCTCTATGGATTCGATCCGCCTCCCGCCGAGCGCGGCCTCCAGGGCGCCGGCAGCGTGCACCACATCGCCTGGGCCTCGCAGATCGACGATCACGAGGCCTGGCGGGACCGCGTGATCGGCGCGGGGGCTCGGCCGACTCCCGTGATCGACCGCTTCTACTTCCGCTCGATCTACTTCCGAGAGCCGAGCGGCGTTCTCTTCGAGATCGCGACGCTGGGCCCGGGCTTCACCGTCGACGAGCCGCTCGAGTCCCTGGGCGAGAAGCTCTCGCTGCCGCCCGACTACGAGCACCTGCGCGAGCAGGTGGAGCCGGTGCTGCGCCCAATCACCAACCCGCGTGTCCCGGCCTGAGCCGCCGGCGGGCGGCGACAGGGTCGCCCAAGTAGTCGAGCTGGTCCACCTCGACCGCGAGCCGGTGGGCGATCCCGATGGCGCGCTGATCCTCCTCCACGGCCGGGCGGTCGACGAACGCGACCTCTACCCGATGCTCGACGAGCTCGACCCGGACCGGAAGCTGCTCGGGATGGCTCCCGGAGCGCCACTGACGAACGTTCCGCCGGGCGGCCGGCACTGGTACGTGATCGAGCGAATCGGCCACCCCGACGAGGACACCTTCGTCAAGACGTTGTCGTCCCTCTGCCGGTTCCTCGATGACGAGCTGCGCCACCGCGGGATCCGCTGGGAGAAGACGGTGATCGGCGGCTTCAGCCAGGGGGCGGCGGTGGCCTGTGCGGTGGCCCTCGGGATGGGCCGCCCGCAGCCGGCCGGCCTGCTCATGATGAGCGGGTTCTATCCGATGGTCCGTGGCTGGAAGCTCGACCCGCGGGCCAAGCGGGGGATGCCCGCCTACGTCACCCACGGAGCCTACGACCCGGTCATCCCGGTCGGCTTCGGCCGAAAGGCGCGGGACCTGCTGGAGGAGGGCGGCATCTACGTCACCTTCAGGGAGACGCGGGTCCAGCACTCCGTCGACTTCGCGTTGATCCCGGAGATGCGCGACTGGGTTGCGTCCGTGATCACCGGCCAGCCGGTGATCGAGGGTCCGCCCTCGGCGCGCTAGCGGGACGGGCAGGGCGCGCCCAGTGGCTGGGCTGCAGTGCCGGCGAGCCGGTATCGCTGGACCATGCACTCGGTCGTGTCCCCCTCCGAGGTGATCGAGTAGCTGCCGAGCACCGTGTCGTCGCGGTGTGCCCCGATGACGCCGTTGCGGACGTTGTCCCGAAATGACGAGGCGTCGGTGCCGGCGCCGCGGATTGCCTGCAGGATGAGCTCCACCGCCTCGTAGCCGTACGCGGCATAGGGACCCGGCGGGCGATGGAAGCGCTGCTCAAACTGCCCGGCGAACTGCCTGCCGGGAAGCCGGCTCGGGTCGAGCTCGGCGCTCACCCGCAGGGTCTGCGGCGCGGCACCGTAGACGCTCAGCCTGGCCGTCCCCGGCTCATACACCGCCCGCGTGCCCGGTCCCGGCGCGACCGCGACCTCGGAGGGCGGCTTTCCCGGGCTCACCTGGATCCCGTGCTCGGCGGCGGCTGACTTGAACTCCCCGGCGGCCAGGTTCTGGAAGGCCGTACCGTCGGAGGTGACGGCGGCGGCGGTCGCGCCGAGCTCCGCGGCCCAGGTTGCGGCGGCATCCACGACGATGTCATCCGCCGGGACAGTGCGGGCGAAGTTCGGGGAGCCCGAGGGGCGGTAGCGATCGGGTGAGTCCGAATAGCCGGCCGCCGGTGCCGTGAGGTCCACCGCGCCCGCGCCCGGGGAGACCTGGACCAGCCCCGCGTCGTTCGTGATCGGCACCGATGCCCGCGTCGGCTCGGAGTCGAGCTCACCTATGTAGGCGGCAGCCGACGAGTCCTGGACGGCCTGGCGCGCGTTGGCCCCGACCTCGACCGGGTCCCACGCCTCGCCCCTGGCGTCGTCGAGGAACCGAGCTCGGACCCGGATCGCACCGGCCTTTCCCTGCGCCTGCTCCAGCGCGAGGCGGGCCCCATCGGCCGCGTCCCGGCCGTCGGCCCCGCGGGGTCCGGTGAGCGGCAGGCTGACGTAGACCGTTACCGGGGCGTCGATCGAGGCGCCGCCGGCGATCCCGCACCCCACGGCGCTCAGACCGATCAGCAGCAGCGCCGCGAGCGCCGGACGGGGCATCCCCATCTCTACCCGAAGAAGACCTCGGCCTCGCGATAGAGCGACTCGGGAACGGTCTTCAGCTGGGCGGTCGCCTCTGAGAGGTCGACCAGCTCGATGTCGGTTGAGCGCAGCGCGGTCATCTTCCCCCACTGTCCCTCGTGCGCGGCGTCGATCGCGTGCAGGCCGAAGCGGGTCGCGAGGACCCGGTCGAAGGCCGTTGGGGTGCCGCCGCGCTGCACGTGGCCGAGCACGGTCGCACGCGCTTCGTGGCCGGTCCGCTGCTCGATCTCCCCCTCGAGCCAGTGCGCGATCCCGCCGAGCCGCACGTGGCCGAAGGCATCGGTCGGAGCGCCCTGGGCGGACGGCATCCCGCCCTTGGGCGTCGCCCCCTCGGCGACCACGACGATCGGCGAGTACTCGCTCTCGAAGCGACGGACGATGTAGTCGCAGACGCGATCGAGGTCGAACTCGATCTCGGGGATCAGGATCACGTTGGCACCTCCGGAGAGGCCGGCGTGGAAGGCGATCCAGCCCGCGTGGCGGCCCATCACCTCGCAGATCAGGGTCCGCTTGTGGCTCTCTGCGGTCGTGTGGAGCCGGTCGATCGCCGCCATCGCGATGTTGACGGCGGTGTCGAACCCGAAGGTGTAGTCGGTCGCCGACAGGTCGTTGTCGATCGTCTTCGGCACCCCGACCACGTTCACGCCTCCTTCGTGGAGCTGCGATGCGGCCCCCAGCGTGTCCTCGCCCCCGATCGCGATCAGACCGTCGACGCCGTCGACCTTCAGGTTCTCGCCGATCCTCTCGGCGCCGCCGTCCTCCTTGAAGGGGTTGGTCCGCGACGAGCCGAGGATCGTGCCGCCGCGGGGAAGGATGCCGCGAACCTCGGGGATCCCGAGCGGCGCGCTCTGTCGCTCCAGCGGTCCGGCCCAGCCGTTGCGATAGCCGACGAATTCGTGCCCGTACTCCCCCACGCCCTTGCGCACGATCGCCCGGATGACGGCGTTCAGCCCTGGGCAATCTCCCCCGCCTGTGAGGACGCCGATCCGCATGGCGATCAATCTACCGGCGCGGCTGCGCCGCCCGGCTCAGCGCTCGGAGATCTCGTCGCTCAGCACCGGCTTCACATCGACGACCGGCGTGCCGTCGAGGGCCTCGAGGTTGCTCACCTTCATCCTCTCGCCCTCGATCGCCAAGACCTCAACCGGGTGGAGGCCGATCGGATTCGGCCGATGGTGCGATCTGGTTGCGAACACCCCTGTCGGCGGTCGCGAGGTGTCGCCGCGCGGATGGACGACGAGCACGTCCCTGTCCGCTCGGTCGAGCCAGGTGAGGACGACGAGCTGGTCGCCCGCCTTGACGCCTCGCAGGCCATCGAGCACACGGGGCTCGAACTCGATCCACACATCGGGCGCGCCCTCATCGCCCTGCCTGGGCGCGGACTCCATGTCGGTCAGTGGCGATTCGACACGGCCGATCGCCCGAACGTCGTAGGAACCGGCTATGGCCGCGTCAGCCAGTCGATGAGCGGCTGGGCGTACCTAAGCAGGGCACCGGTGAAGACTCCTCCGAAGAAGAGGAGCGCGTCGACAGGGCCCGGGATGCCCAGGGCGTAGGCGATCACGAGCACGCAGGCACCGAGGACCGTGAAGAGGATGACCTGCATGCGCGGAAGCCTATCCGGAGAGGGCGTCGCGGGTGGCGCGCAGGAAGTCGGTGACTCCGGCGACCGCGGCGTCGCGATCAGCCGCCTCGCCAACCTCGCGGACGAGCCGACTTCCGATGATCACGCCATTGGCGAGCTTTCCAAACTGAGCTGCCTGCTCAGGTGTCGAGATCCCGAATCCGACCGCGACCGGAACTTGCGACCTCGCCTTTACATCACCCAGGTATGTCCGGAGATACTCGCCGACGTCGCCCAAACGCTCGCCCGTAGTCCCGATATCGGACACGACATAGACAAACCCTTTGGCGCTCTTGCAGATCTCGGCGCGTCGCTCCGGTGGGGTTGTGGGCGCCACCAGCGGGATCAGCGCGAGCCCCTGTGCATCGAGGGACTCGCCGATCGGGCCCTGCTCCTCGAGCGGGAGGTCGGGAACGATCACGCCGGCTGCCTGGGCGTAGGCCGCCAGGGCGGCGAACTCCTCCACCCCCCTCGCCAGGACCATGTTCACGTAGACCATCAGGGCGACCGGGACGCGCGCACCCACGGCCGCGCTTGTCTCGAGCACCGTCTCCAGGGTCGCCCCGCCGGCCAGGGCGGCGGTGTCGGCCGCGTGGATCGTCGGGCCGTCCGCGAGCGGATCCGAGAAGGGAACTCCGAGCTCGATCAGATCGGCGCCCGCATCGGCGTATGCCTGGGCCACAGCGGTCGCCGTCTCCTGGTCGGGGAAACCGCCCATCAGGTACGGCATCAAGGCGGCGCGGTCCTCGTTCCGCGCGAGCTCGAACGCAGAGGCGATCCGGGCGGCACCGGTCTCTGTCGCGGTCCCGTCAGGCATCGAGAGCCGAGAGCTTTGCCGTCACCTCGTCCATGTCCTTGTCGCCGCGGCCGGAGAGGGTGAGCACGTCGTAGCCCTCGCCGCCGCCGTTCTCCAGTAGCCAGGCGATCGCGTGCGCGGGCTCGAGGGCGGGGATGATCCCCTCGAGCCGAGCGAGCTCGCGGAAGGCGAGCAGCGCCTCGACGTCCGTGGCGGACTCGTAGGTCGCCCGGCCGGAGTCGCGCAGATACGCGTGCTCCGGGCCGACCCCCGGGTAGTCGAGCCCGGCCGAGACCGAGTGCGCCTCGAGGATCTGTCCCTCCTCATCCTCGAGAACGGCCGAGAAGGCCCCGTGCAGGACGCCGGTGCCGCCGGCGATCAGCGAGGCGCCATGGCGGCCGGTGTCGAGACCCTCTCCTCCGGCCTCGATGCCGATCAGCTCGACCGGGTCGTCGAGGAAGGCGTGGAAGCTTCCGATCGCGTTCGAGCCACCGCCCACGCATGCGATCACCCGCCCGGGCAGCGTTCCCTCCGCCTCGAGGGCCTGGGAACGGGCCTCGTCGCCGATCACCCTCTGGAGGTCGCGAACCAGCGCCGGGTACGGCGCCGGGCCGACGACCGAGCCGATCACATAGTGCGTGTCCTCGACGGAGGCAACCCAGTCGCGGATCGCTGCGCTGACCGCCTCCTTGAGCGTGCGGGCGCCCGCCTCAACCGGGATCACCTCCGCCCCGAGAAGCTCCATCCGGGCGACGTTGGGGGCCTGGCGGCGGATGTCCTCGGTTCCCATGTGGACGGCGCAGTCCAGGCCGAAGAGCGCACAGGCCGTCGCGGTGGCCACCCCATGCTGGCCGGCGCCGGTCTCGGCGATCACGCGCGTCTTTCCCATGCGACGAGCGAGGAGCGCCTGCCCGACAGCGTTGTTGATCTTGTGGGCTCCGGTGTGGGCGAGGTCCTCGCGCTTCAGGTAGACGCGGCGGCCGATCCGCTCGGAGAGCCGCTCGGCGAGATAGAGCGGGGTGGGGCGCCCGACGAAGTCGTGCAGCAGCATCGCGAGCTCGGACCGAAAGCCCTCGTCCCCACGAGCCTCGGCCCAGGCGGCGCTGAGCTCGTCCAGAGCGGCGATCAGCGTCTCCGGGACGAAGCGGCCCCCGTAGGGGCCGAAGCGCTCCTCGACCGCGGCGCTCATGGCGAGACCGCCTTGGAGGGCTGCTGCACGCCCGCGGCCTCGAGGAAGGCCTCGACCTTCCCGTGATCCTTGCGCCCCGGCTCCGCCTCGACGCCGCTGACGACGTCGATGGCGAATGGCTTGGCCAGATCGATCGCCGCGGCCACGTTCTGCGGGGTCAGCCCGCCCGCCAGGATCATCGGGACCTTCGAGCGCCGCTTGGCCACCAGGTCCCAGTCGAAGCTGCGGCCCGTGCCGCCGTGAAGGCCGTGCCAGTAGGCGTCGAAGAGGTGGAAGTCGGTTCGGAACGCCTCGGCCGCCCTCACGTCGGCGGCGCTGCTGACCCGCATCGCCTTGATCACCTTGGCCCCGGTCCGGCGCCTGGCCTCGACGCAGAAGGACGGGCCCTCCTCGCCGTGGAACTGCAGCAGCGTCAAGTTCTCGCGCTCGGCCGCCTCGATCACCTCGTCCAGGGTCGAGTTGACGAATACGCCGGCGATCTCACAGCGCCGCTTGAGAGCGGCGCCGATCTCCTCGGCCGCCTCGGGCAGCACGTATCGCGGGCTGTCGCGATGGTGGATCAGCCCGATCGCCCAGGCCCCGTGCCTGGCCGCGTGTTCCGCGTCGGCGAGGTTGGTCATGCCGCAGACCTTGACCTTGGTCATCCGACAAGGGTAGGCGGATTCTCCACCGCAAAACGGGTTACTTACGCGCACCCTCGCCCACTGCGAGGGGCTTGCCCGGGCGTAGGCTGAGTGCCGATGACCGGGATCGAGGGAGCCGCCAGGCGACTGGCTCTCAGGGTTTTCTCCCGAATCCGCCATGGACGGCTCGAGCTCGTCGAGCCGGATGGGCGGAGGCTCGGATTCGGGGACGCGGGCGCGGATCTCGAAGCGACCGTCGAGATCCACTCCGCGAGCTTCTACAGGGCGTTGCTCGGCGGCAGCGTCGGGCTGGGCGAGGCCTATCGCGATGGAATCTGGGACTGCGACGATCTCGTCGCGCTGGTCCGCATCGCCGCCCGGAACATGGGTGCGCTGGACCGCTGGCGGCGTCGGCTCCACCCCGTCCTCGTGCCCCTCGAGCGCACGCTCTGGAGGGTCCCCCGAAACAGCAGAGATGCGTCGCGCCAGCACATCTCGGCTCATTATGACCTCGGCAACGACCTCTTCGCCCTCTACCTCGACGAGTCGATGATGTACTCGTCGGCGGTCTTCCCTGATCCGGACGCGTCCCTCGCGGAGGCGCAGCAGCACCGGCTGGAGCGGATCTGCCAGACGCTCGAGCTGGGCCCCGACGACCACCTGCTGGAAATCGGCACAGGCTGGGGCGCGATGGCGGTCCACGCCGCGAGCAACTACGGCTGCCGCGTCACCACCACGACGATCTCCCGCGAGCAGCGCGAGGGCGCCCGGCGGCGCATTCGCGACGCAGGCGTCGAGGACCGGGTCACGCTGCTGCTCGAGGACTACCGCGACCTGCGCGGCCGCTTCTCGAAGCTCGTCTCGCTGGAGATGATCGAGGCGGTGGGCTGGCAGTACTTCGGCCTCTTCTTCCGCCGGTGCTCGGAGCTCCTCGAGGCGGACGGGCTCTTCTTCCTGCAGGCGATCGTGATCGACGACCGGCTCTACGAGGTCGAGAAGGCGGCCAGGAGCTTCTCCAACACCCTGATCTTCCCGGGTGGGTGCCTGCCCTCGGTGGAGGTGATCCAGCGGTGCGTCGCGCGGGAGACCGACATGAGCACGGTCCGGCTGCACGAGATCGGAGCCCACTACGCCCGCACGCTCGGGCTCTGGCGCGAGCGCTTCACCGCCAACGCCGATCTCGCGGCGGAGCTCGGCTACGACGAGCCGTTCCGCCGCCTCTGGACGCTCTGGCTCGCGATGAGCGAGGCCGGCTTCCGGGAGCGGCGCTTGCGGGACGTGCAGATGCTGTTCGCGAAGCCGAGAGCCTCCACTAGGGTCTGGGAGGAGAGATGGCCGAGGGCGATGGCAAGACAGTCCTAGTCACCGGGGGCTCCGGCTATCTGGCCGGCTGGTGCATCGTCGAGCTGCTGCGCCGGGGCTACCGGGTCCGGACCACGGTTCGCAATCCCGCCCGCGAGCCGGACGTGCATGCGGCGGTCAGCTCGCAGGTCGAGCCGCCCCACCATCTCACCGTCCACGCCGCCGACCTGATGAGCGACGATCACTGGCCTCACGCGATCGAGGGATGCGACTACGTCCTGCATGTCGCCTCGCCCTTCCCGCCCGAGCAGCCCAAGGACCCCGACGAGCTGATCGTCCCGGCGCGCGAGGGGACGCTGCGCGTCCTGCGAACGGCGCTCGACGAGGGTGTCAAGCGGGTCGTCGTCACCTCGTCGATCGCCGCCGTCAGGCTCGCGCCCGGAGCGGAGGCCAGGCCGCTCACCGAGGAGGACTGGACCGATCCGAACGACACGAGCCTGACCCCGTACGTGCGCTCCAAGACGATTGCGGAGCGCGCGGCGTGGGAACTGGTCGAGGAGCGAGGCGACCAGGACCGGCTGGCGGTGATCAACCCAGGGGCGATCATCGGCCCGACCCTGACGGACGACCTCTCCTACTCGCTTCAGTCGATCGAGCGCATGCTCAAGGGCATGCCCGGCGTCCCCAGGCTCGGGTTCAGCTTCGTGGACGTCCGCGACGTCGCGGACCTGGAGCTCAGGGCGATGACCGCGCCCGACGCTGGGGGCCAGCGCTTCATCGCCACGACCAAGTTCCTCTGGATGGCGGAGACGGGCGAGATCCTCCGCGAGCGGCTCGGTGAGAGGGCGTCGAAGGTGCCGACGAGGACCGTGCCGAACCTGGTCGTCCGCATGATGGCCCTCTTCGATGGCGGCATCCGCTCGGTGGTCGGCGGGCTCGGCAAGCGCACCGAGCTCTCGTCGGACAAGGCCCGCACCACCCTGGGCTGGTCACCGCGGCCGATCGAGGACACGATCGCGGAGACGGCGGAGAGCCTGATCGGCCACGGCGTCGTCGACGCCCCGGCCGCCGCCTAGGGCTGCAAGCTCGAGGTCGAGTCCTGCACGTGTGACGGTCGGTCGCCGAGTTTGACCGTGACGTCGCGCTGACCGCCGTCGCTGAAGATCGTCAGCGTGATCTCGTCGCCGGGCTTGTGCTCGTTGACGGCGGAGATCACCTCATCCATGCCCGTGATCGGCTTGCCGTCGACCTTGGTGATGATGTCGCCGCCCACGGGGAAGGTCTGGCCGCCGATCGTGGCCTGGCCGGTGGCCCCCTTGATCCCGGCGTCGTCGGCGGGTCCGCCGCTCAGCACACGCTCGATCAGCACGCCCTGCTGGACCGGGAGGTTCAGCGCGTTGGCGATCTGCGGGGTGATGTCGCCGCCGGTGATCCCGAGGTAGGCGCGGTGGACCTGGCCGCCGTTCTCGAGCTGCGAGACCACGTCGGCTGCGGTCTTGATCGGGACGGCGAAGCCGACGCCCTCGTTGCCGCCGCTTTGGCTCTCGATCTGGGAGTTGATCCCGATCACCTGGCCGGCTCCGTCGATCAGGGGACCGCCGGAGTTGCCGGGGTTGATCGCCGCGTCCGTCTGGATCACGTCGCTGATCGAGAAGCCGTTGGGCGCCTGGATCTGGCGCTGCAGCGCAGACACGATTCCACTGGTCACCGTTCGGTCGAGGGCGAAGGGGTTGCCGATCGCAACCACGGGGTCGCCGACCTGGACCTTCGAGGAGTCGCCGAGGGGCAGCGGGTTGACGCCCTCGGTGTTGTCCACCTTGAGGAGCGCGACGTCGCTCGACGGATCAGTGCCCACGACCTCCGCGGTCTGGGGATCGCCGTCGCCGAGCTGCACCTCCACCTTCTGGGCGCCCTGGACCACGTGGGCGTTGGTGAGAACGTGACCGTCGTTGTCGATCAGGAATCCGGATCCGGTGGCCTCGCTGCTTTGCTGCTGGGGGACGAGGTCGAAGGGCGACTGGGTCTTCTGCACGATCGTGGAGCGAATGAAGGCGACGCCCTGTGCGTCGCGCTGGTAGATGTCGTGGACGGTGAGCCCCTTGCTGGAGGAATCGCTCGCCGGCCTCGCCAGTGCCGCCGGAGCGACCACCGCTGACGAGGAGGTGTTGTCGCTGGTGTCAACGGCCCCCGTCTTGATCAGGATCAGGCCGGCGACGAGAACGACGAGGCCGCCGGCGACGGCGGACCCGAAGCTGGTCGAGAGGAATCTCCTGACGCTCTGCACCCGGCCAGTGTCGGCGCCACCGCTTAACCCTCTCTAAGCCCCCTCTACGGGTTCTCTAATAAAAGTCAGAGCAAGTGCTCGCGCGTGGACTCCTCGTCGGCGGTGAGCTCGCGCACCTTCGCCGCGGGATCGTCGGCGCGCATCAGAGCCTCCCCGATCAGGACCGCATCCACGCCGACCCGCTCGAGCTCCTCGAGGGTTCCGCGGTCGGCGATGCCGCTCTCCGATACGACGGTCTTGCCCGCGGGGACGTCGGTGATCAGCTCGAAGGTCGTCTGGACGTCGACGCTGAAGTCCTCGAGGCCGCGGTTGTTGATGCCGATCACCTCGGCGTCGATTGCGAGCGCCGACTCCAGCTCCCTCTCGGCGTGCACCTCGACGATGCAGTCGAGATCGAGGCCCCGGGCCTCGTCGTAGAGCCGTGCCAGGTCATCCTGGCTCAGGGCGGCGACGATCAGTAGTACCGCGTCGGCCCCCGCCACCGCCGCCTCGTAGAGCTGGTAGCGGTCGACGGTGAAGTCCTTCTGCAGCACCGGCAGCACGCAGGCCGCGCGCGCTTCGCGCAAGTCGCCCAGCGAGCCGCCGAAATGGCGCTCGTCGGTGAGCACCGAAAGTGCGGCCGCGCCTCCCTCCTCGTACGCGCCCGCGATCTCGGCCGCGGTGGCTCCGGATCGGATCTCCCCGGCGCTCGGTGAGCGCCGCTTGAACTCGGCGATCAGCGAGAGCCCAGGTCGGGTGAGGGCCTCGCCGAAGGGTCGCTGCTCCGGGCGCTCGTCCAGCCGGCGTCGCAGTTCCTCCAACGGCGTCTCCGCACGTCGTCGCTCCGCGCCTGCCCGCGCGGCCTCGGCCAGCTCTTCGATCATGCCCATCTCGTCGGCTTCACCCTAGCTGGCGCCGGACAGCTCGCGGGAGCGGGCCACGAGACGCTCGAGGACGTCCCGGGCCGCGCCAGAGTCGGTCGCCTCGGCCGCCTTGGCCACGCCCTCCGAGATGTCGGCCGCGCGGCCGGCCACGTAGATGGCCGCGCCGGCGTTGAGGACGGACACGTCGCGGGCAGGACCGGGCTCGCCCTCGAGGACCGACCTGACGACGGCGGCGTTCTCCGCCGGCTCGCCGCCCGGGATCGCGTCCAGGGGGGCCTCCTGCAGCCCGACGTCCGCGGCCGCGACGAACCACTCCTCGGTGCCGCCATCGGCGACCTCTATCACCCGCGTCCGCGAGGCCAAGCTGAGCTCGTCGATGCCGTCGTCGGCCGAGACCACCAGTGCCCGGAGGGTGCCGAGCTGGACCAGGGCGTCGGCGATGATCTCCTGGTAGGAGCGATCGGAGACGCCGAGGAGGTGGGCGCTGGCCCCGGCGGGGTTCGTGAGCGGGCCGAGGAAGTTGAAGATCGTGCGCACCGCGAGCTCCTTGCGGACCGGCACGACGTGCGCCATCGCCTTGTGGTGCTTCGGCGCGAACATGAATCCGAAGCCGAGCTCGTCGATGCAGGTGGCCACCTCAGCAGGCGAGAGCTCGATGTCGACGCCGAGCGCCTCCAGCACGTCCGCGGAGCCCGACCTGCTCGTCGCCGAGCGATTGCCGTGCTTGGCGACCGAGCAGCCGGCCCCGGCCGCGATCAGCGCTGCCGTGGTCGAGATGTTGAAGGTAGTGGGCCCGCCCCCGGTGCCGGCCGTGTCGAGCAGGTTGGGCTCGTCGATCTCGACGTGAGCGGCGAGTGACCGCATCGTCCGGGCCAGCCCGACCAGCTCGGAGACCGTCTCCCCCTTGGCGCGCAGGGAGATCAGGAACGCCGCGGTCTGCACCTCGCTCGCTCGGCCCTCCATGATCTCTGCGAGGGCCGCCGAGGTGTGGTCGGCCGTCAGGTGGGTCCCTGCACAGATCTCGTCGATCGCGCGGCTGAGGATGTCGTTGGGCATCGTCGAGGCCTCGTGCTAGGAGGCGAGGAAGTTAGCCAGCAGCTTCTTTCCCTGCGGGGTGAGCACCGACTCGGGATGGAACTGAACGCCCTCGGCGGGGAGCTCGCGGTGGCGGACGCCCATGACGACGTCCCCATAGCTCGACGTCAGCTCCAACTCGTCGGGTAGCTCCGGGTCGGCCACCAGCGAGTGGTAGCGCCCCGCCACGAGGGGATTGGAGAGCCCCTCGTAGACCGCCTTGCCGTCGTGCTCCACCTCGGCGTCCTTGCCGTGGATCGGATCGCCGCGCACCACCCTGCCGCCGAAGGCCTCGACCAGCGATTGGTGCCCGAGGCAAACCCCGAGGACCGGCGTGCCTGCCTCCGCGAAGGCGCGGATCGCGTCGACCGAGACGCCGGCCTCCTTCGGGGTGCATGGCCCCGGCGAGACGACGAGACGGTCGGGCTGGAGGCCGATCAGCTCGTCGACAGGGGCCTTGTCGTTGCGAATGACCCCGACCTCAGCCCCCAGCTCGCCGAGATACTGGACGAGGTTGTAGGTGAAGGAGTCGTAGTTGTCGATCACGAGCACCTTGGTCATGGCCACTCCGGCTGCTCGGCGGCGAGCTCGACCGCGCGGAAGACCGCCTTCGCCTTGTTGACGGACTCGTTGTACTCGTACGCGGGCTGGGCGTCCGCCACCGTACCGCCGCCCGCCTGCACGTGCACCAGCCCGTCCTTGACCACGACCGTGCGGATGTGGATCGCCGTGTCCAGGTCACCCGTGTAGGAGAGGTAGCCGATCGCCCCTCCATAGGAGCCCCGCTTGTGCGGCTCGAGCTCGTCGATGATCTGCATCGCCCGCACCTTTGGGGCGCCCGAGAGCGTCCCGGCGGGAAGGACCGAGCGCAGCACGTCCATCGCGCTGATGCCCTCCCGGAGGGTTCCCGAGACCTGGCTGACGATATGGAGGACGTGCGAATAGGTCTCCACGACCATCAGCTCGTCCACCTCGACCGAGCCGTACTCGCTGACGCGCCCGAGGTCGTTGCGGCCGAGGTCGACGAGCATGACGTGCTCGGCGCGCTCCTTCGGGTCCTGGAGCAGGCGCTCGGCCTGGCGGCGGTCCTCCTCCTCGTCGGCCCCGCGGGGGTAGGTCCCAGCGATCGGCCTGGTCTCGACGCGGTTCCCGGTGACCTTCACCAGGGGCTCCGGCGAGGCCCCTGCGATCTCGAAGTCGCCGAAGTCGAGGAAGTACATGTACGGCGAGGGGTTGACGGTGCGCAGGCCCCGGTAGATCGAGAACGTCTCGACCGGCGAAGGCGCCGTGAAGCGCTGGGAGGGGACGACCTGGAACGCATCGCCCGCGTGGACGTACTCGACGATGCGCGAGACGGTGGCCTCGAACTGCTCCCGGCTCATGTTCGACTCGAATCTCACCTCGGGCGTCTGCGGCGACGGCTCGACGGCCGGAACGGGGTCGCGGAGCCGCTCGCGGATCTCGCCGATCGTCTCTACGGCGCGGGGGTAGGCCGCCTCGATCCCGCCGTCCTCGACGAAGGCGTTGGCGATCAGCGTCACCTCGTGGCGCTGGTGGTCGAAGGCCACCAGGACGTCGGTGATCATGAGCGCCATGTCGGGAAGGCCGACGGGGTCGGGATTGGGGTCCCCCAGCGGCTCGACGGTGCGCACCAGGTCGTAGCCGAAGAACCCCACGGCGCCGCCGGCGAAGGGTGGCAGCTCATCAGGCTCCGCGATCTCGTAGCGCCCCAGATATCCGGCGACCGCCGCGTAGGGGTCGGGCGCTGCGGTGACCCGGTCGGGCTGCATGCCGGCGCCCGCTTCCGCCGCCGCCTCGCCACCCCACTCGGAGAGCTCTCCAGCTGACCAGCGAAGGATCGCTCGTGGTCTGAACCCCAGGAACGACCAGCGCCCCAGCCGCCCCTGCGCGGCCGACTCCAGCAGGAACGCCGGGCCGTCGCCGCGCAGCTTCAGGAAGGCGCTGACCGGTGTCTCGCAGTCGTCGATGAAGCGGTAGCGGACCGGCACGACGCTCGCGGTCTCGGCCAGCCGACGGGCGCGGTCGAGGTCCGGCTCGAGGCCCGGCAGGCCGGTGGCCGCACCGACGGCGTTCATCTCGACCGGCGACGGCCGTTCAGGATCTGGAGCACCTCGGCCATCGAGACGCCGCGCGAGAGCAGCAAGACCGCCAGGTGGTAGACGACGTCCGCGCCCTCCTCGGCCACCCGTTCCTCGGGCTCCGAGCTGACCGCCTTGACGACCTCCGCGGCCTCCTCGCGAACCTTGTCGCCGGCGAGCCTCGGGTCCTCGAGCAGCTCGACCGTGTAGCTGCCCGCGGGACGCCGGCGCTGGCGGGCGAGCAGGGTCCGTTCTAGAGCCGCCAGCGCTTCGTAGGGAAGCGGCACGGGCTCACCCGGGACCGAGGGAGCGTCGACACCCGGATCCGCTGTCCCCTCGAGGTCGCGGTAAAAGCAGGAGCGCTCGCCGGTGTGACAGGCCGGCCCGGCAGGATCGACCAGGGCGACCAGAGCGTCGCCGTCGCAGTCGTAGCGGATCTGGCGAACCCTCTGGATGTTCCCCGAGGTGGCACCCTTGTGCCAGATTTCCCGCCGGCTGCGGCTGTAGAGGTGCATCTCGCGGGTCTCAAGCGTCAACACGAGGGCCTCCTCGTTCATGTAGGCGACGGTGAGCACCTCGCCGGAGCGGGCGTCCTGCATCACGCACGGCACCAGGCCCTTCTCGTCGAAACGGACCTTCGCCGCGTCTCTGGCGGTCTGTACGACCATCGCGCGATTGTACGAACCCCCTGCTCGCGCGCCTGACTGCTGCGGTTCAACCAGGTATCGGGCCCTTGTGAACCGCTACTCGATCCCGAGCCGGTCCAGCAGGCTCTCGTCGCGGCGCCAGCGCTTGCGGACCCGGACCTGGAGGTCGAGGAAGACGCGGCCGCCCAGCTCGCGCTCAAGCTCCGCGCGCGCGGCGGTGCCGATCTCCTTGATCTTGCGCCCGCCGGCGCCAATCAGGATGCCCTTCTGGGACTCGGCCTCGGCCCAGACGTGCGCGTGGACCTCCACCACACCGTCCTCGCGGTGCGCGACCTCAGAGACCTCGACCTCGACCGCGTGCGGCAGCTCGTCGCGGGAGCGGCGCAGGACCTGCTCGCGAATCAGCTCCGCGAGCAGCACCTCGCTCGGCAGATCGGAGCGCTGCTCGGGGGGAAACATGAAGGGCCCATCCGGGACGAGCTCGACGAGCTTCGAGATCAGCGGCTCCACACCGGTGCCCTTTCGGGCGCTGACGGGAAAGATCTCGTCGACACCCTCGAGCTCGGCGGTCGCCGCCAGCACGGCGGCGGTCTCCGCGTTGTTCTGCCGGTCGATCTTGTTGACCGCGCAGACCACCGGGGTGTCGGCGTTCGCCCGAAGCAGCGCCTTGGAGATGAACCGGTCGCCGGGCCCGACTCCCTGCTCGGCGTTCAGAACGAAGAGGACGGCCTCCGAGTCGGCGATCTCGCGCTCGACCCGGCGCTGCATGCGTTCGGTGAGCGCGTCGCGGGGGCGCTGTACGCCCGGCAGATCGGTCAGCACCAGCTGCCACCCCGCCTGTACGTCCGTGGCCACGCCCCTGATCGCGCGGCGGGTGGTCTGGGGGCGCTCGGAGACGATCGCGACGTGAGCGCCGACGATCGCGTTGACAAGCGTCGACTTGCCGACGTTGGGCCGTCCTGCGACACCGACGAAGCCCGCCTTAGTCAAGAGAAGCCATCACCTTGGCCTGCAGCTCGAGCATCTCCCCGTCGTCGGTCTCGTGGTCGTAGCCGCAGAGGTGGAGGGCGCCGTGCACAGTGGCCTCGATGACGTCGGTGGCCTTGGCCGGGCAGATGAAGACGTCGCCGAGCTCGCGTGGGCCCGATTCGTGCTGCTGATCGTCGATCGGGAAGGCGAGGACGTCCGTCGCCTCGTCGACGCCGCGGGCCGCGTAGTTGAGGGTCCGCATGCGGCCCTCGCCGACGATCTCGACGCCGATGTGGCCGTCGCTAACCCCCGCGGCGTGCAGCGCGGCCCCCACCGCTCGCCTCAGATCGCCCGGGACGTCCGAAAGGTCGATGTCAGCCGCCCCTGGATTCGTCCGCGCGGTTGCGGCTCTCAGCCTCGCCGTAGGCCTCGACGATCCGCTGCACCAGCTTGTGGCGGACGACATCCTCGCCACCGAACCGGATGAAGCTGATGTCTTGGATCTGATCGAGGATGTCGCCGACTTCCACCAGGCCGGAGCGGGAGCCCCGCTCGAGGTCGATCTGGGTGATGTCGCCGGTGACGACGACCTTGGACCCGAAGCCGAGCCGCGTCAGGAACATCTTCATCTGCTCGGGGCTCGTGTTCTGGGCCTCGTCGAGGATCACGAACGAGTCATTGAGGGTCCGGCCCCGCATGAACGCCAGGGGCGCGACTTCGATCGTGCCCCGCTCGAAGTAGGAGTTGACCTTCTCCGGGTCGAGCATGTCGTAGAGGGCATCGAACAGCGGGCGCAGGTACGGGTCCACCTTCGCTTGGATGTCGCCGGGTAGGAAGCCGAGCCGCTCGCCGGCCTCCACCGCCGGACGGGTCAGGATCACCCGGCTGACGTCGCCGCGCGAGAGCGCCGCCGCGGCCATCCCCACCGCCAGGAAGGTCTTGCCGGTTCCGGCTGGGCCAATGCCGAAGGTGATCGTGTGGTCGCGGATCGAATCGACGTAGTGCTTCTGGTTGACGGTCTTGGGGGCGATCCGCGTGTTGCGGTGCTGCCAGATCACGTCCTCGAGGATCTCCGCCGGGCTCTCGTGCTTGTCGAGGGCGCCGGCGACCGCCTCGATCGTTCCCGGGGCGATCTCGTGCCCCTGCTCGATCAGATCGACCAGCTCGCCGACCACGGTCTCGGCCGTGCGGACGTCGCCGGCGTCCCCGTCCAGGGTCAGTACGTTGCCGCGCAGGAAGAGGTCGACGTCGAGATGGCCCTCCAGGGTCCGCAGGACGGCGTCCTCGGAGCCGGCCAGCTCCGCGGCGACGGTGTTGTCGATCGTCAGCTGCCTACGCGCCAAGCTTCTCGCGCACCGCCTGGCTGACCCGCTTGCCGTCGGCTCGTCCGCCGACCTTCGGCATCAGCACCTTCATCACCCCACCCATGTCCTTCGGCTCGCTCGCGCCGGTCTCCTCGACGGCGCCGGCGACGAGCTCGGAGAGGTCCTCGTCGGAGAGCTGCTCGGGAAGATAGCCCTCGATCAGCTTCGCCTCGGCCTCCTCCCCCCCGGCCTGGTCCGTGCGCCCGCCATCGCGCAGCGCCTCGGCCGCGTCGAGCCGGCGCTTGCGCTCGCGCTGCAGCGCGGCGACCTCGTCTCCCTTGCCCTCCTTCTCCTCAGCCTGGAGGGCGTTGACGATCATGCGCAGCCGGCCGACGCGCTCCTTCTCGCCGGCCTTCATCGCCGTCTTCACGTCCTCCTGCACCTGCTCGAGGATGCTCATCGCCTAAAGCCTAGTCGGCGGCGTGGCTGCCCCGTTCGTCTCCAGACCAGCGGCGCGGAGCACGAGGGTGAGGGACGCCGGCGGCCCTGGCCACGCCTCGCGGACCATCTCGCCACCGCCTCCGCGGACGAGCAGGCGGAGCGCAACCCCGAGCAGCACCGCGTCGTCGAGCTGGCCGATACCCGGCAAGAAGTCCGGGACGAGGTCGATCGGAAAGGCGAGGTAGCCGAGCACGAGCCAGAGCGCGACCCGCCTGGGAAGCGAGATTCGCCGGTCGCGGGCGAGGCGGGAGACCAGGACCATGCAGTCTGGGATGAAACCTGCCAAAGCTCGCGCGTCCTCGCGGCGGCCCGCCGCGATCAGGGAGGCGACCGCGACCACGTACAAACCCAGGGCGATCAAAAGGAGGCCCCATGGGATGAATGGCACGTTTTCCGGTCGGAGAGCCCCCATCAGCAGGGTTGTGGAGAGTTGTGGGGTCCATGGGCCCCGAAACTCTCCATCACGGGAGATCGACCCGCTCGACCTCGCCCAGCGGCATCTGCAGGAACCGGGTCCCCAGCTCACGGAACGCCACCGCGTCCCCGGTGCAGAGGAACCGATAGGTCCCCTCTTCATTGCTGTCCTTTGCGAGCCCCGACTCCTCCAGCGCCCGCTGCGCGGTGGCCGCGATCGCGTGGCCGGCCGTCACCAGCCGCACGTCCCGCCCGAGGATCCGCTGCAGCATCGGCGCCACCAGCGGATAGTGGGTACAGCCGAGGATCACCGTGTCGACCTCGGCCCTCTTCAGCGGGGCGCAGTAGGAGCGCACCATCTCGACCACGCCCTCATCGAAGGGGAAACCGCGCTGGATCACCGCCGCCAGGTCCGGCGCCTCGACCTCGGTCACGGTCAGGGAGCGCTGCTGGTCGGCGAGGGCACGCAGGTAGGCGCCGCTGCGAACCGTGGCCGGCGTCGCCAGCACGCCGACCTTGCCGGTCTGAGAGATCGCGGCGGCGATCTCGGTCTCGGGCTCGATCACCGCGACCACCTCAATCCCGGCCTCGGCGGCGACCTCCCTGGCCGCCTCCTGACCGGCCGAGGCGGCCGAGTTGCAGGCGATCACCAACAGCTTCGCACCGCGCCCGAGCAGGTACCGGCTCACCTGCTCGACGTGGGCGCGTAGCTCGTCATTCGTCCTCGCTCCGTATGGGAAGCGCGCGTCGTCACCGAGGTAGACGTAGTCCTCCTCAGGCAGCGAGACGAGGCATTCGTGCAGCACCGTGAGTCCGCCGACGCCCGAGTCGAAGACCGCGATCGGCAGGCCCGCTCTGGGGTCGGCGGCGTCCATCTCGGCTAGATGATTGCGGGAGATTGCCGCGGGGGCGTGCGTCGGTAGATTCGGGACCGGTGCGACCCTGGGCAGAAGAGGCGGCCGGACGGTTCGAGGAGCTCGAATTCGAGAGCGAGGTCCTGCGGGACAATCCGCTGGGCGACCCACATCAGCGTCCGCTCTGGGTGTACCTGCCGCCCGGCTATGAGCATGACGCCGACCGGCGCTACCCCTCCGTCTACGTGATCCAGGGGCTGACCGGTCAGCTCGACATGTGGGGCAACCGCAGCGCCTTCCGCCTCAACTTCCCCGAGCTCGCCGACCGGCTGTTTGCGACTGGCGAGGCGCCGCCATGCGTGGTGGTCTGGGTCGACTGCTGGACGTCGCTCGGCGGCAGCCAGTTCCTGGACTCGCCCGGCACGGGTCGGTACCACACCTACCTCTGCGACGAGATCATCCCCTTCGTCGACGGCCGCTTCCGAACGCTCGCAAGCCCCCAGCACCGCGGGATCGCCGGCAAGTCGAGCGGCGGCTACGGCGCCATGGTGACCCCGATGCTCCGTCCCGATCTCTTCGGAGGGCTGGCCACCCACGCCGGCGACGCTCTCTTCGAGGCGTGCTATCTGCCCGGCTTCCGCGAGTCTGCTCGCACCCTGCGCGAGAAGTACGACGGCTCCTTCGATCGCTTCTGGGAGGACTTTCGCTCGCGCCCGGCGTTCTCGAAGGAGGGCGACGACGGGCTGATGAACGACTGGGCGATGGCCGCGTGCTACTCGACCGATCCGGACGGGACCGTCCGCCTCCCCTACGACACCGCGACGGCCGAGCTGATCCCCGAGGTCTGGGAGCGCTGGCTCGAATGGGACCCGGTCCGCATGGCGTCGCGACACGCCGAGGCCCTTCGCGGCATGCGGGCGATCTACATCGACGCCGGCAATCGCGACGACTACTTCCTCGACCTCGGGGCCGAGGCCTTTCGCCGGGCGCTGGAGGAGATCGGTGTGACCGATGTCTTCTTCGAGCTATTCGACGCCACCCATAGGGCCATCGAGTACCGCTACCCCCGGTCGCTCGGGTACCTGGCGGAGCGGCTCTCGCGCGATCCGGCCTGACTGCCGCTACGCATCCGGACGGAGGAGCAGAGCGCCCCAGCCGTGTTCGGTTCGCCGCCGGTTCTCGCCCAGGCCGGTGCCGGCAAAGGCGGATGAGACCTCGTCGAGCTCGCTCTCCAGCATCCCCGAGCAGACCAGGGTCGCCGGTCGGTCGCCGCCATCGGCCAGGTGGCGGGCGCAGTCCTGGAGCAGGTTGCCGGTCAGGTTGGCGACCACGGTGCGCGCGACGGGTGGTGCCTCCTCCCTCACGTCCACGCGCTCGATCTCCATCTCCACATCGTTGACCTCGGCGTTGGCCCGGGCCGTCTCCAGCGCGGCGAGCTCACGGTCGCAGCCGGTCACCGGCGACCAGCCGAGCTTGGCCGCGGCGATCGCGAGCACCCCCGAGCCCGTGCCCCAGTCTGCGATCGGACCCGTGGCCTCACCCGCCTCCTCCAGCTCGACCAGGAGGTCGAGGCAGAGGCGTGTGGTGGGATGACCCCCGGTGCCGAAGGCCCGGCCCGGATCCACCACCACGTCGATCAGGCCTTCCTTCGGGTCCCACCAGGAGGGCCGGACGCCGATCCGTCCGGCGACCTCGATCGGGCGATGGAAGTCGGCCCAGCGATCTGCCCAGTCATCGGGGACTGAGGTGGTCGTGACGTCCACGAGGCTCCCGCCCGCCGCGGCCCGGAGCTCGCCGATCTCGGGCACCTCACCTGGAGGGCCGTAGATCGCGAACTCGACCCAACCCGGCCCGCGCTCCTCCTCAAGCCCGTTGGGGGCCAACTCGAGCATGTTCGCCATGACGTGCTCCGCGTACTCCGGAGCGCAGCGAACCGCGAGGCGGATCATCTCCGCGGCGAAGCCTGTCGCTGGCCGAGCGCCTCGGCCAGGCGCTCCGCGGCCTCGCGCTGCTCGTCATCGAGATCGGTGGGCACGACGAGCTCGAAGACCACGTGCTGATCGCCCCGGCGGCCGCCGCGTAACGGCGGCAGACCACGGCCGCGCAGGGCCGTCACGGCGCCGTGCTGCGTACCGGTGGGAACCTCGACGGCAACCTCGCCCTCGAGGGTCGGCACGAAGGCCTCCCCGCCGACGATGGCGGTAGTCACCGGGACCTCGGCGCGGGTGATCAGCTCGGTCCCCTGCCGCGTGAAACGCTCGTCATCGGCGATCCGGACCTCGACGTAGAGATTGCCCTGCCGTCCGCCGGCGGCACCCGCATGGCCGGCGCCGGCGATCCGCACGCGCTGACCGTCCTCGATGCCGGCCGGGATGTCCACCTCCCAGGTGCGCATCTCGGTGACCCGCCCGGCCCCGCCACAGCGCTGACACGGCGTCTCCGGGATGCGGCCGTCGCCGCCGCAGCGGTCGCAGGGCATGGCCCGAACGACCTGGCCGAAGATGCTGCGGCTCACCTCGCGCAGCTGGCCGGTGCCGCCGCAGCGGTCGCAGGTCTCGATCGGGGTGCCCGGCTCGGCGCCATTGCCGCGGCAGCGGTCGCACACGCTGACGGCCTCGAAGGAGACCTCGCGCTGCTGGTCCTCCAGCACGTCCTCCAGCTCGATCTCCACGACCGCGGCCACGTCGGCTCCCGCACCGGGCTCTCGGCCGAACGCACTGAACGGGTCGCCCCCACCGAAGATGGCGTCGAAGATGTCCTGGAAGCTGCCGAAGCCCGCGGCAGGATCGAAGCCGTGTGAGCGCAGCCCCTCGTGGCCGAAGCGGTCGTAGGTCCGGCGCCGCTCGGCGTCGGAGAGAACCTCATATGCCTCGGCCGCCTCCTTGAACTTCTCCTCGGCCTCGGGATCGTGCGCGTTGACGTCGGGATGAAGCTCCCGCGCGAGCCGGCGGAAGGCCTTCTTGATCTCAGCGTCGGAGGCGCTCCGGTCCACGCCCAGCACCTGGTAGTAGTCGCGCTTGGCCGTTGCCATTGGTGGCGTCTACTCGTCGTAAACGGTCTCGAAGAACCGGGAGAGCTCGCGAGCGGCGCCCCGGACGCTCGCGATCGCGGTCGCGTAGTCCATCCGCACTGGCCCGATGATCCCCACGGCCCCGAGATTGCGGTAGCCGAGGCCGTAGTTCGCGCCGACGACGCTCACCGAGCGCAGCTCCGGCGCGGGGTTCTCGCCTCCGATCCAGACGAAGACTGAGCGCTGGTCGAGCGCCGAGCGCAGCGCGCGCAGGACGTTCACCCGCCGCTCGAGTGCGCGCATGAGGTCGTCGGCGTGCGGCAGTTCGGCGAAGTGCTCCTCCGAGAGCAGGCGGGCCGTGCCGTCGACGTAGAGGGTGTCCTCCGCGGACTCCTCGAGATCCGTGAACGCGCCCGAGATCTCGGCCAGGAACCCGAGCTCCACCTCCCCGAGCTTGTCGTCGCGGAGCCGATCGGCCGCCATCCGGGCTCCGAGGCCGAGCCCGGCCAGGCGCTCGTTCAGGTAACTCGCCGCCCACTCGACGAGCCCCGAGTCGACATCCCGGTCAAAGGTGAAGACCCGTTTCGTGACCCCGCCATTGGACGCGATCACGACGACCATGACGACGCGGGGCTGCAGCCGCAGCACCTCGATCCGGTGGATGGTCGCCGTGTGGAGCGGCGGCGCTGTGACGAGAGCGACCAGGTCGGTGATCTGGGAGAGGGTCGTGGTCGTCTCCCTGATCGCGAGATCGACCTCCCGGCGCATGCGCGAAAGCCCGAGTTCATCTGTGGCCGGTTGCGGCAGGCGAGCCTGGCGGGCCAGCAGCTGCTCGACGTAGAAGCGATAGCCGGTGTCCGTGGGGACCCGTCCGGCGGAGGTGTGCGGGTGGGTGAGGAATCCCTCCTCCTCCAGGCTCGCGAGCTCCGCCCGCACGGTCGACGCGCTCCAGTCGATGTCGGGGCGGTTGGCGAGCGCGCGCGAGCCGACCGGGCGCCCGTCGTCGACGTAGCGCTCCACGAGCATCTTCAGGATCTGGCTCTGCCGTTCGCTCAGCACAGAGCTGATGATAGGAACGCGCGCGCCCCTAACCTACGATCAGCTCTGCTTCGGCGTTCCTGATCACCTGGTTGTCGCCCTGCGTGGCCACCGTGTCGATGACCACGCGGCCGTTCTCGGCCTCCTTGACGGTGCCGCTGACGACCAGTTCCTGCTCGGGGAATCCCATTCCCCTGAACTGCACCGCGAGGCGCTTGAGCGCGCGCGGGTCGCCGTCGGCCAGCTGCGCATTGCCGCGGGCGACCTGCGCCATCATCCAGAGCCCGTGCAGGATGTTGCCCGGCAGCCCCACCTGCTTGGCGAACTCGGGGTCGATGTGGATCGGGTTGAAGTCGCCCGACGCACCCGCGTAGCGGTGCGGCAGGTACTTGTCGGGGGTCACCTTGAGTTCAGGGATCGAGTCGCCGGGCTTCAGCTCGCTGATGATGCGAGGGGGCTCCGCAGGCGAAGCCGAGGAGCCACCCGTCATGTGCTGACCCCCCTGACGATGTTTGTCCAGGTCCCCTTCACCGTGCGCTTGCCCTCCTGGTTCTCGGAGAGCGTCTCGAACACGTAGAAGGCCTTGCCCTCCCGCTCGTAGATCTCCTTGCAGGTCGCCGTGGTGCTGATCACGTCGCCGTCGCAGACCGGCTCGTCCCACTCGAACTCCTGGGAGCCGTGCAGCATCGTCGCCAGGTTGATACCCACCTCCGGGTCGAGGATCGCCGGGCCCATCGACCGCGCGCTGTAGACGACGCAGAACATCGGCGGAGCCACCAGGTCGCGGAAACCCGCGGACTTGGCGGCGTCGTGATCTCGGTGGACGGGGTTCGCCGCGCCGATCGCGTCGGCGAACTCGCGGATCTTCTCGGCGCCCACCTCGTAGGTGGTGACCGGCCATTGCTTGCCGATGGCGTCCGTCTTGACGGGCATCAGGGACGCGCGATTCTAGGCGCTGAGCCAATTTCGTCGTCGCTTGGCGCCCTTCGGGCTAGGGTAGAAATCCAAGGTGTCTCCGCTCCTCACCACCAGGGACCCAGAGGGCGGGATGCGCTTCAAGCCGTTCGCAATCCCGCTGATCATCGCTGCGATCTGCGTGCCTATCGTCGCCGCGATGGCCCTTGCCGGCAGCTTCGGTGCCGGACTCGGAATGGCGGTCGGGGCGCTCGCGGCCACCTCCCTGATCGTCTTCGCGGCGCGCTCGAGGCCGCAGCCGCGACTCGAGGTCGCGGGCAGCGAGGAGCCCGGGCGCCGCGTCTTGGTTGTGGCCGTGGCCGAGGCGACCCCCGACGCCGCCCAGCGGATTGCCGACCTCGCCGGGTCGGCGGACGACGTCCGGCTCGTCGTGCCGGTGCCGAGTCATCGGCTCGACCGCTGGCTTTCGGCCGAGGATGAGGCCCGCCGTGAGGCCGAGGCGCAGCTGGCCAGGTCGGCCGGCGCGCTGGTTGCTGCTGGTCTGCCGGTGAGCGGCTCGGTCGGCGATCCCGATCCGGCCCAGGCCCTGGAGGATGAGCTGCGCGATTTCCCCGCTGACGAGGTCGTGCTGCTCACGAGTAACGGCAAGGATCCGCTGGCCAAGGTCGAGTCGCGGCTCGGGCTGCCGCTGCGGCGCGTCAGCGCCTAGGAGATCTCGCGCTCCCGAGCCAATTCGACCGCCTGATCGGCGCTGGGAATGAGGGCCAGGTAGCTGACCCGCCCGTCCTTCACCTCGAAGACGAAGGCGACGTCCATGCTCACCTCGATGCCCGCCCGGCCTTGCGCGGTCTGATGGACCGTTGCGACGACGTGCCGCTCGCCGACCGGGGTGGTTTGCGTCACCGCCATTTCGAGTGTCTCCCAAACCTCGGTCCAGGGCTCAATCCACTTCAGGTACCCGTCGTGTCCATGGAAGCGACCTGCGTTCGCGAGCTCTGGCGAGGCAAAGACCTCGACGTCCTCGGAGAGCAGAGCGAGGAGAGCCGCATGATCACCCGCATTGAAGGCCTCGAAGCCCGCGCGAGCGATCCGCTCGCGCTCCTCGCTACTTGCCACCGCCATCCATCTCCAGCACCGCCAGGAATGCCTCCTGCGGCACCTCGACCCCGCCGACCTGCTTCATCCGCTTCTTGCCTTTCTTCTGCTTCTCGAGCAGCTTTCGCTTCCGAGTGACATCGCCGCCGTAGAGCTTGGCAGTCACGTCCTTGCGGAGCGCCTTGACGGTCTCGCGGGCGATCACGTTGGAGCCGATCGCCGCCTGCACCGGGACGTCGAAGAGCTGGCGGGGGATGGTGTCCTGCAGCCGCTCGACCAGCGCGCGCCCGCGGTCGTTCGCGGCGGCGCGATGGACGATCAGCGAGAGCGCGTCGACCCGGTCGCCGGCCAGCAGCACGTCGAGCTTGACCAGGTCAGAGGGGCGGTTGCCGATCGGCTCGTAGTCCAGGGAGGCGTAGCCGCGGCTGCGCGATTTGAGCTGGTCGAAGAAGTCGAGCACGATCTCCGCCAGCGGCAGGTCGTAGCGGATCTGCACCCGCTCCGGCGAGAGGTAGTGCATGTCGACGTGGGTCCCGCGCCGCTTCTGGCAGAGCTCCATGACGGCGCCGACGTACTCGTTCGGGGTGATGATCGTCGCGCGGATGTAAGGCTCGAGGATCTCCTCGATCGCCGCCGGGTCGGGCATCTCGGTCGGCGAGTGGACCTCGACCAGCTCCCCGCCTCGGACCCGGACCTCGTAGCGGACGTTCGGGGTGGTGGCGAGGAGCTCGAGGTCGTACTCGCGCTCGAGGCGCTCGCGGACGATGTCCATGTGGAGCAGGCCGAGGAAGCCGCAGCGGAAACCGAAGCCGAGCGCGTCCGAGGTCTCGGGCTCGTACGAGAGGGCCGCGTCGTTGAGCGCGAGGCGATCGAGTGCGTCGCGGAGATCCGAATAGCGGTCCGTGTCGATCGGGAAGAGCCCGCAGAAGACCATCGGCCGGACCTCGCGATAGCCGGGCAGCGCCTCCGCCGCCCGCCGTTCGCGGCTGGTCAGCGTGTCGCCGACCCGGAGCTTGGTGACGTCCTTGATCCCGGTGATCACGTAGCCGACCTCACCCGCGGACATGCCCCGAGCCGGCGTCATCTTCGGCGTGAAGAAGCCGATGTCGTCGATCTCGGCCTGCGTGCCGGCCTGCATCGCCGCGATCGGCTCGGCCTTCGAGAAATGGCCGTCGACCATTCGCACATACGCCACCACCCCGCGGTACTGGTCGAACTCGGAGTCGAAGATCAGCGCTCTCGGCGGGGCCTCGCCCTGCCCCTGGGGCGGTGGGATCCGCCGCACGATCGCCTCCAGCACGTCCGGCACCCCCTCCCCGGTCTTCGCCGAGATCCGCAGCGCCTCCGCTGAATCGCCTCCGAGCAGGTCCTCGACCTGGCCTGCCACGCCGTTCGGGTCCGCACCCGGGAGGTCGACCTTGTTGAGCACCGGGATCAGCTCGAGCCCGGCGTCGATCGCGGCGTAGGCGTTTGCCACGGTTTGGGCCTCCACCCCCTGCGCGGCGTCGACGACGAGTAGCGCGCCCTCGCAGGCGGCCAGGCTGCGCGAGACCTCGTAGGAGAAGTCGACGTGGCCGGGGGTGTCGATCAGGTGTAGGTGGTAGGTCTCGCCGTCGGCCGCCCGGTAGGCGACGCGAACCGCCTGCGCCTTGATCGTGATGCCCCGTTCGCGCTCGAGCTCCATCGAGTCGAGCATCTGAGGGAGGTGCGTGCGCGGATCGGCGGCGCCGGTGAGCTCGAGGATGCGATCGGCGAGCGTCGACTTGCCGTGATCGATGTGGGCGATGATCGAGAAGTTGCGGATCCGGTCCATGGCGGACTGGAAGAGTAGATGTGAGGGTGCGCCGCAGCGAGCGAGGCACAACCCTCACTCGGAAGTAGAGTCACGGCCGGATGGAGTGGGGAGCTGGCAGATACGAGCGGATCGCGGAGCAGCTGCTGCCGGCAGCCGAGGTCGTGGTCGAGCAGGCAGCACCGTCCAAGGGGGAGCGCTTCGTCGACGTCGGCTGCGGGACCGGGAACGCGGCGTTGCTCGCCGCCGAGCGCTGCGCGGCCGTCACCGGGGTCGATCCGGCGCAGCGGCTCCTCGACGTAGGTGCGGCCGCCGCGGCCGAGCGCGGGCTGGACGCCCGGTTCGTGCTGGGAAAGGCGGAGGAGATGCCTCTTGAAGACGACAGTGCCGACGTCGTCGTCTCCGTCTTCGGCGTGATCTTCACCCCCGATCCGGCGGCCGCCGCCGTGGAGATCGACCGCATCGCCGCGCCGGGCGGAAGGGTGCTGCTTGCCGCCTGGATCCCCGGGGGCGCGATCTCCCAGGCGGTTCGCTTCACCCGCGAGACCGTGGCGGAGATCCTCGGCCAGCCACTCCCCTCTCCGCCGTTCCCCTGGCACGAACGGGAGTCCTTGTCGGGACTCTTTGAGCCGCACGGGTTCTCTGTCTCACTGACCGAGCACAGCCTCGCCTTTGGCGCCTCCTCGGTCGATGAGTTCATGCGGATCGAAGGCGAGAATCACCCGCTGGCGATCGCCGCTCGCCCGGTCCTCGAGGGTGCCGGGCGCGCGAACGAGGTGCGAGAGGAGATGCGCCGCATCTACCGGGAGGGAAACGAGGATCCGGACGGCTTCCGGGTCACCAGCGCCTACGCGATCGCCGAGCTCAGGCGGTAGCGGGCGAGGAGATCCCGTAGCGCGCGACGATGCGGTCGTAGTTGATCCGCATCAGCTCGATCACCTCGTCCACGTCCTCCTGACTGCGAATCCCACGCGCCGCCATCGCGTTCTTGCCCGGGAAAACCGGGTGGTCGACCACCATGCCGCGCTCACGGAGGCCTGTGCCGAGCTCCTTCCCGAAGCTGAAATGCGCCGCGTGATCGCCGTGCAGGTGACCCACCTCGTGCCGGTTGACGTAAAAGCCCCACTCGCCGCGCCTCCCGTAGCCCGCCTCGACGCCCGGCCAGGCCGTCACGGTGTCGGTGATCTGCTCGCTGGGTGTCCGGGTCTCTTCGCTCACGGCGACCTCCTTGGTGGTGGAAGGCCAAACTACAAGCTCAAGTGAGCTTGAAGTCAAGCGCGAATCGTGCTTACCTCCCCGGAGTGAATGACCTGCTCACCATTGGCGAGGTGGCGAAGCGCAGCGGCGTCGCCGCCTCCGCGCTTCGCTTCTACGAGGACCGCGAGCTGATCAGCTCGGAGCGGGCGGGCTCGGGCCACCGGCGCTACCCACGCTCGGTGCTTCGGCGGATCGCATTCATCGTCTTCGCGCAGCGGATCGGGCTCAGCCTGGAGGAGATCAAGTCGGAGCTCTCCAAGCTGCCGCCCGACCGGGCGCCGACGCGGACCGACTGGTCACGCCTTTCGAGCGGCTGGACCTCCCGGATCGACGAACGGATCGCGGAGCTCGAGCGACTGCGAGCCGGGCTCACCGAGTGCATCGGCTGCGGCTGTCTCTCGCTCGATCGCTGCCGCCTCGCCAACCCCGATGACCGTGCCGCCCGGTCCGGTCCCGGGCCGCGCTACTGGGTCGGCGATCCTCGCCCGGCCTCATAACCTGACTCGGTGGCTGGCGGTGCCGCGAGCGTGGAACGGGCCGCTGACCAGACCACGGCGTCGAGGCCGGCGGTAGAACGCCCCAAATCCCCCCGGACGACCTCCTCGCTACCCGTCGCCACGTTCGCCGTTCTCTCCGTTGATGACCGCCGAGAGCAACCCATCCGGATCATTGGACCACTCCATCCGCGCCACCCTTCCCTCGCGGATGGTGAACAACATGCCCATCCGCTGCCTGACCTGAATCCCGCTCTTGCGGCCGTGGAACAGGACCTCCGCGATCACGCCGACGGTGTCTCCCTGTTCATCGAGCCGCTCGACGTCGACCTCGATCGAGCTGTAGGCCCGCCCGAAGGCTGATTCAGCCTCCTCGAAGCCGGAGGGGCCGTGGCGCGTCCCGGTCTCGATCGCGTCGGGTGGGTTCACCCACTCGATTTCGTCGTCCATGAGCTCTGGCGGGATCGACTCCAGGTCCCTCCAGAGATCGAATCCGTTCCACGATCTCGACTTTCGAGGCGATGCGGCAAGCATCGCGCCGGCCTGCGGTCCCGCAAGAGCAGATCCGGCCTAGCCGCGGCGAGGTTAGATTCGCCTGATCAGCCGTACGATCTGGCTCGCCTCCGGTACCCGCAGCGCAAGGACGGCCGCGAAGTAGGTGGCGAAGCCCGCGACCAGCGCGACGCCGAGCGAGACGATCTGGGCGATCAGATCGCGCCCCAGCGCCTGGTCCAGCCCGTAC
The DNA here is from genome assembly GCA_036505735.1 of Solirubrobacterales bacterium. GTDB lineage: Bacteria > Actinomycetota > Thermoleophilia > Solirubrobacterales > 70-9 > DASUPK01. The sequence continues at coordinate 33,085 of DASXSZ010000186.1, forward strand.
CAGACCAGATAGCTCACCCCCGCGAGCACCGCGGCCGCGGTGATCACTCGGATCGCCGTGTCGAACAGCCGAGGGAGGTCGAGCCCGTGGAGCTGGCGGCGCAGGATCACCACCTCGGCGACCACGCTCGAAACCGTAGCGATCACCGTCGCCGCCACCACCCCGCCGACCCCGAACGGCGAGTAGAACGCGAACGAGAAGATGATGTCCACGACCAGATTCGAACCCGCGACGGCGGTTGGGATCCATGGTCGCTGCAGGCTGAAGAAGGTCCGCGTCAGCATCAGATAGAGGCCGTTGAAGGGCAGCGAGAACGCGAACCAGAAGAGCGCCTGCGCGACGAGGTGGGTCTGCGCCGCGTCGAACTCCCCGCGCTGGTAGATGAGACGCGTCATCGGCACGGAGAGCACTAGGACCGCGGCGGCCGCCGGGACCAGCAGCAGGAGGATCTGCCGCATCCCGTTCGACATCGTGGCTCGCAGGTTGTCCCATTCCCGGCGAGCGGCGAAGCGCGCGAGGGTCGGGAAGGTGACGGTCGCGACCGCCACCGAGAAGATGCCCTGCGGCAGCATGTAGATGCGGAACGCCTTGTCGATCGCGGCCGGCGCCTGGTCCGACACCAGCGTCCCGACGATGCTGTTGAGTAGCAGGTCGAAGTTGATCAGCCCAAGGCTGAGCGTCACCGGCAGCATGAGGAGCAGGACGCGCCGGACATCTGGCAGGTGCCAGTCGAAGTCCCGCGTCAGCCTGAACGGGGTGTTCCGGAGGTCGAATGCCGGGATCGCGAGCTGGACCACCGTCCCCACCAGCACACCGATCGCGTACGCGTAGATACGGTCGTTGCCATGAAACGCCGGCTCGAGCAGGACGAGCACCAGGATGATCACGACGTTCCAGAAGAACGGTGAGATCGCGAACGCGGCGAACCGGTCGTAGCTGTTCAGGACCCCGACCACCATCCCGGTTGCCCCGAGCAGGATCAGGATCGGGAAGAGGATCTGCGAGAGCGTGACGGTGAGATCGAGGATCTCTCCGCTGAATCCAGGGGCGAAGATCGGGACGATCAGGGGCGCCGCGAGAACGAAGAGCGCGGTAAGCGCCCCCAGCACCAGCGTGACGAGGTAGATCAGCGTCGAGGCGAGACGGAACGCCTCCCTCTTGTTGCCCTTCTCGAGCTCCTCGGTGAAGACCGGGACGAACGCGGCCTGGATCGCCGCGTCCGCGAACAGCGAGCGGACCAGGTTTGGGACCTGGAAGGCGATCGTGAAGGCCGACATCGGCCCGCTCACTCCGTAATAACTGGCGGCGAACACCTCGCGCGCGAGGCCCGCGATCCGCGAGGCCGCGGTCGCGACCGAGAAGAAGGCGGTCGATCGGGCGATCCGCCCCCCGTGGGAGCCGGGCGCGGCGTCGACGCT
>DASXSZ010000187.1:0-2408 GCA_036505735.1 Solirubrobacterales bacterium
CAGACCGAGAAGACCGCCCCGGCGGGGTCGGCCAGGACCGCCTGGCGGCCGCCGCCGGGCGAGTCGAAGGGCTCGCCGATCACCTTGCCGCCCGCGCTCGCCGCTCTCGACGCGGCCTCGTCCACGCTCTCCACCGAGACGAGCGTCGTCCAGACGGCCTGCGGCGGCGCCGGCGCGCCGTGCTGGGAGACGATCGCTGCGACGTCCCGGTCGCGCAGGCGGCAGACGAAGTAGTCGCCTGGATGCTCGGGCGGCATCAGGTTCTCGGTCTCCCAGCCGAACAGCTCCGAGTAGAAGTTGGCCGCGGCGTCGGGATCCGGGAAGACGCCCGAGACGAAGCAGGGGACGCCGTGCTCGTAGCCATCGCGCTCGCTCATCGCCCGTCCTCCTCGTACTCGTCGTGCCTTCGCCACCACTCGTATGGCGCCGTCTGCTGGTAGCCCTCGGGCGAGTCCTCCCACGTCTCCTGGCGGCCGAGTAGCGAGCGGTCGAGATAGCTCCACACCGGACCTATCACCTCGAGTCCGCGCCAGCTCGTGAAGTAAGTGCGATAGACGTTGTCGCCCTCGCGGAAGAACGCGTTGAGCCCGAACATCTCGCCGTCCTGGTAGGTGCCCGGCTTTGGCTCAGCCGGTGAGAGGCCGAGGTCGATGCCATAGGTGCCGCCACCCCACGAGTACCAGGGGACGTCCCAACCCATTCGCTCCCTGTACCGCTCCAGCTTCTCGATCGGGGCGCGCGAGGCGAGGGCAAAGCTCGTGTCGCGGGCGTGCAGGTGGGCCGGATGGGTGAGTTGGTCGACGACCATCGAGCATCCGTCGCACCCGACTTCCTGATTCGGTCCGAACATGAAGTTGTAGACAAAGAGCTGCCGACGTCCCTCGAAGAGGTCGAGGAGCGTCGCCTTGCCGTTCGGGCCCTCGAACCCGTACTCCTTCTCGATCCGCATGATGGGCTGGCGGCGCCGCTCCACGGCAAGGGCATCGCTCTGTCTCGTCAGCGCCTTTTCCTTGGCGAGAATCCGCTGATTCGCTGCCTCCCATTCCTCCTGTGACACCACGTCCGGGAGATTCATCCCTCTCTCCTTTGTCCTCGGTCCGGTCTGGCCGTCTATAGCTCGCCTGGACCGTGCCAGAAAGTCCTAAAAGATAACTAGAGACTAGTATTCCAGGATCATACCCATGTAAACTCGGCGCGTGTCACGGACCCGGACGAAGCTCGACGGATGCGGGATCGCACATGCCTCGGACCTGCTCGGGCAGCGGTGGGCTCTGCTGGTCGTCAGGGAGCTGCTGCTCGGGCCCAAGCGCTTCACCGACCTGCGGACCGGAATTCCCGACATCAGCCCGAACGTGCTCGGGCAGCGCCTCCGGGAGCTCGAGGAGTCGGGCATCGTCGGCCGGCGCAGGCTCGCCCCTCCCGCCGCGACGCAGGTCTACGAGCTGACCGAATGGGGGCGCCAGCTCGAGTCGGCGGTGCTCGCGCTGGGGCGATGGGCGAGCGGATCGCCCACCTTCCCGCGCGGCGCCGAGATGGGCCCGGACTCGCTGGTGCTCGCGCTCAAGTCGACCTTCGATCCGGCAAAGGCGGACGGGCTCGAGGCGACTTATGAGCTCAGGCTCGGCGAGATCCCGTTCCGCGTCCAGATCTCGGACGGGCGCTTTGAGGCCGCGCACGGCGAGGCGAAGTCACCCGACGCGACGGTTCGCAGCGATCCCGACACCATTGCGGGCGTCGTCTTCGGCGAAAACCGGCTGGGGAAGGCGGTGGATTCCGGGGACCTGGAGATCGACGGGAGCCGGCGGGCGGTCAACTCCCTATTCCGCGCCCTCACCTGATCAATTGGCGCTTTGCCTCGGCTATGTGGAGGCAAAGCGCCAAATGCCGCTACGACTCCGCCAGCAGATCCCGATACGCCCCGCGGTGGAAGAGCAATGGCTCGCCGTCTCGCGACTCCGCCTCGATCACGTTCCCGGTCAGGATCAGGTGGTCGCCGCCGTCGATCAGGTCGCGCAGCTCGCACGCCACCCACATCAGGGCGCCATCGAGCCGGGGGAGGCCGTTCTGCTCGGACCAGTCGACGGTCTCCCACTTGGCCGGCTCCGGGTCCTTCGCCGAGAAGCGCCGGGCGAGCTTCTCCTGGCCGGCAGCTAGCGCGTTGACCCCAAAGTGGCCCTGGGCGCGCACGGAGGTGAGCGTGCGCGAGCCGCGGTCGAGGCAGGCCAGCATCATCGGCGGATCGAGCGACAGCGAGGTGACCGAGTTGGCGGTCGCGCCCGACGGCCCGTTGGGCCCGATCGCGGTCACGACGGTGACACCGGTGGCGTATGCGGCAAGCACGGCGCGGAACTGATCGGGCGAGATGCCGGCGCCGTCCATGCCTGAAACCTAAGGGGAGGCGCCCGCGG
>DASXSZ010000188.1:0-14259 GCA_036505735.1 Solirubrobacterales bacterium
CCGATTGTCTCAGGCGCTCTGGAGCGCTTGGGGCCGCTCCTATAATCCGTGCCGACCTCCCGAGGAGACCTGCGTGCAGCGAATGACCATCTACGGAGTCAGTTTCGACATGGTCGGCAAGCAGCCGATCGTCTTGCTGAAGACCGTGGACGGCAACAAGTTCCTGCCGATCTGGATCGGTCACCCGGAGGCCGCCGCGATCCTGATGAAGCTGCAGGGCGCCTCCACGCCGCGTCCGATGACCCACGATCTGCTCTCCGACGTCCTCGATCAGATGGAGGCGAAGTGCGAGAAGGTCTCGGTCACCGAGCTGCGCGACAACACCTTCTTCGCTTCGATCACGATCTCCATGAATGGCTCCGAGCTCGAGATCGACTCCCGCCCGTCCGACGCGCTCGCCCTGGCGGTCCGCACCTCGGCCCCGATCTTCGCGGCCGACGAGGTGATCGAGGAGTCGGCGATCGAGTTCGAGGGCGAGGAGGTCGAGGACACCGAGCAGGTCGTCGAGAAGTTCAAGGACTTCCTCGACAACGTCACCCCCGAGGACTTCGCCCAGGGGGAGGGCGACGACCTCTAGACCGCCTGGTCAGGCGGGAAGCGTCGCCTCGCTGGCGGGGCGGTCCGGCGCCGAGGCCAGGATCCGCTCGACCAGCCCGGTGAAGTCGATGCCCGCCGCCTCGGCGGCCATCGGGAAGAGGCTCGTGTCGGTGAGGCCGGGGATCGCGTTCACCTCCAGCACCTCGGGGCCGTCCTCGCCGAGCATCAGGTCGACGCGGGCGAAGCCGCTGCAGCCGAGCGTCTCGTACGTCCTCGTCGCCAGCTCTCGCACGCGTCGCGTCTCGCCGTCGCCCAGGTCCGCGGGACAGACGTACTCGGTGCGGCCGATCTCGTAGCGGGCCTCGAAGTTGAAGAAGTCCTCCTCGCGGGGGATCGCCTCGACGACCGGCAGGGCGTCGCCGCCGAGCACGCTGACCGCCAGCTCCCTGCCCTTGACATGGCGCTCGAGCAGCACGCGGTCGTCGTAGCTGAAGGCGGCCACCAGGGCCTCGGGCACCTCGCCGCGGGCCGAGGCGAACTCGACACCGAGCGATGATCCCTGGCTCGCGGGCTTCACCACGAGCGGGAAGCCGAGGCGCTGCTCGATCTCCTCCAGGGTGTCCGCCGCTCCCAGCTCACGGAAGGCCGTGGCGTTGAAGGCCGCCCAGTCCGGAGTGGGGAGCCCGGCGGCGCGCATCTCGTGCTTGGCGGCCACCTTGTCCATGCAGAGCGCGCAGGCGGCCACCCCGGGCCCGGTGTAGGGCAGGTCGAGGATCTCGAGCAGCTCCTGGACCGTCCCGTCCTCTCCGCCCGGACCGTGCAGGGCGATGAAGGCGACGTCCGGCCGCTCGGCCCGAAGCCGGCTCACCAGGTCCTGCCCGACGTCGATGCCGATCGCCTCGTGGCCGAGTTCGTCGACCGCGTCCTCGACTCGGGCGGCTGAGCGGAGCGAGACGCCCCGCTCCAGGGAGCTGCCGCCCTTCAGCACCGCGACCCTCATGGGCGCTTCGGGAGGGGCACGACGTCGCCGCCGGGCTCGTCGACCTCCCCCGCCTCGGGTGGGCGGTGTTCGCCGGTGATCGTCTCGTACAGCGCGACCTGCTCGGAGACGACCCGTCCGATGCGGCGGATCCCCTCCCGCAGCTCGTCCTCGTCGGACGCCGAGAAGTTGAGGCGCATCGAGGAGCCGCCGCGGCCGTCGACATAGGCGGCGCGGCCCGGGACGAAGGCGACGTTCTCGCGCAGGGCCTTGGCGAGCAGGTCGGTGGTGTCGATGTAGTCGGGCAGCGTGGCCCAGACGAAAAGGCCGCCCTCGGGATGCGTCCACTCGGCCTGCTCGGGGAAGTGGCGCTCGAGTGCCTCCAGCATGGCGTCCCGCCGGGCGCGGTAGATCTCGACCAGGTCGGCGATGTAGGAGCGCCAGCGGCCCTCGCCGAAGTACTCGCGGACGAAGTACTGCGTCAGGGTCGAGGTGCAGAGGTCGGCCGCCTGCTTGCCGAGCCCGATCTTCTCGAGGACCGGCGGGGGCGCCGCGACCCAGCCGATCCGGATCCCAGGGGAGAGGATCTTCGAGAAGGTCCCGAGGTAGAGGACGTAGTCGCCGCCGTCGAGGCTGTAGAGCGTGGGCTGCTCCTCGCCGTCGTAGCGCAGCAGCCCATAGGGGTTGTCCTCGCAGATCAGCACCTCGTGCTCCCGGGCCAGCTCGACCAGGCGACGCCGCCTCTCCGCCGACATGGTGACCCCTGCGGGGTTCTGGAAGCTCGGCACCGAGTAGATGAACTTCGGCCGGCGACCCTCCTTCGCCAAGGCGACGAGCAGCACCTCGAGTTCGTCGATTCGCATGCCGTCGCCATCCGTGCTCACCTGGTGGACTTCTGCCTCGTAGCTGCAGAACGTCGGCACCGCTCCCGGATATGTCGGCGCCTCGCAGATCACCGGGTCGCCTGGATCGACGAGGGTCTTGGTGATCAGGTCGATCGCCTGCTGCCCGCCGGTGGTGACGATCAGGTCGTCGGGGTCCGGGGCCATGTCCTCGGCCGCCATCACCTCGACGATGCACTCCTTGGTCTCCTGGAAGCCCTCGGTGGGGCCGTACTGGAGGGCCTCGGCCGAGGACTCGTGCGCGATCCGAGTCATCTGAGCCGCGAAGCTGTCGGCGGGGAAGGTCGAAGTGTCCGGGAGACCGCCGGCGAGAGAGATCACCTCCGGCCGGGCGGTGATCGCCATCAGGTCCCGCATCGCCGAGGAGCGCATCACCTGGGTCCGCTTCGCGAACAGGCCCGCATAGCGCTCGAGGTCGCGCGAGGTGGTGTGAGGACTGCGTCTGCGCGGCGTTCGGCCGGATCGGGGAGCCGGCTTGTCTCGCTTCTGCGGATCGGTCATCGCAGGACATCTTGGCGGAAGCCGACCACCCAACACAAAACGGGTCGCGCTTGCGCCCGCCCTTGCATCGGTAGCCTCCGGCCCCGACCATGCTCCTCGCAATCTGCCAGGGGCTGGGGCTGGCCATCGCAGCCGGACTCATCCTCGGAGTCGTATTCCCGCCGATCATGCCGACCTGGGGTGCCGTCGCCGGCGCGGCGCCGCTCGGCGTGCTCGCAGCCGGAGCCGCGCTCAACGGGGCCGACGAGGCGCTCTGGCCGGCCCTACCGGTCGGGGTGATCGGCGCCGGCCTGGCGGCGATCGTGACCCGTGACGTCGCCTCCGGCGCGGCGCGCCGCCAGCAGGACGGATTGACCGGCGCAGCAGAGGCTCAGGTCCCCAGCGGGGTGACCCTGATCGTGGTTCTGGCCGCGGTTGTGATCGCCGCCGTGAGCCTTGTCCTGAAGCCGTTCTCGCTCGTCGTCCTGGTCGCCCTCGCCTGGCTCTGGATCTCCCGCCGCCGGCGAGCTGAGCGTAAACATGAGGGTCTGCGGGTCCTCCGCTAGATGAACCCGGCAGCTCGATCCACCCAGCCGTGACCCGGAAGCTCGTCCTCGTCGTCGTCGATGCGATGCACCCGGAGATGCTCCTGCGGGCAATCGACGCGGACCTCGCCCCGACCTTCGCCGCCCTGGTGGAGCGCGGTGAGATCGTCACAGACTGCGTCTCGAGCTTTCCCTCGGTCACCCCGGTGGCGAGCTCCGAGATGATGACCGGCGCGGGGCCCGCGGGGCACTGGGTGATGGGCATGAACTGGTACCACCGGATCGAGCGCCGCTACATCGAGTACGGCTCCTCGTTCGAGGCCACCCGGACCTTCGGGCTCTTCCGGGCGATGTACGACCTCGTCTACAACCTGAACCTCGACCACCTGAGCTGGCAGGCCCAGACGGTCTTCGAGCGCCTCGGCGATGCCCGAGTACGGACCGCGACGACGCCGTTCCTGATCTATCGAGGCCGGCAGCGCCACGAGCTCGGGCTCGAGGGACTGGCCAAGCGCGCCGCGGCAGCGGCGAACTTCCGTCATGCGGTCTGGGGCCCGGACGAGTTCTTCTACGGGGACCTCTACTCGAGCCGTCCGACCGGCTGCGGGCCCACCTTCACGCGGCCCGGCACACGTGACGAGTACTCCGCTTGCGTCGCCGAGGAGCTGGTTCGGGAGGGGGCCTACGACTTTCTCCTCTTCAGCCTGCCCGACAACGACTTTCACTCGCACCGGCACGGCCCCGAGGCGACCCTCGACTCGATCGCAAAGGCGGATGAGATGTTCACCCGCATCGTCGACGCGGGCGGAGGCCTGGAAGCCTTTCTCGAGGAGCACGCCGTGCTGCTCACCGCCGACCACGCCCAGACGGCGGTGGATCACGCCCTGCCCCTGGCCGACCAGCTGGCCGAGGACTGGGCCGTGCTTCAGCCCAACACCGACCGGCCCGAGGACGCCGAGATCGCCGTCAGCCCGACCTCGCGAGCCGGCGCCGTCTACATCCTCGACACCGGCCGGCGGTACCCCGGCACCCACGAGCGCGCCCGGCTCCGTCTTCGTGAGCTCGCCGGGATCGACCTGGTGATCTGGCTGGCGGAGAGGGACGGCGGCCCCGTCCTGCGCAATGGCGTGGGCCTGCAGGACCCCGGCGCCGTCGAAGTGGTCGTCGAGCGTGGCGGCTACGAATTTCGCTTCCGCCCCGGAGGCCAGCTCCGGGACCTGCGCGGCAACCGCTGGGCCGTGAGCGGGGAGCCTGAGGCGCTCGCGGGGGACATCACGCGGGGCCGTTTCGAGTCCGAGGAATATCCTGACGCGCTGGCGCGCCTCTGGTCGGCTCTCACCTCGCCTCACGCCGGCGACATCCTGATCTCGGCGGCCGCTGGGTACGAGTGCGTGGATTGGGGCGGGATCAGCCACGTCGGCGGCGGCAGCCATGGCTCCCTCGGGCGCGGCGACTCGTTGGGCCCGGTCGTTTTCGTGGGTTGCGGTCCGAGCCGTCCGGGTAAGCGGCCGCAATGGGCGTTGCGGGATCTCGCGTCGGTAATACTCGACCACTTCGGCGTGGCGACGGAAAGGCCCCAGGGATGAGCCCGGTCCAGACCGCAAAGCGAATCGGCCGCGGCACTCTCAAGTCCGAGAACTGGGTCCAGCTCTTTCAGTTCGGCCTGGTGGGCGGGTCGGGGTACTTCGTCAACCTGGCGGTGTTCGCCGTCCTGGTCGGCCCGCTCAGCATCCACCACATCCCGGCGGCGATCCTCGCCTTCTGCGTGGCGGTGACGAACAACTTCTGGTGGAATCGCCACTGGACGTTCGACGCCAAGCACGGTCATGCGGGCTTCCAGGCGGCGCGTTTCTTCACGGTTAGCGTGCTCGCCCTGGTGGTCAACCTGGTCGCCCTGGAGCTGCTCGTACGGAGCGGAATGGGGGACCTGCCGGCGCAGGCGATCGCCGTGGCTATAGCGATGCCCTTCAATTTCATCGGCAACAAGCTGTGGACCTTCGCCTAGGCCGACCCCTCGCCCTCGCCGCCTCCCTAGCGTTGATCGCAGTTCTGCTCCTCCCGGGCGTCGCGGGCGCGCAGGCTCCACCGATCTCGCAGACGCGGGCCATCGAGATCGCCAAGCGAGACCCGAAGGCGATCGCGGCCGCCCAGCAGCACCCCGACCTGAGCCCCTCGGCGAGCCGCAACCAGGGAACCGGCCTCTGGGAGGTCGGCTTCTTCACCGGCGGCGACGAGGTCGTGCAGGTGGTGATCGACCCGAACAGCGGGCGCATCCTGGAGTCGTGGAGCGGATATCAGGTCGCCTGGCGCATGGCGCGCGGCTACCCGGGCGCGTTCGGCCGCATGATCAACGCGCCCTACATCTGGCTGCCCCTCTGCGCGATCTTCGTGCTCGGCCTGCTCGACTGGCGGCGGCCGTTCCGGCTCGCCCACCTGGATCTGCTCGTGATTGTCGCCGGCTTCGGGGTCTCGCACTACTTCTTCAACAAGGGCAACATCGGTCTCTCGGTCCCGCTCGCCTACCCACCGCTCGTCTATCTCCTCGGGCGGGCGCTCTGGCTCGGATTCCGTCGCGTCCGGGGCGCCGGTTTGCGCCCGTCGATCCCGATCAGCGGCCTGGCGGTGATGACCGTTCTTCTGATCGGGGCGCGGGTGGCGCTCAACGTGGCCGACTCGAACGTGATCGACGTCGGCTACTCGGGGGTGATCGGCGCGGACCGGATCGCCGACCGCAAGCCGATCTACGGCAACTTCCCCTCCGACGATTCCTCGGGGGACACCTACGGGCCGGTCGCCTACTACGCCTACGTTCCCTTCGAGCAGGCCCTGCCCTGGAGCGGCACCTGGGACGACCTCCCCGCCGCCCACGCGGCCTCGATCTTCTTCGACCTGGGGACGATGGCTGCGCTGTTCCTGCTCGGTCGCCGGATCCGCCGCGGGCGCCGCGGGACCGACCTCGGCATCCTGCTCTGCTTCGCCTGGGCCGCCTGCCCGTACACGGCCTTCGCGCTCGAGTCGAACACCAACGACGCGCTGGTCTCCCTCGGGATCGCGGCGACCCTCTTATGCCTGACCGTGCCGGTCGCCCGGGGAATCACCCTGGGACTGTCGTCGCTGACCAAGTTCGCGCCGCTGGCGCTGGGGCCGCTGTTGGCTACCTACGGGGCCACCGACAGGAAGTCCGGCGAGGCGAGCTTCCTCCGCCGCTACGCGAAGGTGATCGTCCCGTTCACGATCGCCTTCGCCCTCACCGTCCTCGCGGTCTCAGTCCAGGCGCTGATCGATCCGGGCCTGTCGACGTACTGGCACCGCACGATCGCCGAGCAGGGCGGCCGCGACTCGCCGTTCAGCATCTGGGGCCAGGACCATTCGCTGGGCTGGCTGCAGGCCGTGGTCAAGGCCGCGGTCGTCGGTCTCGCCCTGCTCGTCGCGTTCCGGCCGCGCCGCCGCGACCACGTCACGATCGCCGCGCTCGGGGCCGCGGTGATGATCGGGATGGAGCTCACAGTCGACCACTGGTTCTACCTCTACATCCCCTGGTTCCTGCCCTTCCTGCTGATCGCCCTGATGTCGACCGGCACTGTGCCCCTAGGAGGCGAGTGGGACGATGATCTGGTCGATCCCGCGAGCGCGCCCGTCGTCCCCGATCTCGACCGCGACACCCATCAGCCAGATGTCCTCGTCCGCGGTGTCGAATCGGACCGGCATCTGGGTCTTGAAGGCCTGTAGGGCCTGCTCGCGCTTCACGCCGATCACGCCGGCGCGGGAGCCGGTCATCCCGACGTCCGTGATGTGAGCGGTGCCCCCGGGAAGGACCCGGGAGTCGGCCGTGGGCACGTGAGTGTGCGTGCCCAGGACGGCGGCGACGCGCCCGTCCAGGTGCCAGCCCATCGCCACCTTCTCGCTGGTGAGCTCGGCGTGGAAGTCGACGATGAACGCGTCGGCGGCTCCCGCCAGCGAGTCGAGCAGCTCGTCGATCGCGCTGAAGGGATTGCGCTCGACCTGGAGGTGCATCTGGCCGCTCAGGTTGATCACGGCCACGCGCATCCCGGCGGCCTCGGTGATCGTGTGCCCCCGCCCCGGATTAGACGGCGGGAAGTTGGCCGGGCGGATGATCCGGCGCTCGGAGTCCAGGTACGGGTAGACGTCGCGGTGGCGATAGGTGTGGTTGCCGAGAGTGATCACGTCGGCGCCCGCCTCGAAGATCTGCTCGGCGGTCTCCTTCGTGATCCCGACGCCGCCGGCCGAGTTCTCGCCGTTGACCACGACGAGGTCCGGCATCCGCTCGGCGCGCAGCTCGGGCATCGCCGCCGCCAGGCCCTGACGGCCGGGTTTGCCGACGACGTCCCCTATGAAGAGGAGGCGCATCAGCGGCGGAGCGTAGTGCACTAGCTTTCGCTCGATGAGTGAGAAGCCTCCGCGGGCGCGCGCGCGCCGCGCCGCCCCCGTGCTCGAGGTGGACGGCCTCTCGAAGGCCTTTGGCGAGCGAACCGCGCTGCGGAAGGTGAGCCTCGATGTTCGCCGGGGAGAGCTGCTCGCTGTGCTCGGGCCGAACGGCGCAGGGAAGACGACGCTCCTCTCGATCCTGGCGGGCATCACCAGGCCGGACTCCGGCCGGATCAGCCGCTCCAACGGTGAGGTCGGCTGGGTCCCCCAGCAGGCCGGGCTCTACCGCCGGCTGACCGTGGAGGAGAACCTGCGGCTCTTCGCCCACATGGAGGGAGCGGGCGACGTCGACGCGACCGTCGAGCGGATGCTCGATCAGACGGGACTCGAGGAGCGGCGGGGCGACCAGGTCTCCTCGCTCTCGGGCGGCAACCAGCAGCGCATCAACATCGCGATCGGGCTGCTCGGCAACCCCTCGATCCTGCTGCTCGATGAGCCCAGCGCCGGCCTCGACCCCAGCCAGCGGGTTCGCCTCTGGGAGTTCGTCTCGGGCCTCTCGGAAGGCGGGACGGCTGTGATCTACTCGACCCACCAGATCGAGGAGGCCAGCCACTACGGGGACCGGCTGGTCGTGCTCGCGGACGGTGAGACGATCTTCGACGGCGCCTTCGCGCAGCTCCGCCGCGCCGCCGGGCCTCGGCCCAAGGGAACGGCCGCGGATCCCGAGAACGACTTCGTCCGCTTCCTGCGGATGCAAGGCCACTGATGCGCTGGCTCCTCGTCAAGGACCTGCAGATCCTGCGGCGCTCGCCGCTGCTCACCGGCTTGCTGATCGTCTATCCGATCGTGCTCGCGGTGCTGATCGGCCTCGCGATCTCGCGCAGCCCGGAGAAGCCGCGGGTGGCCTTTCTCAACCAGATCCCGAGCAGCGGGGGCCTCAACCTCGGCAGCACCGGAGGGTTCAGCCAGGAGGAGGCCCGACGCCAGCTCTGCGCCAAGATCGAGTGCGTCGACGCCTCGAGCCGTGCCGAGGTGGAGCGCAAGGTGAAGGACGGGGACGTGCTCGGCGGCCTGATCCTGCCGCCGGACTTCCTCAGCAAGCTGCAGGCCGAGCTCACCACCAGCGGCTCCGAGCCCGCCACCGTCGATGTGATCGTCAACCAGGACGACCCCCTGAAGGCGCAGCTCGTAGACGACCGGATCAGCTCGCTGCTCACCCAGGCCAACCTGCTGCTCTCAGGAAAGATCAGCGACGTCGCCGGCAACTACGAGAAGATCCTCGCGAACGGCGGGGAGTTCACGATCCCCTTCCTCGGCCAGACCGTTCGCATCCTCGGCCTGGGCAAGGCAGCGACCATCCTCAAGGCCATCGAAGCGAACCTGCCTCCCCCGCAGCGGAGGAAGGTGGCGCAGGTCGGCGACTTCGCCCGGCTGGCGCGCCAGAACCTCGCCCTCGCCGACCAGCTGCTCTCCTCGATCCGCCAGCCGATCGCGGTGCACAAGGATGTGATCGCTGGGAGCATCCCCCCGCTCGATACGTTCGCGGTGGCGGTGGCCGCCGCGGTCACCCTGCTGTTCGTCACGGTGCTGCTCGTCTCCGGCTCCCTGGCGCTCGAGCGGGAGGAGAACACCTTCACCCGGCTCACCCGCGGCTTGGTGAGCCGCACGGGCCTGCTGGTCGAGAAGGCCGCCCTCGGCACGGCCGCGGCCCTGGTGGTGACGCTCCTGCTGCTGGCCGCGATCACCCCCTTCGAGTCGATCGCCTGGAGCCGGATCTATCTGATCGTGCCGGCCATCCTGCTCGCCGGTACGGCCTCCTCGGCGCTCGGACTGGCGATCGGGGCCGCCGCGCGAGAGGTGCGGGCGAGCGCCCTGCTCGCCTTCGCGCTCGCCCTTCCCGTCGCGTTCATCTCCCTTGTCCCATCGGGGACGGTCGGCAAGGGGCTGCTCGACGTCATCCACGTGATCGCGGGGGCCTTCCCGTTCCGCCCGGCGCTCGACGCCCTCTCGGGAGCGCTCTCGGCGTCAGGCCCGGACCTCGGCCTCCCGCTGCTTCATCTAGCGCTGCTGACGCTTGGGTACCTGGTGCTGGCACGTCTGGCCCTGAGGCGATTCGCCTAAGCGTCCGTCGCGGCGACAGGACTCGCCCGCCAGCCGGCTGGGGCACGGGCCTAGAATCAGGACCGTGAGCTTTCCGGCCACACGTCTCCGCCGCCTGCGCCGCACCGAGCCGCTTCGAGACCTCGTCCGCGAGACCGACCTGACCGCCGAGCACCTCGTGCAGCCGCTCTTCATCACCGCCGGCGAGGGCGTGCGCGATCCGATCGAGACCATGCCCGGCATGGAGCGCCTCTCGATCTCGGAGGCCGTGGCCGAGGTGACCGAGATCGCGGCAGCCGGCATCAGGGCCGTGATCCTGTTCGGGATCCCGGCGAGCAAGGATGACGTCGGCAGCGAGGCCTACGACGACGAGGGCGTGGTCCAGATGGCGGTCCGGGCCCTGAAGGAGGCGCACCCTGAGGTCGTGGTGATCACCGACGTCTGTCTCTGCGAGTACACCTCCCACGGGCACTGCGGCATCGTGCGCGAGGGCGAGGTCGACAACGACCTGACGCTGGAGCTGCTCGCCAAGACCGCGATCTCGCACGCGGCGGCGGGGGCCGATGCGGTCGCGCCGAGCGACATGATGGACGGCCGGGTGGGAGCGATCCGCGGTCAGCTCGATGAGGAGGGCCACTCCTCGGTCCCGATCGTCGCCTACAGCGCCAAGTACGCGTCCGCCTTCTACGGTCCCTTCCGGGAGGCTGCCGACTCGACCCCCGAGTTCGGGGACCGCCGGGGCTATCAGATGAATCCCGCCAACGCCGACGAGGCGGTGCGCGAGGCCAAGCTCGATCTCGAGGAGGGGGCGGACGTGGTGATGGTGAAGCCGGCCCTTCCCTACCTCGACGTGATCCGTCGCGTCAAGGACGCGACCGGAGCACCGGTCGCGGCGTACCACGTCGGCGGCGAGTACTCGATGCTCAAGGCCGCCGCCGCCAACGGCTGGATCGACGAGCGAGCCGCCGCCATGGAGTCACTGACCTCCATCCGTCGAGCCGGGGCCGACATGATCATCACCTACTTCGCCAAGGACGCTGCCGCCTGGCTCTCCGCGGAGGCCGCCCGCCGGTGAACAAACCCGCGGACGGGATCACCGCGGCGAGGGCCAAGCCGAAGCTTCGCTCTCGGCGCGGCGGCTCGGCGGTCCCGCTCGACGACACCGACAAGCGGCTGATGAACCTGCTCCAGTCGAGCTATCCGCTCGACCCGGAGCCCTTCGAGCTGATCGCCTCCGAGGCCCAGCTCGACCCCGGCGAGGTCAAGACCCGCACCCAGCGCCTGCTCGACGAGCGAATCATCCGCGAGATCACGCCGATCTTCGATACGCGGGCGCTCGGTTACAGCTCGATGCTGGTCGCGGCCAAGGTGGACGCCGAGAACCCGCATCGCGCGGCCCGGATGATCAACTCTCACCCCGGCGTCTCCCACAACTACCTGCGCACGCACGAGTTCAACCTCTGGTTCACGATCGCCACCCCGCCTGACTCGGGGCTCGGACTGGATGGAACGCTCGAGGTCATACAGCGCCTGACGGGCGCAGAGTCGATCCGTCAGCTGCCCACGCTCCAGCTCTTCAAGATCAACATGAACCTCGAGATGGAGGGCGGCACCGAGGAGCTGGCCGCCGCCGTCGAGGCGACGCCGCCTCGCGAGCTCGAGCGCCAGCCCTATGACGAGACCGACGTCGCGGTGATACGCGCCCTTCAGGGCCCGATGGAGGTGACGGACCGCCCCTACGACGCCGCCGCCGCGGAGGTCGGAATGGACACGTACGAGTTCCTCCGCCACCTCGCCGGGATGGTCGACCGCAAGCTGCTGCGGCGCGTCGCCGCGATCCTCTACCACCGCCGGGCGGGCTTCTCGGCCAACGGCATGGGCGTCTGGCGCGTGCCTGAGGACCGGATCCTCGATGTCGGCGCCCGCATGGCCGCGGTCCGCGGCATCTCCCACTGCTACCAGCGCCCAACCTACGAGGACTGGCCCTACAGCGTCTTCACCATGGCGCACGGGCGCTCCAAGGAGGAGTGCGACGCGATCCTCGACGGGATCGCGGATCAGCACGACCTGCACGGCGACGATCGCGCGGTGCTCTACTCGTCGACCGAGTTCAAGAAGGTCCGCCTCCACTACTTCACCGACGACTACGCCCGCTGGGAGGCTGAGCACTCATAAGCCGGTCGGAGGAGCTGTACCGGCAAGCGCTCGAGGTCCTGCCCGGAGGGGTCAATTCCCCGGTCCGGGCGATGCGGCAGATCGGGCGCAATCCGATCTTCATCGAGCGGGGGGAGGGTCCCTACATCTGGGACGTCGACGGCCACCGCTACGTCGACTGGGTTTCCTCCTGGGGACCGCTGATCCTCGGGCACGCAGACCAGCTCGTGGTCGAGGCCGTCCGCAAAGCCGCCGGCCGCGGGACGAGCTACGGGGCGCCGACCGAGGGGGAGGTCGAGCTGGCCACCGAGCTGACGGAGCGCTTCGGGAGCGTCGAGATGGTCCGGATGACGAGCTCGGGGACCGAGGCGAGCATGTCCGCGCTTCGCCTGGCACGAGCCGCCACCGGGCGGAGCGGGATCGTCAAGTTCGCCGGCGCCTATCACGGCCACGTCGACGGTCTGCTGGCCGAGGCCGGGTCCGGACTGGCGACGGCGGGGGTGCCCGCCAGCCCGGGAGTGACCGAGGCCCAGGCATCCGACACCGTGATCGTCCCCTGGAACGATGAGGAGGCGGCCGTCGACGCGATCGCGACCCGCCGGCCGGCCGCGGTGATCGCCGAGCCTATCCCCGCCAACATGGGCGTCGTCCCGCCCGATCCGGGGTTCTTGGAGCGGATTCGCGACGCGACCGCCGAGGCGGGGGCGCTGCTGATCCTCGACGAGGTGATCACCGGCTTTCGGGTGGCGAGGGGCGGCGCCCAGGAGCTGCTCGGCGTCGATGCCGACCTGACGCTGATGGGCAAGGTGCTCGGCGGAGGTCTCCCCGCGGCCGCGTTCGGGGGCTCGCGCGAGCTGATGGAGCAGGTCGCCCCGGCGGGTGACGTCTACCAGGCGGGGACGCTCTCCGGCAACCCCCTGGCGGTCGCGGCCGGACTCGCCACGCTGCGGAAGCTCGACAGGGCCGCATACGCTGGCCTGGCGGCCATCACCGACAAGCTGGCCGACGGGCTGCGGGCCTCGGCCGGCGACCGCCCGGTCCAGGTGAGCAGCGTGCCCGGGCTGGTGACCGTCTTCTTCAGCGCCGAGCCCGTCCGTGACTTCGCCCGCGCGAACGCCTCCGACACCGCGGCGTACGGCCGCTTCTGCCGGGCCCTGCTGGAGCGGGGCGTCTATCCGCCCGCCTCCCAGTTCGAGGCCTGGTTCCCCTCGCTTGCCCACGACGATCAGGCCATCGCGGAGACCGTCGAGGCGGCGAGTGAGGCGTTCCGGCAGGCCACCTCCTGAGCCTGATCGGGATCCCCCGGACGTCGGACAGGCCCTAATCTCGCTGTTCCGCATGGCCTCGACGACGACCTCGCTCGCCGCCCTCGCGGCGCTCCTGCGCGACGGGGAGAACGTGATCTCGCCCTACGTCCGGGAATCGGACGAGAAGCCGGCGCTCGGCGAGCTCGTCGCCGCCGGGCCGCGCGCGGCGAGGGCGCGCTCGGAGTACACGCTGCTGGTGGAGGCGATCCGGGAGGGGTACCTCCTGCACTACGAGACCCCCCGTCTGATCGAAGGCGCCGACGCCGACCTCCGCCTGCTCGCGGGCGACTACCTCTACGCGCTCGGCCTAGAGCGGCTCGCCGCGCGCGGTGATCTCGATGCGGTCCGCGAGCTGGCCGACCTGATCAGCCTCGTGGCACAGGTCCACGCCGAGAACGGGTCGGACTCGCCGCGCGAGGCCGCAGGGGCGCTCTGGCTCGCGACCACCGTCGCGGTGGCCGCGGGGTCGACTCCGGAGCACGTGCGAGGCAAGGAGGCGCTGCGCCGCAACGAGCCCGAGGCGGTCGGGATGCTGCTCCAAAACGCGTCCGAAACTGCCCGCCGGGCGGGCGTCGGCGACGCTCTGGCGCGCGCAGCCGAGGCGATAGGCTTCGCCGGCGAGAACCTCCCGGACCGTGGCTGAAGAGGGAAACGACAAGCAGGGGGCGCCGAACCGGCTCGAGAAGCCCGAGCCTGCGGGCTACTTCCCGGGTGAGTCGATGACGCGGCGCACCGCCTTCTCGATCGGCATCCAGGCGGTCGGCGGGGTGGCCCTCGCCGCGGTGGCCCTGCCGGCGGTCGGCTTCGCGGTGGCTCCGCTCTTCGAGGAGGAGAGCGAGCCCTGGCAGGCGGTTGGGCCGATCTCCGAC
>DASXSZ010000189.1:0-15194 GCA_036505735.1 Solirubrobacterales bacterium
GCTGCTCGGCGAGCTCTCTCGCCCCGAGCTCGGCTCGCGGATGTGCGACCTCGACCACGCCGACGCGATCCTGGTTGTCGGCGTCGACCCGCTGCACGAGATGCCGATCCTCGACCTGCGCATCCGCAAGGCGGTCAGGCGCGGGTCGGCGAAGCTGCTGGTCGCCTCCGAGCGCCCCACCGCCCTCGACGGCGGTGCGGCCGAGGCCGTCCGCTACGCGCCCGGAGAAGCCGCGGCCTTCGTCGCCGCCCTTTCTGGCGCGCTCGGCGCCGAGAGCTACGCCCCAGACGGCCCGTTCCGCAGGGAGGCCGCCACGTTCGCCGAGTCGCTGCGTGGTGCTCCGGATCAGACGATCGTCTGGGGTGAGCGGCTCTGGCGCAGCCCCGGGGCGGTCGAGGCACTCCACGCCTGCGCCCGTGCGCTCGAGATGCACCAGCGGATCGGGCCCGGACTTCTCGAGGTTCCGGAGGAGTCAAACGGGCGGGGGCTGCGCGAGGTCGGCTGCCTGCCCGGAGCGAAGCCCGGGCTCTCGCCTGTCGACGCCGGCCGGGGAAGCGCGCGGATCAAGGACGGTCTCGCCGCCCACGAGCTCGGCGCCATGCTGCTGGTCAACTCCGACCCGGTCCGCACCCACCCCGACTCCGACGGCTGGCGCAAGGCGCTCGCCGGCAGCTTCGTCGTCTCGATCGCCTCCTTCGAGGACGACTCGACCCGCCACGCGAACATCGTGATCCCGGCCGAGACGCACGCCGAGAAGGAGGGCACGGTCACCCACCCCGATGGCCGCCTCCAGCGCCTGCGGCGAAACGTGCCGCTGCCCGAGGGCATGATCCCCGGCTGGCGGTTCCTGGCCGCGGTCGCCGCGGAGCTCGGCATCGAGGTTGCCGCAGACTCGCCTGCCGACGTATTCGACGCCCTGTCCTCGGATGTGCCCTTCTACGACACGCTGACCTACGAGGAGATCGGCGGCACGGGCCTCCGGTGGGGCGATCGAGATCCCGGCGCCTCGTGGGTCCCTCAGGATGCGCGGCGGGGGCCGACGGGGGCTCCCGAGGGAACTCCGACTGAAACGCCTAGCGGTCCCACGGAGACCGCCGCCGAATCTCGTGACAGGTCGCCCGAGGGAGCCCCCTCGGCCCCCGCCGATGGCCTTCTCCTCGGCACCTATCGCGACCTCTGGGCGGCGGACGTCACGAAGCGGAACCCGGCGTTGCGCTTCTTGATGCCCAAGCAGAAGCTCGAGCTGGCGGCGAAGGACGCCGAGACCCTGGAATTGGCAAACGGCGATGAGGTGACGGTCTCCGTCAACGGCTCGAGCATCGAGGCCACAGTCGCGATCCGTGAGCGGATGCGCGAGGGCGCGGCGTTCCTGATCGAGGGCACGGACGAGGCAAACGCCAACGTGCTCGCCAACGGCGCGCCGCGCCGCATCGAGGTGACGAAGCGATGAGCCTGCCCCTCGCCGAGGTCAACTACGTCGAGGCGACCTGGGTGATGGTGGTCAAGTCGATCATCATCTTCCTCGGCGTCTTCATGATCGTCCCGGTGCTGACGGTCGTTGAGCGCAAGCTGATCGGCCGCTTCCAGAACCGCTTCGGCCCCAACCGCGTCGGCCCGGTCGGTCTGGTCCAGCCGCTGGCGGACATCGTCAAGCTCGCGGGGAAGGAGATGTTCCGGCCTCAGGCGGCCGTGCCGTTCCTGTTCGCGATCGCCCCGGCGATCGTGATCTTCTCGGGCATCGTCACCCTGGCGATCCTGCCGTTCGGCAACGTCCAGGACGGCATCGGGCTTTACGGGATCGACGTCTCGATCGGCGTCCTCTACTTCTTCGCCTTCGGCTCGCTCTCGTTCTACGGCCTCCTGCTTGCGGGCTGGTCCTCGGGCTCCAAATACAGCTTCCTCGGCGCGATGCGCTCGGCGGCCCAGCTGATCTCCTACGAAGTCTCGATGGGCCTCTCGCTGCTGGGCGTCGTGATGATGACCGGCTCGCTCTCGCTCACGCACATCGTCGACGGGCAGGGCGAGATCTGGAACATCGTCCCCCAGATCGTCGGCTTCCTGATCTTCATGATCGCCGGCTTCGCCGAGACCAACCGCGCGCCGTTCGACCTGCCGGAGGCCGACGCCGAGCTGGTCCAGGGCTACATGACCGAGTACGGCGGCATGCGCTTCGGCTCCTACCTGCTGGCCGAGTACCTCGAGATGTTCGTCGTCTCCGGGATCGCGGTCACCTTCTTCCTCGGCGGCTGGCAGGGCCCTGGCCCCGGCTGGCTCGACCCCGTCTGGATGGTGCTGAAGACGCTCACCCTGGTCTGCTTCTTCATCTGGGTGCGCGCCACGCTGCCCCGGCTTCGCTACGACCAGCTGATGGCGATGGGCTGGAAGGTCCTGCTGCCGCTCGCCACCCTGAACATCGTCGTCACCGCCGTGATCGTGACGGTGAGCTGATGGAAGCGAAGCTCAACACCGAGGTGACCGACTGGAGCGCCTTCCCGTACCTGGAGAGCGCCGGGGACGTGATCTCGGTGCAGCGCGGGCCGAAGCCGGGCGGGGTCGGCGGCGCCTACCGCGCTTTCGGCGAGACGCTTCGCGGGCTGCGCACCACCCTCGGCCGCGTCCTCGAGGGGACGGTGACCATCCAGTACCCCGAGGAGAAGACCCCTGTCTACCCGCGCTTCCGCGGGCGACACAAGCTCCACCGCTTCGAGGACACTGGCCTCGAGAAGTGCGTCGGCTGCTCGCTCTGCGCGGCCGCATGCCCGGCCGATTGCATCCGGGTGGTCGCCGCCGAGAACGATCCCGAGCACCGCGTCTCGGCGGGCGAGCGCTACGCAGAGGTCTACGAGATCAACCTCTCCCGCTGCATCTTCTGCGGCTACTGCGAGGTCGCCTGCCCCTTCGACGCGATCACGATGGGCCACGACTACGAGATGTCCGACTACAACCGCTCGGACCTGATCTTCACCAAGGAGATGCTCCTCGCCGAGCCGATCGACCGCACGCCGCTGCGGAGTGAGGGCGAGTGAAGGAGGTCGCGTTCTTCGCCGGGGCGATCGGGGCGCTGGGAGGCGCGATCGCTGTGATCGCGCTCCGCAACGCCTTCTACAGCGTCCTCGCCCTGATCGTCCACCTGATCTCGCTCGCCGGGCTCTTCCTCCTGCTGCAGGGCGAGTTCATCGCCGCCGCGCAGATCGTGGTCTACGCCGGGGCGGTGATGGTGCTCTACGTCTTCGTGGCCGCGTACGTCGGCAACGTCGACGAGCCCCTCTGGGAGCCGATCCCGGGCCAGCGCTTCATCGCGCCGCTGCTGGGCATCGCGCTGTTCGTCGAGCTTGCGATCGCGATCACCGGCTCGAGCCTTCAGGCGATCGACACCCAGGGCCCGACGGTCGAGCTCGGCTTCGGCTCGCCCTCCGCGATCGGCAAGCTTCTGCTGGAGCGCTTCCTGATCGCCTTCGAGGCGGCGTCGCTGCTGCTCCTTGTCGCAGCGGTCGGGGCGGTCGTGCTGGCGGGCCGCCACCGCGCCGCTGACGCCAGCGCCCCCCGGGAAACCGCCTGATGGACATCACCTGGTACCTCGTCCTCTCGGCGCTGCTCTTCGCCGTCGGGGTCTCGGGAGTGCTGCTCCGTCGCAGCCCGCTGGTGATCCTGCTCTGCCTCGAGCTGATGCTGAATGCGGGCAACCTGGCGCTGCTTGCCTTCTCCCGCTCGCTCGGCAACCAGGACGGCCAGGTCTTCGCCCTGATCGTGATGGTGATCGCGGCCTGCGAGGTGGTGGTGGGGCTCGGGATCATCGTCGCCGCCTACCGGCGCCGGATCCCGCTCAACGTCGACGACCTGCGCAGCCTCAGGGGGTAGGACTTGTCGGCGACCGCGTATGGCTGGCTCGTGCTCGCCTTCCCGCTCGCCGGGACGCTGATCGTCAGCCTGGGCTGGAGGGGGCTGCCGGGCCGGAGCGCCGGCTGGATCGCGACGGCGATGATCGGCCTCTCCTTCCTTGCCTCTATCGGCGCACTGGTGCAGATCCTCGGCGACCCGGTCGATGCCCGCCAGCACACCTCCTCCCTATACGACTACGCCAGCGCCGCCGGGCTGAACATCCAGCTCAACGTCCTGGTCGACCCGCTCTCGGTCTACATGTGCCTGATCGTCAGCGGGGTCTCGGCGCTGATCCACCTCTACTCGATCAGCTACATGACCTCGGACCGGGGCTTCAACCGCTTCTTCGCGTACCTCAACTTCTTCGTCTTCTCGATGCTGCTGCTGGTCCTGGCGGGCAACCTGGTGCTGCTGATCGTCGGCTGGGCCTTCGTCGGCTTCGCCTCCTACGCCCTGATCAGCTTCTGGTACAGGCGCACGACCGCCACCCGCGCGGGGATGAAGGCCTTCGTCATCAACGTGGTCGGGGACGCCGGGATGGTGCTGGCCGCCTTCTTCATCTTCCGCGACCTCGGCACCTTCGACCTGCTCTCCATTTTCAGCAAGGCGCCCCAGACCTTCCACACCAATCAGGGCGTCGTGGTCGTGATCTGCCTGCTCCTGGTGGTCGGCGCCATCGCCAAGTCGGCGCAGGTCCCCCTCCACACCTGGCTGCCGGACGCGATGGAGGGCCCGACGCCGGTCTCCGCCCTGATCCACGCGGCGACCATGGTGACGGCCGGCGTCTACCTGATCGCCCGCTTTCACCCGCTGTTTGAGATCGGGCTCACAGCTGCCGACATCGCCGCCTTCATCGGGTTGGCGACGCTGCTGATCGCGGCGACGATCGCCCTGGTCGTCACCGATCTGAAGCGGATCATCGCCTACTCCACCATGAGCCAGATCGGCTACATGGTTGTCGGGGTCGGGATCGGCGCCTACTCCGAGGGGCTCTTCCATCTGATGACCCACGCCTTCTTCAAGGCCCTCCTCTTCATGGCCGCGGGCTCGGTCATCGGAGCGATGGCGAACCGCCAGAACATCGACCTGATGGGCGGCTTCCGCAAGGCGATGCCGTTCACCTCGGCGATGCTGCTGATCGGCGCCCTCGCCCTCGCCGCCTTCCCGCTGACCTCGGGCTGGTTCTCGAAGGACGAGATCCTCGACTTCGCCGCCTACCGGGGTGGCTTCTACGTGATCTTCACGATCGGCGGCTACATCGGCGCGCTGCTGACCGCCTTCTACGCGTTCCGGATCGGCTTCCGTGTGGTGTTCGGGGAACCCTGCGAGGAGGCGCGCGAGCTCGAGGGCGGGCACATCCACCACGCCGAGCCCGAGAACCCGGCAACAGGCGAGAGGGAGGACACCGACGTCGGCTTCCCCGGCCCGACCCACCAGATCGCCGAGCGGGAGTGGCCGATGAGGATTGCGATGACGATTCTCGGGTTCGGGGCGCTGTTCGCGGGATTCATCCAGATCCCGGGGGTGGACGACGCGGTCCACAAGTTCCTGCACGGCTCGTTCCTCGATTCGAGCCTCTACGAGCAGGGGCCGAGCACAACCGCCGCCTATCGGGGCCTGCTGATCGGCGGCCTGATCTCGGTGCTCGGCATCGCGATCGCCTACTACGCCTACCTGCGCAGGCCGGGCACCACGGCCGCTCTGGTGGCGCGTTTCCCCTGGCTGCACGACTTCCTGGAGCGCAAGTGGTACTTCGACGAGGCGATCGACATCCTCGTCGTCCGCCCGGCGCTGGCCGTCGGCGGCTGGGCGAACAAGATCTTCGAGCGCTATGTGATCCAGGGGCTCGTCATGGGCGTCACCGACCTGGTCCGCGGCGCCAACGCCGGCGTGCGCGGCGCGCAATCCGGCTACCTGCGCTCCTACGCCCTGCTTCTGGTCACCGGGTTCGCGGGGCTCGGTCTCTACTTCCTCCTGCAGAGCTCGTGATGGTGGAACTGGTCATGGAGATGCCGTGATCGAGACTCTCCTCTGGGCGCCGCTCACCGCCGCGCTGGTCGCTGCGCTCTTCCCCGGCCGGATCTCGGGCTGGGTGGCGACGATCGGACCGCTCGCCTCGCTGGCCCTGGCGATCGCGGTGGTCGCGCGGTTCGATCCCTCGGGCGGCCTGCAGCACACGGTCGACTCGAGTTGGATCCCGGCCCTCGGCGTCCGCTATCAGCTCGGGGTGGATGGGATCAGCCTCTTCCTGGTCCTCCTCACCACCGTCCTCTGGTTCGCAGCAACGCTCTGGTCGGCGTTCAACCCGCCCGAGCGGCCACGCCTCTACTTCCTCATGTTCGGCCTGGCGGAGACGGCGGTGCTCGGCGCCTTCCTCGCCCAGGACCTGATCCTCTTCGTCCTCTTCTTCGACCTGATGCTGATCCCGTTCTACTTCCTGTTCGGGAGCTGGGGGGCGGAGCATCCGGGGCGGCCGGAGGAGGGCGAGGGACCGATCAGGCCACAGGCCGCGACGATCAAGATGATCGTCTACACGCTGGTCGGGTCGCTGCTGATGCTCGCCGGCGCGATCGCCACCGGCATCCTGACCGCCGACGGTGGCCCGGTCAGCTTCAACATCCAGTATCTCGCCACGCACCCCCTGGGATCCGGCAGCCAATACTGGATCTTCTGGTTCTTCGCCGCCGCGTTCCTGGTGAAGATGCCGGCCTTCCCGCTGCACGGCTGGATGCCGGACGCTTATCGCGTCGCCCCGCTGCCGGCTCTCGCGCTGTTCTCAGGGGTGCTGTCGAAGGTGGGGGCCTACGGGTTCCTGCGGGTGGTCCTGCCGGTCTTTCCGGCGGCGACCAACCACTTCCAGGAGGTGATCCTGGCGATCGCGGTCGCCTCGATCCTCTACGGGTCGGTGATGGCGTTCACCCAGACGAGCGCCAGGCTGATCCTGGGGTACTCCTCGGTGGCGCAGCTCGGCTTCATCACACTTGGGATCTTCAGCCTGCGCCCCGATGGCGCCGACGGGGCGGTGCTCAACATGGTCAACCACGGGCTGGTGGTGGCGCCGCTGATGCTGATCTGCGTGCTACTCGTCGAGCGGACCGGCACCGACGACATCCGGCGGATGGGCGGCCTCGCGATGCGGGCGCCTGTGCTTGCGGCGCTGTTCCTGATCGCGACGCTCGCCCTGCTCGCAATGCCCGGCTCCGCCAACTTCATCGGCGAGTTCTACATCCTCAACGGGATCTTCCAGGCGAAGATCGTCTACGCCTTCGTCGCCGCGATCGGGATCGTGCTGTCCGCCTACTACGCGCTGCGCCTCTACCAGCACGCGATGCACAACCGCAAGCCGGATGGGATCGAGTCCCGCGAGGTCGGCTTGTTGCGGGGCACGGTGGTCGCCGGCCTGGTCGCGTGCATCGTCGGGCTGGCGCTCTGGCCGGGGCTGATCCTCCACCGGGCGGACGACTCCATACACGGGCAGCTGGCGAGCAGCCCGCAGGCCCCGACGCAGGTGGCTGAGCGATGACCTTCAACGCCCCCCACATCGACTACTCCGGGCTCTCGCCCGTCATCGCGCTGACGGCGGGGGTCTGTGTCGTGCTGCTGATCGGTCTCATCCCGCGGGTGGGTCGTTTTACGATGGCCTACCTCACGATCGCGGTGCTCGCCGTCACGGCGGCCCGCTGCATCATCGAGTGGGGCTCGAACTCCGACCTGGTCGCCGGCGCGCTGCGGCTCGACGCCTTCGGACTGGCCGCGACGCTGATCGCCTGCCTGGCCGCTGCGGTCGCCGTGGTGCTCTCGATCCGTGAGCCCGCCGCCGAGGAGGCCGGGTTCGGCGCCTTCTACGCGCTGCTGCTCGGCTCGGTGCTCGGCATGACCCTGATCGCGCAGGCCCAGAACCTGATCGCCTTCTTCGTCGCGCTCGAGCTGCTCTCGATCCCGCTCTACGTGCTCTGCGCCTCGGCTCGGCGGACCGAGCGCTCGCTCGAGTCCGGCCTCAAGTACCTGATCATCGGCTCGATCGGCTCTGCCACTGTGCTCTACGGTTTCGCGCTCCTCTACGGCGGCTCTGGCTCGACCGACTTCGCCGGAATCGCCAAGGGGCTGGCGGGAGACAACGGCAACGACACGATCGTCCTGATCGGCACCGCGATGGTGGCGACCGGACTCGCCTTCAAGACCTCCCTCGCCCCCTTCCACCAGTGGACGCCGGACGTCTACCAGGGCGCTCCCACGCCGATCACCGCCTTCATGGCTGTGGCGACCAAGGCCGCGGCCTTCATCGCGCTGGCCCGCCTCTTCGAGGTCGCGCTCGGCCCGATCGCCCACGACTGGAAGCCCGCCCTGGCCGCCCTCGCCGTCGCCTCTATCGCGATCGGCAACGTCGGCGCGCTCGGCCAGGACTCGCTGAAGCGGCTGATGGGCTACTCCGGGATCGCCCAGGCCGGCTACATGCTCGCCGGGGTGGTGGTGGCGACCGAAACCGGGCTCCAGGCGCTGGTCTTCTACCTGGCCGCCTACACGCTGATGAACCTGGCCGTCTTCGCAGTGGTGATCGCCCGCGAGCGCGAGACCGACCGCGGCGACGACATCGAGTCCGTCGCCGGCATCGGCCGCACCCGCCCGCTCTTGGCGTGGCCACTGACGATCGGGATGCTCGCGCTCGCCGGCCTGCCCGGCACCTCGGGCTTCATGGGCAAGCTCTTCCTGATCGAGGCGAGTGTGGACGGCGACTACACCTGGCTCGGCGTGGTGATCGTGATCGGGGCGATGGTCTCGCTCGTCTACTACCTGCGTGTGGTGTCGGCGGTCTGGATGCGGCCGGAGCCGACCGAGGCTCCGGCGCAGCCGATGCCGGCGATCGCAGGCGCCTCGCCGGAGGCAGACGTGGCAGCACGCAAGGGAACGGGCCGCTGCATCCTGATCGCGGGGACGGCTCTGCTCTGCGGGGCGGCCACGATCGCGTTTGGCGTCGCCCCCTCGCCGCTGATCGACTGGGCCTCGCATGCGGCCGGGTCGTTGACGGTGACCGTGTAGCTCTCATAGGCTGACCCGAGCCCGTGGAGGGAGCGTGAGCAGCTACAGATTCCTCTACCTGATCGGATTCACGCCATGGGAACGGATGGCGAGTTCTCCGATCGCCGATCAGGTCGACCGGCTGTTCGCGCGCGAGGAGGCCGAGCGCGATCCTGCGGAGAGAAGGGTGCTCGATCTCGGCTGCGGCAGCGGGAATTGGGCTGTCGCGTTGGCGAAGCGCGGATGGGACGTGACGGGCATCGACTTCGTCCCGAAGGCCCTGCGGCGGGCCCGGCGGCGCGCCGACGAGGAGGGGGTCGGCGTCGACTTGATCGAGGGTGACGTCACCAAGCTGCGCGAGGCGGAGGTGGGCGCGGACTTTCCCTTCCTGCTCGACATCGGGTTGTTCCATGACGAGCTCAGCGACGAACAGCGGGCCCAGATGGGTCGTGAGGTGAGCGCGGTGGCTGCGCCGGCCGCCACGTTCCTGATGATGGCCTGGAAGCCAGGGAGGCGCGGGCCGCTGCCCCGCGGGGCGCGTCAGGAGGACATCGAGGCGGCCTATCCCGATTGGGAGATCGTCGATCAGGAGCCGATGGAGGTTTCCTTCAAAGGCGTGCCCGGATACGTGAAGAGGGCCGAGCCGCGTTTCTATCGGCTTCGGCACGCGGGCCGGTAACGGAGCGCAAGCTCGGCCCGGTCACCCGGTGAGCGAGGATGCCGGACCTTGGGCGTCCTCCTCACCATCGCCGCGATCGTGATCTCCGGCAGCGCCGGCGTGGCCGCGGAGCGCCGCTGGCCCGCTACGGCGGTCGGCTGGGCGCGCCGGTTGCTGGTGCTCTCGCTCTACACGCTGATCCCATTCGTCGTCTTCTTCAACCTGGCCCGCACCCACATCAACGCCGACGAGGCCGGGGGCCTGGTGATCGGTTGGGTGGCGGTCCTCGCCGCGGCGGGCCTGGCCTGGCTCACCGGCAGCCGGCTACTGCGACTGAACCGTCCCGCGACCGGCTCGCTGATCACCGGCACCCTGATTCCCAACTCCGGGTACCTCGGCTACCCGCTGGTCGCCTCGCTGCTCGGCTTCCACGCCGTCGGCGAGGCGGTTGTCTACGACATCGTCGTCCCAGCGCCGTCGCTGCTCCTGCTCGGGTTCGGGACGGGCGCGGCCTTCGGCACGAAGGCGGGAGAGGGATTCCGCGACCGCGTGATTGCCTTCTTCACCCGGAATCCGCCGCTCTACGCGGCGATCGCTGGGCTGCTCGTCCCCAACTCCCTCGCCCCCGACGTTCTGGTCGATATCTCGCGCGGCTTCGTGATCGCCCTGCTGCCGATCGGCTTCTTCGCGGTCGGGGCGGTGCTCGCCGAGGAGGTGGAGGATATGCGAGGGTGCCCCGCAGGCGAAGCCGAGGAGCAACCCGTTTTATTCAGGCTCGGCTCGCCGTTCGATCCGCCTATCGGCGCCGCGATCCTGCTGCGGCTCGCGATCGCCCCGGGCCTGCTGCTGCTCCTCTCGCTTCCCTTCATCGACCTCCCCGGCCCCTATCTGCTGCTGGCGGCGATGCCCTGCGGGATCAACACCCTGCTGGTCGCCCACGTCTACGGGCTCGACTCGAAGCTTGCGGCGCAGGCCGTGGCGTGGACCACCGCGATCGCCGTGGTCGCCGTCCTGATCGCCCAGACGATCTGGGGATAGAGCGGCCAAATCCGAGGCCCGGAGCATCGGCCCCTACGTCTACGATCATCAGCCCGTGCGCTACCCCGTCGAGGAATTCACAAAGGAGGAACGGAGGCTCCTCTTCCCCCACTTCACCAACCTCGATCGCCCTGTCTTCGCACTGGTCAACCTCCCGGAGACGATCAAGGGGGCGCTATTCGCGCGCTATTCCCGTTACGCCGGGACGCTCCGCCGCCTCTATCTCGACGAGTTCGCCGCCGACGTCCCCGAGGGCGGCCGGCCGTTCGAGGGCGAGGAGGGCAAGCGGGCGGCGGGCCTCTACGAGCGGGTGTTCATGGGATACGGGGACGACTCGATCGCCCAGGTTGGCGGCGCGCACGTCGCCTGCGAGTGGGTCTCCAACGTGCTCACCAAGGTCCTGCAGCGCGGCCGGCTGGCCGCCTATCTCGAGCAGTCCACTCGCTACATCCCCTACGACCAGCCGCTGCCCGAGTCGGCCGGCGGCGGCCACCGCTTCTATCGCGACGACGAGCTGGGCCCCGAGTATGCCGAGGCCATGGAGGAGCTCTTCGCGATCTACTCGCGCTCGCTCGTCCAGGTGCGCGAGTGGGCGGCCGAGCGCTGGCTGCGCGGGGACGAGCCCGAGGCGGCGTGGGAGCGCTCGATCAAGGCGAAGGCACTGGACCTGCTGCGCGGGCTGCTGCCCGCCGCGACCCTGAGCCACGTCGGCATCTTCGCCTCGGGTCAGGCCTACGAGCAGCTCCTGCTGCGGATGCTGGCCTCGCCCCTGCCCGAGGCGCGCCACTTCGCGACGATGATCCTCGAGGAGCTCAAGAAGGTGATGCCGAGCTTCGTCGCCCGGGTCGAGCGCCCCGACCGCGGCGGGGAGTGGATCGCCTACCTCGAACGTCGGCGCGAGGCCGCCGAGAGCTGGGTCTCCCGGCTGGGCCTCGACCGCCCCGAGGGCCCCGACGCGCCATCCGTGGAGCTGATCAACGTCGATGGCTCCGAGGACGAGCTGATAGCCGCCTCGCTGTTCGAATCGGCGGGCGGCTCGGAGCGAGCAATCCTCGATCGCGTTCGGGCCCTGCCCCCCGACGAGCAGGCGGAGATCATCGCCGACCTCGCTGGCGAGAGGCTGAACCGCCGTCACCGTCCCGGCCGCGGCTGGGAGGCCGTCCGCTACCGCTTCGAGATCGTCTCCGACTACGGCGGCTTCCGCGACCTGCAGCGCCACCGGATGCTGACCTGCCAGTGGCAGCGGCTCAGCCCAGACCTCGGCGCGGGGATCCCGGACGAGGTCCGCGAGGCGGGCGCGGGCTCTGAGTACGAACGCGCCCTGGAGATCTCGCGGGCCGCCTACGAGCGGCTCGCCCCCGACCAGCCGGAGGCGGCGCCGTACGCGCTCTGCCTCGGCTACCGGATCCGGTACCTGCTTGACCTGAACGCGCGCGAGGCGATGCACCTGATCGAGCTCCGCTCCGGCCGCGAGGGACACCCCACCTACCGCGCCGTCGCCCAGGCGATGCACGAGCGGATCGCATCGGTCCACCCGGCGATCGCGGCTGCGATGACCCACGTCGACGCCTCCACCGAGCCCCGCCTCGAGCGGATCATGAGCGAGATTCGCACGCACCGGAAGCGCGTCGCCGCGGAGCAGGAGGAGCCGGAGCCCTCCGATGCTCCTCCCGGCGTCAGCGCCCTGGGTTAAATCCGGGCATCCGAAAGTTTCGTACTTCGCAATGAGGTGGTGCGCCCTAGGATTGGATCGATGAAGGGAGCGAGAGCCCTGGCGAGCGGGATGCTCGTCCTGGCGGCGATCTGCGCGGTGCCTGCGGTCTCGGCGGCGCAGGATTCCGGAGCGCCGGCCGAGGCGACGACGACGACCACCACCACCACCACCACGACCGCCGATCCGGTCCTCCCGCCGGTCGATCCCGAGGCCAGTTCCGCGGACCCTGGAAAGCGGAAGCCGCCCGATCCGGGCGGCGACCCGCAGCAGCAGCAGCAGCAGCAAGACCCGGTGACGACCACCGCGGCAGCTGCGGCTCCGCCGGTCACGGTCAGCGGCCCGACGGGCAAGGCCCAAGCGTCGGCCTCGGCCAGCGTGACGATGGATGACTTCTTCTTCTCCCCGGCCTCGGCGACCGTCGCCGTAGGGGACACCGTCACCTGGCACAACGCCGGTCAGGCACCGCACACGGCCACCGCCGACGACGGCAGCTTCGATACCGGCACGATCAACTCCGGCGGCAGCGGCTCCCACCGGTTCACCACCGCCGGCACCTTCAGCTACATCTGCACCATCCACCCGAACATGCACGGGACGGTGCGGGTGCTGAGCTCGAGCGGCGGCGGCGGGGGCAGCGGCGGGGGCAATCCCGGGTCGAGCTCGAGCGGCTCCGCCACCTCGGAGGCCTCCGCGGTCGCCTCGCCGGACGCCGCGGGCAACTCCAGCACCCTGCCGATGACGGGGATGGCCGTCGGCAGCCTGGCGCTCGTCGGGCTAGCGCTGCTGGCCATGGGGCTGATCGCGCGCCGGGCGGACCAGGGGCGTCCGAGCAGGCGCTGGCTCTCGATCTTCTAGTCCCTCGCGTCTGAAATGCTGGAGGCGTGCTCCACCACGTCTCGCTCGAGATCCCGCTGGATCAGGCCGATCGCTCGATTGAGTTCTGGGGCCTGCTCGGCTTCGAGGAGGTCCCGGCCGCGGAGGTGCTCGGCGACCGGGTTCGCTGGCTCGAGCACAACGGCACCCAGATCCACCTCATCCTCACCGAGGGCCACACCGCTCCCGCGCTCGGACACGCCGCCGTGGTGGCGCCAGACCATGCGGAGGCGAAGCAGCGCCTGCGGGACGCGGGCTTCCAGGTCGAGGACACCCGGCAGCTCTGGGGCGCCGACAGGGCCTTCGCAATCGCCCCCGGTGGCCACCGGGTCGAGCTGATGGCGGCCCCTCCGCCCACGAACTAATCGGGTTGCTCCTCGGCTTCGCCTCGGAGCACCCTTGCATCAGCGCCTGCGCTTGCGCTTCTTCCGCCGCTGGCCCCGCGTCTCCGCGGCGGGCTGCTCGGGCCGGCCGTCCTCGGGCAGCGGCTGCTCTGAGACCTCGCGGCCGCTTCCCTCGACGGTGCCCCCGGGCCCGCGCCGCTCGGGCGGCGGCCCGATGTCCTGCTCCGGTCTCACCCACGGGACCGCCTCACCCGCAGCCCACGCTGGCGGCAGGGGCCTGGGCCAGCGCCCCAGGAACATCAGGCCGAGGGCGGCGAACCAGAGCACGATCCCCGGGATGGCGGGAAAGATCGGGAAGATCAGAAAGAGCCCGAACGCCATTCCGAGCGCCCCCCAGAAGCGGCTGAGGAGCCCGGTGCGCATCGCCCAGAGGTTGGTGTAGATCAGCCCGAAGACCAGAGAGAGAGCGGCGATGGTCTGGAGCACCGCGGCGGCGGTCAGCAGGCCCGAGTCCTTGTTGAGATCGTCGGCGAGGTCCTCCCGCGCGTCGCTCGCGGCCTGGTCGGGAGTCTTGGGCTTGGCCGCCGCGGCCCCGGCGGCCGTGGTCGTCGTCCCGGCCGGAGTCGTGGTCGTGGCCGCCGTGGTGCCCGTCGGGGCGGCGCCCTTCGCCTTCTCGTTCGCAGCCGGCTTCGCCCGTTTGGCCGCGGAGGCTGCCGATGCCTGCGCCTCCTGGCGCGCGCGCTGCTCGACCCCCCCGACCTGGTCGACGAACTTGTCCGAGACGTGAGAGCTGCCGATCGACGCGATCACAAGCGCCAGCCCGAGCGCCACCGGACCCAGCGCGACCAATCCGACAAACGCGCCCCGCATTCGCTCCGCCCGGCCGCTCGCGGCTCTGAAGAGGACGACGAGCGGGATCGCGAACAGCGAGAAGCCGATGCCCTGCAGCACGGCCGAGAGGATCAGGCGGTTGCTGTGGGCGTGTACGAAGGCGAGCTGGTCCGCGTCGGAATCCGCGCTCGGCAGATCCAGCCCGATCCGCCCGAGGACGATCGCCGCCGCGGCGATGAAGGCCCCGGCCAGGGCGGCCGCCCCGGCCCGGCGCAGCCAGCGGTCCTGGAAGGCGAGCAGCTCCTGTTTGCTCGGGAGCGAGCTCGCTGGGCTGGAGCTTTCCACGACTAGCCGCGCTCGTGGAAGTAGAAGTCGGGGAGCGCTCCCTCGATCACCTCGGCGGTCATCCGCTGTGCAACCTCTAGGTTGCCTGTGCGAACGGCGATGTCGTCGAGGCTGACGATCCCGGCGAGGCGGCCACCCTCGAGTACGGGCAGGCGCCTCACCCGGTGCTGCACCATCAGCGCGGCGGCCTCCTCGAGATCCATGTCGGGCACACCGGTGATCAGCGGGCGCGACGCGTGCCGGCCCACCGCCTCGCTCAGGGAGCGATCGTCCGCGGCGACCCGGATGGCCAGGTCGCGGTCGGTGATCATTGCAGCGGGCCCGCCACCGTGATCGCAGATCACGACCGAGCCGACGCCGCGGTCCCGCATCAGGCGCGCCACCTCGAGCACTTCGTCTCCCTCGTTCGCCGTGACGACCCCCGCGGTCATGATCTCGCGGAGCTGCATGGGGGGACTGTATCTTGGCCGCGATGCCGCTTATCTCCCGCAAGAGC
>DASXSZ010000190.1:0-12445 GCA_036505735.1 Solirubrobacterales bacterium
CACAGCCGGATCCAGCAGATCGTCAACTCGCCCTCCAAGTGAGGGCGGCGCCGCTACATTGACTCACGATGGAGCGCCGCTACCACGTCACCACGTTCGGGTGCCAGATGAACGAGCACGATTCGGAGCGGATGAAGGGGATGCTCGATTCGCTCGGCTACGTCGAGGCCGACGACCGCGAGGGGGCGGACCTGATCCTCTTCAACACCTGCTCGATCCGCGAGTCGGCCGACAACCGGTTCATCGCCCACCTCGGGGAGGCGAAGCGGCTCAAGGCGGAGGACCCCGCGCGGGTCGTCGGTGTCGGCGGTTGCTGGGCGCAGTCCGTCAAGGACGAGGTCTTCCGCCGCTTCCCCTTCGTCGACGTCGCCTTCGGGCCGGGGCAGATCCACCGGCTGGCCGAGTTCCTGACCTCGGACTCGCTCACCGCCCAGGGATACTTCGAGTTCGAGGACGTCTCGGGGCATCTGCCCATGAAGCGCGCCCGCGACTTCCAGGCCTGGGTGCAGATCTCCCAGGGCTGCAACTGCGTCTGCTCGTACTGCATCGTCCCCTCGGTCCGCGGCCGTGAGGTGAGCCGCGACCCGGCGGAACTGATCGCGGAGGTCGAACGGCTCGCCGCGGACGGTGTCCGCGAGGTGACGCTGCTCGGCCAGAACGTGAACAGCTACGGGCGCGATCTGCCGAAGGAGAGTCGGATCAGCTTCGCCGAGCTGCTCGGGCGCGTCGACGCGATCACGGGCGTCGACCGGATCCGCTACACCAGCCCGCACCCGAAGGACATGCGCGAGGACGTGATCCGCGCCCATGCGGAACTCGCATCGCTCTGCGAGCACATCCACCTGCCGCTGCAGTCGGGCTCGACGCCGATCCTGAAGAGGATGCGCCGCACGTACAGCCGCGAGCGCTACCTCGACCGGGTCGCGCTGATCAGGGAGCACCTGCCCGATTGCGCGATCACGACCGACATCATCGTCGGCTTCCCGGGCGAGACCGAGGAGGACTTCGAGCGGACCCTCGAGGTCGTCGACCAGGTCGGCTACGACGGCGCCTTCACCTTCATCTTCTCGCCGCGGCGGGGCACCGAGGCCGCGGGCTTCGAGGACCAGCTGCCGCACGCGGTGAAGCGGGAGCGGATGGAGCGTCTCGTTGACCTCGTCCAGAATCGCGCCCGCGAGCGCGCCCAGCGCTTCGTCGGACGCACCATGGAGGTCCTGGTCGAGGGGCCCAGCCGGACCGACCCAACCCGCCTGCGAGGCCGCACGCGCCACAGCAAGACCGTCAACTTCGACGGCACCGGGGAGCCGGGCCACCTGGTGGAGGTCGAGATCAGCGAAGCCACCTCGACCACGCTGAGCGGCTTCGAGCGGCTGATGAGCCGCGCCGCCTGAGCGAGCGCCGGAACCCGTCGGGCGATGGACGTCCTCGCGCTGTTCGGCCCGACGGCCGTCGGCAAGACCGGCGTTGCGATCGCGGTCGCTGACCGGCTCCGCGAGCGCGGGGAGGACCCGGTGGCCGTGAACTGCGACTCGATCCAGGTCTACAGGGGGCTCGAGACCCTGAGCGGCGCGGCGACCGCCGATGAGCGGGTGAGGCTCGAGCACAGGCTGCTCTCCTTCGTCGACCCCGGGGAGGAGTTCAGCGCCGGCCGCTACGCCGAGGCGGCCCATCGCGAGATCGATTCTGTGCTGGCCGAGGGTCGGCGCCCGATCGTCGTCGGCGGCACCGGGCTCTATCTGAGGGCGGCCCTGGCCGATCTCGACCTGCGGCCGCCCGTGCCGGGGGAGGTCCGCGAGGAGGTGGAGCGCGAGCTCGCCGAGCGCGGCCCGAAGGCGCTCCATGAGGAGCTCGGCCCGGACCTTGCCCAGGGCGTCGATCCGAACGACCGCAAGCGGATCGCGCGTCTCACCGAGCTCGCCCGGGCCGGCATCGAGGCAGCCCCGGACGCGGAGAGGCTCTGGACGGCCGAGCTACGCCACCCGACGCTGCTCGTCGGCCTGATCATGGACCGAGAGCGCCTCGCCGAGCGCATCGACAGCCGCGTGGATGAAATGATCGCCTCGGGGGCCGCCGAGGAGGTCAGGAGCGCGGCGGAGGCGGGGCCCTCGCGCACGGCCCGCGCCGCGCTCGGCTTCGAGCAGCTGCTCGCCGACATCGACGCCGCGCCCTCGCCGGAGACGGTCGAGGCGATCAAGGCGGGGCACCGGGCCTACGCGCGTCGTCAGCTGACCTGGATGCGGCGGATGGAAGGCGTCGAGCTGATCGATCGCACCCACCGGCCCGACGATGAGGTCGCGCGGGAGATCCTGAAGCGGCTCGATCGGGGGGGCGTGATACTCCCTCGTGACCACAGTGAGTGACGGTGAACGCAACATTGAGCTCGTCAGGGGCATCCATGAATCGCTGATTGCCGCCGGGTTCGAGAAGTTTCGGCTGGCCGCTGTGAACGCGAAGAACTGGGATGACTCGATCGTGCGACTGCCTGAGGCGGTGAGACCGCTGATGCAGGTGATCGACCCCGGCATCGAGATCGACACTCGGCATTTCCCGCTTCCGTTTGGCAGCGAGGGACATTGGGTGGGGCGGGAGCAGTGGCTGCAGTTCTGGAAGACGTGGCTCGAGCCATGGGATGAGTTCAGCTATGAGGTGTCCAATTTCGATTCGGCCGGCGACGACGTGTTGATGGACCTCGCAATAACCGCGCGCGGGCATGACAGCCATGTTCCCGTCGAGTGGGTGTTGAGCCAGATCTGGACCGTCCGCGATGGGAGGATCGTCCGCATGCGCCCATACGGGAATCGAGAGGAAGCCCTCGCGGCGCTGCAGCAGGCTCGTGGGTCCGGGTCGGATCCCACCGACGGCGAATAGGGTCAGTGGATGAAGTTCGAGAAGTGGCAGGCCCTGGGCAACGACTACCTGATCGTGGAGGCCGCGGCACTTCCCTGGGAGCCGACCCCGGCGCGTGTGAGGCGGCTGTGCGATCCGCACTTCGGCGTCGGGTCTGACGGGATCCTGCTGCTGGCGCCGGTGGAGGACCCCTCGTACGTCGCCGAGCTGCGGATCTTCAACCCGGACGGCTCGGAGGCGGAACTGTCGGGCAACGGGGCGCGGGAGGCCGTCATGTACCTGCGCCGGTCAGGGTGGACCGATGCCGAGGAGTTCGCGATCCTGACCAAGGCGGGGCCGCTCACGCCCACGATCCGATCGGAGACCGAGTGCACCCTGGAGATGGGACGGGCGAGCACCGTATCCCCGGAGTATCCGTCGGGAGCCGAGGATGGCCGCGGCGAGCTCGAGGCCGCCGGTCGGACCTGGAGCTTCCAGCACGTCTCGATCGGGAACCCACAGTGCGCGATCGCGGTTGGCGACGAGGTCGAGTCACTCGACCTCGCGGCGATCGGGCCGGAGATCGAGAACAACGATCTCTTTCCCAACCGCACCAACGTGAGCTTCTTCCGGGTGGACGGCGACCGGGTTCGGGCGCGGATCTTCGAGCGCGGGGTGGGGGAGACGCTCTCCTCCGGCACCGGCGCCTGTGGGGCGGCGGTGGCGGCCCACCTGGCTGGGGCGGCCGATGAATTGACGGTCGAGCTGGACGGGGGCGAACTGCTGGTCGAGATCGGTGCCGATCTCGGCGTGCGCCTTACGGGGTGGGCGCTGCCGGTCTACGCGGGCGAGGTCTCGCCCGAGCTCGTGCGCGAGCTCGAGGCCCTCGGCTAGCGGGTCCGGCGGCATGTGCCCCGGCCCTCGTGCCAGGAGTCGATCACCATGTGATCAGGGGGGTCGCCGCCGATCGTGATCACCACCAACTCGCTGATCTCCGCGCGGAAGCGGTGGGGTCGGCCCTGTCGCTCGGCATCGGTGACCTCGTGCATCCGGCCCGCGATCTTGGCGTCGCCCGGCTGGCTCTTGGGAAACGCACCGTCGGGCTCGGGGTCGGGAGAGGCGCTGTGCAGGGCGAAGCGGCCGTCGCGCCGCAGGTCGAGCGCCTTCACTGCCCTCCACATGCTCCCGACGTATAGATCACCCTTCTCGAACTGGGTCTCGATTCCGCTGATGCGCGGGGAGCCGTCCCGGCGCAGGGTGGCGATCGTCTTGTGCCTGTGGCCGTCGAGAATCCGACGCGCCAGCCGGGTCAGCTCGGGTGCCTCCCGCTCGATCTCGCTCCAGCGGGCCATGCCTCGTAGTCTTCCGCTTCGATGACGGCACCGACGAAGAAGAGGGGCCTGGCGGCCCCGTCAGAGCGCCTGGAGGCGATCCCGCCCTACATGTTCGCCGAGCTCGAGCGGCGGATCGAGGAGAAGCGCGACCAGGGGATCGATGTGATCAGCCTCGGGATCGGCGATCCAGACACGCCGACGTTCAGCCACATCGTTGAGGCGATGCGCGAGGCGGTTGGGGACCCCGGCGCGCAGAAGTATCCGAGCAATCGGGGACGGCCGGAGTTCCGGCGCGCCTTCTCCGACTTCTACATGCAGCGCTTCGGCGTCGAGATTGACCCGGTCGACGAGGTGATCCCCGCGATCGGGGCCAAGGAATGCATCTACAACCTGTGCTTCGCCTTCCTCGATCCCGGCGACGTCGCCCTCGCATCGGATCCGGGCTATCCGGTCTATACCGGCGGCCCGGTCCTCGCCGGCGCGGAGGCGCACCTCCTGCCGTTGCTGCCGGACAACGGCTTCGCTCCGGACCTCGACGCGATTCCGGCCGAGAAGCTCGAGGGGGCCCGGCTGCTCTTCATCAACTACCCGAACAACCCCACGGGCGCGGTGGTCCCGAATGGCTTCTTCGAGCGGGTCGTCGAGCTCGCCGAGCGGCACGAGATCCTCGTCGTGCACGACAACGCCTATTCCGAGACGACCTATGACGGTTACGTCGCACCGAGCTTCCTGGAGGCGCCCGGTGCGAAGGAGGTCGGCGTCGAGGTCTTCTCGCTCTCCAAGGGGTACAACATGACCGGCTGGCGCTGTGCGGCGATCCTCGGCAACGCCGAGGCGATCAAAACCTACTGGCGCCTGAAGACCAACGTCGACTCGGGCCTCTTCGAGGCCGTCCAGCTGGCGGGAGCCGCGGCCCTGCGCGGCCCGCGCAAGGCGGTCGATGAGATGTGCCGGATCTACGCCCGCCGGCGGGATCTGGTGGTCGAGGCGCTCGCCGACATCGGCGTCCGGGTCGAGCCGCCCAAGGGCACGATCTACGTCTGGGCGCCGGTACCCGACGGGCACACCTCGGCGACCTTCGCCGAGCTGGTGCTCGAGGAGGCCGCCGTCGTCGTCTCGCCGGGGTCGATGTACGGCCCCAGCGGGGAGGGGTTCTTCCGGATCTCGCTGACCACCCCGGACGAGCTGATCCGCGAAGCCGTCGAGCGGCTCCGCGTCCACCTGGCGCCCTAGCGGCGCAAAGCCCGCCCGGACCGCGTACGGTGGTCGGACGGGAAGACAGGGCGGGGGGCGAATCGACCTTTACCTCCTCCTCAGCTAAAGGCGTGAGCCTTCGGCGCCGAACTTCGAACTGATGAGTGAAATCGGACTGATACTTGCGCTCGGCTGCGCACTGATCTCAGGCGTCGCGCTGCTCTGCAAGCACCGCGGCGCGGTCGACGCTCCAGACGTCGCCATGCGCAGCCCCCTGCGCAGCGCGTCGGCGCTGTTTCGCTCGAAGTGGTGGGTGATCGGCTTCGGCCTCGCCTTCTTGGCCTGGTGCCTGCACGTCGCGGCCCTCTCGATGGCGCCGCTCTCGCTCGTGCAGGCGGTGATCGCCGGCGGCCTGGCGCTGCTGGCCGTGCCCGCGCGCCACTGGTTCGGCATCTCCCTGGGCAGGCGCGATCTGTTCGGGCTTGCCCTCTGCGCCTCGGGGCTGGCGTTCCTGGCTTTGACGGCTGGGCACGGGCGGCCGGGCGGTGGCTTCACCGGCTCGACCATGATCGCCTACGAGGGCGGCGTCCTCGCCTTTGGCGGTCTGCTCATGCTCGCCTCCGCTCATCAACGGCTCCGCGGACGGGGCTGGCTGCTGCTTGCCGCCGCGGCGGGTACCTCGCTCGGGGTCTCGGACGTGGCGCTGAAGGCGCTCGCCGAGACGGTCCCAGGCTCGCCGCTCGGTGTGATCAGCCCCTGGACCGTGGTCGCGATCCTGGGTGGGATCTGCGCCTTCCTCGCGCTGGCCCGCGGCTTGCAGCTCGGTGAGGCGGTCGGTGTGATCGTCGCCTTCACGGCGGTCGCGACGCTGGCCGCCATCGCGGGCGGCATCCTCGTCTTCGGCGATCCGCTCGGCTCCGACCCCCTCGCGGTGGTCACCCGCTCGACGGCCTTCCTGGCCGTGATCGGGGCGGCGGCGCTGCTGCCGATGGTGCCCAAGGGGAGCCTCGCTGCGCCCTAACATCAGGGTCAGTGCAGAGAAACCGCAACGGACGTCAGTCCGAGAGCCACTATCTGAACGGCTCGGCCGGTGTCGTCAACCCTCGCGCTCGTCAGCGCGCGATCGCAGTCGGCATCGTCCGCGACGACGAGCATCGCGATGATCCCGTGGCGGAGCTCAAGGAGCTGCTGCGCACGGCGGGGGTCGCGACCGCCGGCGAGCTGACCCAGGCTCGCACCCGCCCGGACCCCGACCGCTACCTGGGCCGAGGCAAGCTCGCCGAGCTGCGGCGCGAGATCGCCGCGGCTGACGCCAACCTGGTCGCCTGCGACGACGAGCTGGTGCCGCGCCAGGAGCGCAACCTCGAGCAGGAACTGGGTGTGCCGGTGATCGACCGCACCGCTGTGATCCTGGACATCTTCGCCGACCACGCCCACACCGCCGAGGGCAAGCTCCAGGTCGAGCTGGCGCAGCTCGAGTACAACCTGGCGCGCATGAGGGGCCTGTGGACCCATCTCGAGCGCCTCGGCGGCGGGATCGGCACCAGGGGCCCCGGCGAGTCCCAGATCGAGACCGACCGGCGGC
The DNA here is from genome assembly GCA_036505735.1 of Solirubrobacterales bacterium. Taxonomy (GTDB): domain Bacteria; phylum Actinomycetota; class Thermoleophilia; order Solirubrobacterales; family 70-9; genus DASUPK01. Next base: position 6,940 of record DASXSZ010000190.1, read on the forward strand.
TGGCGCGAGACCGGATCACGGCGCTGCGCCGCCGTCTGGAGAGGCTCGAGCGCAACCGCGCCGTGATGCGCGCCGAGCGCGAGCGCGCCGCGATGTCCACCGTCGCCCTCGCCGGCTACACCAACGCCGGCAAATCCACGCTGCTCAACGCGTTGACCGGCGCCGGCGTCGGGGTGGGGGAGCGCCTCTTCCACACCCTCGACCCGACCACGCGGGCGTTCACCGAGGAGGGGCGCCGATACCTGCTCACCGACACCGTCGGGTTCATCCGCAAGCTGCCGCATCAGCTCGTCGAGGCCTTCAAGGCGACGCTCGAGGAGACGGTGCTCGCCGATCTGATCCTGCACGTGGTCGACGGCTCGGAGCCCGAGGAGGAGCGCGCGGATTCGATCTTTGCCGCGGACGCCGTCCTCGACGAGATCGGCGCGGGGTCGTCGCCGAGGCTGCTGGTGATGAACAAGATCGACCTGCTCGACGAGGAGGGGCGCCGGGAGCTCTCGCTCCGCCACCCCGACGCGGTGCGGGTATCCGCGGAGACCGGGGAGGGGCTCGACGAGCTCAGGTCCCGGATCGCGGCCGCGATCCGGCAGCGACTCACCCGCGTCGAGTTGCTCGTACCCTTTGACGCCGGTGAGCGTCTTTCGGAGCTTCACGAGATCGCTGGTGATCTCGAGCGCGAGGATCGCGAGGACGGGGTTCTCGTTCGCGCGCGACTACCTGCCGCCCTTGCCGATCGGTTCGCCGACCTCGAGGTCAACGGGCGCGCAGGGCGATCCCGGGGACGCGTTCGGGCCGGCCGAGACTGAGGCGCAGGGCGACGGCGGGACGGTGGCGGTGGCAGTCGCCGAGGCGGGCTCCCCGCGCGAGCGGATCGGCGACCTCAAGTTTGTCAAGCTCAACCAGAAGGCCACGCCGCCCACCCGGGGGCACGACAACGACGCGGGCCTCGACCTCTACGCGGCCGAGTCCGCGCGCCTCGCGCCCGGAGCGCGGGTCAGCGTCGGCACTGGGCTCGCCGTCGCGATCCCCGATGGCGTGGGCGGGCTCGTCCTGCCGCGCTCCGGCCTGGCCCTGAAGCACGGTGTGACCCTCGTCAACTCGCCGGGTCTGATCGACCCCGGCTATCGGGGTGAGGTGCGCGTGCTGCTCCTCAACACCGACCCGACTCTGGAATTCCAGATCGCCCCCGGCGACAGGATCGCCCAGCTGCTGCTCGTACCCGTCGCCCATGCCAGCCCGCTGCAGGCCGACGCGCTCGACAGCTCGACCCGCAGTGAGGGCGGCTTCGGCTCGACTGGCTTCTAGGGCTTAGCCCTGCTCGGCGGCCGGCTGGCCCTCGGAGAAGGAGACCTGCGGGACCTCGCGGTCCGTGGGCTCGGTGATCTCGAAGAAGGGCTTGGCGGTGAAGCCGCCCTGGTTGGCGATGATCGAGCCCGGGAACTGCTGGATCCGGGTGTTGTACTGCTGGACGTTCGAGTTGTAGATCCGCCGTGAGGCCTGGATTTCGTCCTCCAGCTCGGAGAGCTGGCGCTGGAGCTGCTGGAAGTTCTCGGTGGCCCGCAGCTGCGGGTACTGCTCGGCGACCACCCGCAGGCCGCCGAGGGCGGCGGTGAGCTGGGACTCCGCCTTGCTTGCCTCCTCGGGCCCGCTCGCCTGCATCGCCGCGGCTCGTGCCTGGGTGACCCTCTCGAAGGTCTCTCGCTCGTGGGACGCATAGCCCTTGACCGATTCGACCAGGTTGGGGACCAGGTCGTGCCGGCGCTTCAGCTGGACGTCGATTCCGCTCCACGCCTCGTCGCAGCGGTTGCGCAGGCTGATGATCCCGTTGCGGTAGAGGACGTAGATCAGCCCGACCAGCAACAGCAGGGCGACGATGATGATCACGATGACCATGGGCTGATCCTATACGGCCCGGGTCACGGGCAGCAAGCGCGGGCTCAATCTCGCTCCGCGGCCCTCAGGGCGGTCGCGTGAGCGGCCGCCTCGAGCTCGTCGCCCAGCGGCGCGAGCTCAGGGAGACTTCCGGTCCGGCGCTCCAGCCCGAGGGCGATCAAGCGGTCGGCGAGCCAGGCGTTCTTGGGGAGCAGCGGCCCGTGCAGGTAGGTGCCGACCATGTTGAGCCGCTTGACTCCCTCGTAGCCGTCCCGCCCGTTGTTCCCGTGACCGTGCAGGACCCGCCCGAGCGGCTCGGCATCCGGACCGAGGCGAGTACGCCCGCCGTGGTTCTCGAAGCCGGCCAGCACGCGCGGTCCCTCGCCGAGGTCGACCTCGATGTCGACGTTGCCGATCAGCCGGGGACCCGGCTCACGCACCGTCTCGAGGTCGGCGATGCCCAGGCCCGGGATGGACTCGTCACCCAGCTCGTAGCGATGGCCGAGGAGCTGGTAGCCGCCGCAGACGGCGAGCAGAGCCGCTCCGTCGTCGACGGCCGACGCGATCGCATCCCGCTTCGTGCGCAGCATGTCCTCGGCGACGAGGACCTGGTCGCGGTCCTGGCCGCCGCCGATGTAGATCAGGTCGTGGTCAGCCGGGTCGAACCGCTCGCCCGGCCCGGCGGCGGCATACCGGAAGGCGATACCCCGCCACTCGCAGCGGCGCTGGAGGAAGAGGATGTTGCCGCGGTCCGCATAGATGTTCATCTGCTCTGGATAGAGGGCGAGCAGGCGAAGCTTCGGAGTTGCCGTCATCCGCGCTCCAGGAGGATGACGATCGATCCCGCCTCGTAGGCGCTCGAGACGATCTCGCGGCGTTCCACTGGGGCGAGGGCCGCTGTGCGGGCCTCCTCCTCGATGCGTTCCGGCGAGATCCGATGCAGCACGTCATCGTGCACCCTCCGCACCAGGTCGCCCCCCGGGGCCACGCGCTCGCGCAGCCGCCGCATCCGCAGTGTGTGATCAGAGACCTGAACCCAGAGTGGCTCGCTGTAGTAGACCCAGCCCCCCACCTCGCGCATGTCCGGCTTCGGCGCCGCCGCGACGCCCTGCTCCACCAGCGTCGATTCGTCGACCAGTGAGACGGCACAGCGCGCCGCAGGCCCCAAGATGGAGGCGAGGCCCTCGAGAAGCCCGCGGCGCTCATCGTCGTCCAGCGTCTGGACCACCTGCAGCGGCGCGATCGCGAGCCCGATGCCAGGACCACCTGCCGCTCGCAAGAGCTGCTCGAGTGCGGTGATGTCGCCCTCGATCACCCGCACCGGCAATCCCCTCGCCCGCTGCTCGAGCTCCTTGGCCAGGTCGGGGTCGCGCTCGACGGCGATCACCTCGAAGCCCGCCCGCGCCAGGCGCAGGGAGACCCGACCCGAGCCGGCACCCAGCTCGAGCACCGTGCCATCGGCATCGCGAGCGAGCTCCACCCAGAGCGGCAGGTCGGCCACGTAAGAGCCGAACTCGACGTCCTGCCAAATCGCCGTCTCCGCCAGCTCCCGGGGGCCCTTGGGCAGCAGGGTCATCGCCAGAACTCCTGCGCCAGGTCGCGATGAGCCAGGAGCGTGCGAAGTTCGAGCAGGGCCGTGTACGTGGGCAGGGCGAAGAGTCGGTCAGGAGCAGCGGACACCGCGGCATCGAGCGACCCCTCGATCGGCTCGATCACCTCGATCCTGTCCTCGGGCCAGCCCGCGTACTTCAGGCGGAGAGCCATCTCCGGCGCCCTGGTTCCGGCGCAGACCACGCGCCGCACCCCGCTCGCCAGCAGCTCGAAGTCGGCGTCCCAGATCCAGGAGACGTCACGGCCGTCCGCGATGCGGTCGTTGAGCGCGAGCCAGAGGTCGATCCCCCCGTCGCTCGATTCGAGGGTCAGGGTGCGGAGCACCTCGTTCGTCCCGGCCGGATTCTTGATCAGGAGGATCGAAACCGGCTTCCCGGAGACCTCGATGGTCTCGACCCTCCCGAAGACCGCGCGCATCGATTCGAGGCCCTGACGGACCCGGTCGAGGGGGATGCCCGAGCGGAGCCCCGCGGTGAGCGCGCCCAGCGCGTTGTAGACGTTGTAGACGCCGGGGAGGGGGAGCTCCAGGTCGAGCTCCCCCCCGGGGGTCCGGACGTGGACCCGGGACCCGGAGATTCCATGCAGCTCGATCTCCGTCGCCGCTACCTCTGGCGCCGGCCGGTCGGCGTGGCAATTGGGGCAGCTGTAGTGACCGAGGTGGCCGACGAACGCGCGCTCGTAGGAGTAGGGGGAGCCGCAGCGCCGGCAATGCTTGGCGTCGTGCGCGTGCTGAAGCTCCGGAAGGGCCTGGCTTTCGTCCTCGATTCCGAAATAGGTGACTCCGGGGCGGCGGCGCAGCTCCTTGTCCCGCCCGAGGTCGGCGATCAGCGGATCGTCGGCGTTCAGGGCGAACTCGCACGATCCCGAGAGCGCGGCGACCAGCTCCGCCCATTCGTCGGCGAGCCGCTCGAGCTCGCCGTAGCGGTCGAGCTGGTCCCGGAAGAGATTGCCGAGCACCAGCAGGCGCGGCCGCAGGTGGGGGGCGACCCGGGGCAGCCAGGCCTCATCGAGCTCGAACAGGCCCTCGTCGCCGGACTGCTCCAACAGCGCGGTGGCGACGCCCCAGTGCATGTTCGACCCCGCCCGGTTGTGGACCGGGATACGGCCGGCGGCCCGGAGGATGCCGGCGATCATCCCCGCCGTGGTCGTCTTGCCGTTGGTCGAGCTGACGACGACCGAGCCGCGGCTGAGTCGGGCCGCAAGCCGGTCGATGGCGTCCGGCGCCATGCGAACCAGCAGGCGGCCGGGCAGGGTGGTCCCGCCGCCGCGGCCGCTGCGCCGGCTCAGGGCACCGACGGCACGCGCCAGGCCGCGCTTCGCCTCGAAGAGAGAGCTCATTGCCGGAGCAGGTTAGGTGGGCGGCGGGGCGATTACCCGGAGGGCGCGGGTCAGCGCGCGCAGCGTCGCGGGGAGGTCGGTGAGGTGCTCTCCATCGGCATAGACGTCGAAATCGCGGTCGGCGCTGATCTCCACTGTGGCGGCGCGCACCTCCGTGACTTCCTCGTTCTCGATGTGATCGCCCTTGAAGACCTTGGGCAGTCCCCTGATGTAGCGGAGCTTGCTCACGTCGCTGATCGTGATCACGTCGAGCAGCCCGTCGTCGAGCTCGGCATGGGGAGCGATGAACATGCCGCCACCGAAGGCGCGACTGTTCCCGACCGCAACGGAGTAGCCCTTGAACTCGATCGGGTCGGCGCCGTCCAGGACCACCTTGAAAGCCGCCGGCTTCCAGGACGCCAGGGTCCTGAACGCCGCGTACGCGTAGACGAGGTTGCCCCTGATGAATCGCGCTTCGTTGGCGACGCGATTGGCCTCGCTGTCGAAGCCGCACGAGGCGACACAGAGAAAGCGCTTGCCGTTCGCCTCCCCGACGTCGATCTCGCGCTCCAGGCCCGCGGCCAGTACGGCCACCGACCCGGCGGGCTCCTTCGGGATGCCGAGGACCCGGGCGAGATCGTTGCCCCGCCCGCCGGGGATGATTCCCATCGTCGCGCCGGTCTGCGCGAGCGCTCCCCCGATGGCG
>DASXSZ010000191.1:0-6851 GCA_036505735.1 Solirubrobacterales bacterium
CCCGCTCGCCTCCTCGAGGTGCTGAGCAGACATCTCTCCGAGCGCGGCGCGGTCCTGATCGAGACCCACGGGGTGTTCGAGGCCCCCCAGGATGGCGCACCCGTGCACCGCTACGGCCCGGGTGAGGTCTACCCGCGCGACGACTACGTCTATTGGGGCTTCACCGCAAGCGGGATCGAGATGCTCGGCCGCAAGAGCGGCTTCCGGCGCTTCGAGCTCATCGACGCCCCGGTGATCGACGGCCATCCACGCATCATCGGCTGGCTGCGGCGCTGAGCGCCGGGGTTCGCCCGCGTTCACCGGATCGTTACGGCCTGTTCGCAGGGACTTCACATCACCTGGCCCGGGGCACGGTCACCCTATGACCGTGGCTGGCGACCTGATCGCCCACCGGCTGGGAAGCGCCTACGGCCCCGATAACTCCGCGACCGCGCTCCGTCGCTCCCTCTCGGGGCCGCTCGAGGGCCTCGAGACCGATGTCTGCCTGACCGCGGACGGGGAGCTCGTCCTTCTGCACGACCCTCTGCTCTCGCTGGGTACGACCCTGAGCGGCTGGGCGCACCAGCACACCCTCGAGGAGCTGCTCGAGGGGAGCCTCCTCGACCAGAACGGCGAGCCCGCGGACGAACGGCCACTCACCCTGGACGAGCTCCTGGACACCGCCCCCCTCGATCTGGTCGTCCAGGTCGAGGTCAAGACACAGTCGAACCCCGAGCTCGCCCGCCGGACCGCGGCGGCGATCTGCGATCGCTACGCCAGCTCTCCCCAGCGCGAGCGCCTCGAGGTGATCAGCTTCCACACCGACGCATGCGAGGTGGCTGCGGCGGCCGGCTTTCCCACACGGCTGGTGATCTGGGCCGACTACGCGCCGCAGATGCTGGCCGGCTGGGCGCTCCGCCACGGCGTGAGCGGCGTCAAGGTCGAGCACTTCCTGCTCTCGGAGGCCCTCATCGGCACACTGCGAGCGGCGGGGATCACGGTCAGCACTGGGACCATCAACGACGTCGAGCTGCTCGAGAACGTGCTCGCCGCTCGGCCGAGGTGCATCACCACGGACAGGCCCCACCAGCTGAGAGCCGAGGCGATCGCGCGGGCGCTGCTCCCAGTGGGATACGCCCTCGCCGAAGCCGCCTGATCAGGCTGCGGTCTTCGCGGCCTTGGACGCCTCGACCAGCTCGTACACGCGGCAGAACTTGACGCGCGGGCGGCCGTGCGGCTTGCCCGCCTCGACCTCGGCGGCGTCGATCGCCTGCCAGCCGTCGAAGGTGACGTGGTCGGGCTTGCGCTCGGCAAGAAGGGACTCGATCGCGCCGCGATCGGCGGCCAGCTCGGCATTCGGGATCTTTCCCGCCTCCAGATCCGCGAACAGGTTGTCGACGGTCTCCTGGGCGTCCTTCTTGTTGGTCCCGATCACACCGGACGGACCGCGCTTGATCCAGCCGACCGCGTAGAGGCCCTGGACCTGCTCGCCGTTGGCGTCGTGGACCCGGCCGCCGTCGTTGTGGATCAGGCCGCTGCGGTCGTCGAATGGAACACCCTCGATCGGGATGCCCTTGTAGCCGATCGAGCGGAGCAGCAGGCCGCACTCGATGGTCTCGCGCTCGCCGGTGTCGACGGCGCGGATCCGGCCGGAGTCGTCGCGCCGCAGCTCGTTGCGGCCGACGACGATCCGCTCGACCCTTCCGTCGCCCTGGATCTCGACGGGGGAGCGCAGGAAGCGCAAGGTGATTTTCTGGGGCTTGCCCTCCGGGTCGCGCTGGGAGAAGTCGGTGAAGATCTCGACATTGCGGCGATTGGTCGGATCGGCGTCGTCCGACTCGAGCCATTCACGGCTGATCTCATCGAGCTCCATCTCGCCGGCGTCGACGTCAATGTCGGCATTCGCCATCTCGCCGAGCTCGCGAACCTCGGGGTTGGTGAAGGCGGCCTGCGCGGGGCCGCGGCGGCCGAGGACGAGGATCTCCTTGACGTTGCTGCCGCTGAAGGTTTCGATCGCGTGGTCAGCCGTGTCGGTCTCGCCGAGCTCGTCGCCGGTCAGCGCAAGCATGCGGGCGACGTCGGCGGCGACGTTCCCGTTGCCGATCACGACGACCCGCTCGCAGGACAGATCGAACTCCCGGTCGGCGAAATCGGGGTGGGCGTTGTACCAGTTGACGAACTCCGTGGCGGGATGGCTGCCGGGCAGGTCCTCGCCGGGAATGCCAAGCCGGCGGTCGGTCGCGGTGCCGTAAGCGAAGACCACTGCGTGGTAGCGCTGCCGCAGCTCATCGACCGAGACATCCGTGCCGACCTCGACATTGCCGAAGAAGCGGAACTCGGGCCGCGCCGCCGTCTTCTCGTAGACGCGGATCACCGACTTGATCTTGGGGTGGTCGGGCGCGACGCCGAACCGCACCAGCCCGTAGGGGGTGGGCAGCCGGTCGAACATGTCGACCTCCGTGTGCGTCCCCTCGTGCTTGAGCACGTGCTCGGCCGTGTAGAAGCCGGCCGGCCCAGAGCCGACGATGGCTGCGCGCAGGGGATTTTGCTCAGTGCCGATCACAGCGAGCCGGAAAGGGTAGTGGCTTCGCTTCCGGGCGACGGCCGTTGATCGTCTGGAAACTCGATGTATAAGCGAGGGCTAGGCGGGAGTGACCGCCGTGGCGGCGGTGCCGTCGAGCGCGTCGAGCGCGCGGCCCAGCGACATCGCCACGCAGGTGAAGATCGGGGTGTCGCGCAGCGTGTAGGAGCTCGACTCGGTGCCACGCAGCTCCTCGACCAGGTCGAGGAACTCGCCCGGATCGTCGCCCTCGAAGGAGACCACGAACTCCTGGTCGTCGAGGCCGAACGAGTAGGCGGTGTTGATCGAGATCTGGGGGTAGCGGCGCCCGACCTCGATGTGGTTGGCCATGATCCGCTGCCTCTCCTCGAGTGGCAGCCCGTACCACTCGCGCTTCTTCTCGAAGGGGTAGACGAACAGGTACTTGCGCTCGGAGGTGCAGATCTCGGGCCGGGACTCCGACTCCGAGTACGGAGAGGGCTTGGTCATCGCCAGGTAGGAGTAGGGCGTGGATGCCCATTGGGCCAGGCCGCTCTGGCTCAACACCACATGGAAGGTGTGGATGTCCTCCAGGATCGGGCTCTGGCTGAGGAGCATCAGGTCCGTGTCGCCGCGAGTGCCGACGGTGGAATACGCTCGCAGCGAGCGGTCCTCCGCGAAGTCCTCGCAGGCCGCCTGGAACTCGGCCTTGTCGCGCGCCCGCTCCTCTGCGCTGCGCCGTCGCCAGGTAGCGCCGAGCTTGAAGAACGTGAACTTGACGAACGTGCGGCCGGCCACGAAACGAAGGGTAGTGGTGGTCGCGCTCGCGGCGGGGGCGCTCTTCTGCGGGTGCGTGGCGCCTGCCGAGGCCCAACCGGGGGTGAGCAAGCCGATCATCACGCGGGTCGCCCGCGATCAGCCGCGTGTGGCGCTGGCGATCCTCCCGCGCGGGACGACCGTCGCGGAACTCGCCCGGGTGCATGGGATGTCCACCGGGATGTTGAGCGCCGGAATCGGCCGGGTTCCCCCTGAGCAGACGTTCCTTGACATCTCGCAGGGCAACCGAATCAACGACTCGCTTTACGACCGGGACCTGCCTGGCCTCTTCCCGTTCGCGCGCGAGGTGCCCGGCTGGCCGGAGGTGATCTCGCGGGCTGACGACGCACCTGCGGACATCGTCCCGGGACTCCTCGAAAGCCGGCTGCGATCCGCCGGCCTCTCGGCCGCGGCCGAGGGGCCAATGTCCGCCGCGGCGCTGGCCGCGGCCGACCCCGGCGGCGTGGTCACCCCGTTGCGACCAGGCGAATGCGAGCGGGGCCGCTGCCCGGAGCTCGCGATCGTCTCCGCGACGGACACCGGGCTTGGCGCCCTCGCCGGGAGGCTTCGAGGCAACGACCTGCTGATCGCGCTGGGTGCGCCACCGCCGGCGCACAACGGGACGCTCGCGATCGGAATCGCTGGCCGCGGCTTCGACGGCGATCTCACCTCGGACTCGACCCGGACCAACGGCTACGTCCTGTCGACCGACATCGCCCCGACGATCCTGCGCCGGCTAGGCGTGCCCGTCCCCGATGCGATGGACGGCGAGCCGATTCGTTCCGAGGGGGCCATCGATCCGGAGGCAGTCGAGGACCGGGCCGAGCGGATGACGGCCGTGGCCGACCGGCGGGTCGCGGTGGTGGTTCTCTGCCTGACGGCGTGGGTCGTGGTTGCGCTGGCGATCGGGCTGTTCGTCCCCCGGCAGCGCCGAGCTGCGGCGGCCTGGCTGGCGGTGACGATCGCGTACCTGCCACTGATCCTGCTCGCGGGCGCAGCCATCGAGCCGAGCGCGCTCGCTGAGGGGCTGCTGCTCGGCTTCGGGGCGGGTGCGCTCTCCGGCCTGACGATCTCGTTTATCCGAGGCTGGTGGGCATTGGCGATCGCCTGCGCAGTCACCGTGGTCGCGTACGCGATCGATGTGGCAGCAGGATCCAGCCTGACTGCGCTCTCCCTGCTCGGCCCGAACCCGGTCTTCGGTGTCCGCTTCTACGGGATTGGGAACGAGTTGGAGGCCCTGATCGCCGTGATGGTGCCCGTCGGGGTCGGAGCGGGACTTACGGCGGCTGGGGAACGGTGGCCGATCACGGGGCGGCTCGCCGTTGGCGCCTTCCTGGTCGCCGGCGGCTTGGCGGCCGTTGTCTTCGCCGCCGGGCGCTTCGGGGCCGACGTCGGCGCGGCGATCGTGCTGCCAGTCGGCGCCGCGGTCGCGGCGGTACTCGTTCCCCTGGAGACCGACTCAGCCTTGTCCACTTTTGGTCGCAGGACGACCACAACAGGCCAAGGTCTGATGGTGGCTGTCGTGGTCGCCGCACCCATCGTTGCCTTGGCCACCCTCGCCCTGATCGACTTGGTTTCAGGTGGCAACGCGCACCTGACCCGCTCGGTGCTAGACGCCGGCGGGGCCGGCGACCTGGCCGATGTCGCCGAGCGCCGCCTAAGGCTGTCCGCCCACGACTTCGCCGACGCCGCAGGGAATCCACTCTTCTGGCTGGTGATCACGGGGATCATCGCGGCGCTCGCGAAGCGCCGAGCGATCGACACCTGGCTGAGACCCGTCCCGAGGGCCCGCGCCGGGCTGGTCGGCGCCTGCGCAGCCGTCGCTGTAGGTGTGCCGGTCAACGATTCGGGGGCGAGCTTCCTGGCGCTGGGCGGAATCGCCGTAGGTGCCTTCCTGGCCTTCGCCTGGGCGCAGTCCCAGGCACGGCCGACGTCTGAGGCGTAATCCACGATGCCCGATCGGGTAAGTGAGGGAGGTGTGATCCACGCACAGAAGCCCAGCCAGCGTTCCCGGTACCCTGAGCCGATGCGCATTGCGCTTGTCTCGCCCTATTCCTGGACCTACCAGGGAGGAGTGAACAGGCACGTTGAGGCGCTCGCGGAGCAGTTCATCACCCGGGGAGATCACGTGCGTGTTCTGGCCCCCTGGGATCCGCCGGACGCCGTCAGCCGCCGCTTGCATCGCTCCGAGCCCGAGCTCCGGGAGGCCCCCGACTACCTGGTCCCGCTCGGCCGCACGCTCGGTGTCGGCGCCAATGGGGCCGTCTCCAACCTCTCCGTGTTCCCCGAGGGACCGATCGCCCTGCGAAGGGAGCTCCGCTCGGGGAACTACGACGTCGTTCACGTCCACGAGCCGCTGGCTCCCACCGTCGGCTGGGACGCCATGGTCTACCGCGGCGCCCCCGTGGTCGGCACCTTCCACGCCTACTCGACCAGGCCGTTCCCCAACTACGCCGCCACGCTGCTGGGCGCCCGGCGGCGGTTCAATCAGCTCTCGGCGCGCATCGCCGTCTCGCAGGCGGCCGCCTGGACCGGGCGCCGCTGGTTCGGCGGCGACTACACGATCATCCCCAACGGCGTCGACGTGGACGCCGCACCCAACGGGGTGAAGGAGCCGAGCGAGGAGCTGCGGCTGCTGTTCGTCGGCCGGGCGGAGGAGCGCAAGGGCCTGCCGGTCCTGCTCTCCGCCTTCGAGGCCCTGGTCGAGCACGTGCCCTCCAGGCTCACCGTGATCGGGGCCGAACCGGAGGAGCTCTCCCGCCGGGTCGCCGACCCCGAGCTCCTCTCCCACATCGACGTACTCGGCAAGGTCTCGGACTCGGTCCTCTGGCGTCACCTCGGCGAGGCGGACGTCCTCTGCGCGCCCTCGCTCGCCGGTGAGAGCTTTGGGATGGTGCTGATCGAGGCCTTCGCGGCAGGCACGCCGGTGATCGCCTCGCACATCGCCGGCTACGACGACGTGGTCACCAACGGCGTCGACGGCATCCTGGTGCCGCCCGCCGATCCACAGGCGCTGGCCGAGGAGCTGCAGATCCTCTGGCACGAGCCGGAGAGGGTCGTCGCGATGGGCCGCGCCGGCAGAAAGAGCGCCGAGCGCTACGCCTGGCCGCGAATCGCCGATGAGGTCACGCAGGTCTACGATCAGGCGATCGAGCCGGCCCCCGAGCCGATCTCACCTGTGGAGGCCGCCGCCAGGCGCACCGGCCTGATGACGCTCGACGGCGGCCCCCGCCGCCCGGCCCGCAAGCTTCCCTCCCTGGAGCCGGCCCCGACGGGCGGGCGAGGCCTCCGGGCCGCCCGCCGCATCGGCCTAGGCATCGCCGCGATCCTCGGCCTGGTCCTGACCGCCCTGGCCGCCCATCGGATCGGCGTGACTCGGGTTGCCCAGAACATCATCGACTCCGACGTCAAGTGGGTGGTGATCGCCTGCGCGCTGATGAGTGCCGCGATGTTCGCCCGCGCCGCCTCCTGGGTTGCGATCACCCGCGCGGCTCTTCCCAAGCGCCCGGTCAGGCGC
>DASXSZ010000192.1:0-6430 GCA_036505735.1 Solirubrobacterales bacterium
CCTCCAACGGCGACCACATCAGCCCCGAGGAGCCCTTCCCGAGCCCGCACCAGGTGCGCAAGGAGCTCGGCCCTCGCGGCTACGCGCTCACCGAACGGCTCTGCGCCTACCCGCAGTACCTCGATCCCGACTGGATGGAGCAGGGGGTCCTTGACGTCGTCAAGCTCAAGTACTGGAGCTTTATCCCGCGGCGCGGCTCCGGCCGCCGCCAGGAGACCCCGCCGGCACCGGAGGTCGCGCCGCGCGCGATCGAGAAGGGCCGCCGGGGCGATGAGCTCAGCGAGGAGGAGCTGACGGCGCTCTTCTCGGAGACCCGGCCGGAGGTGATCGAGGGGATGCGGGTCGCTGCGGACGAGCTGCGCGCCGAGCTCGCGGGGGAGACCGCGACCTTCGTGGTCAACCGGAACATCAACTTCACCAATGTCTGCGTCGTCGGCTGCGCGTTCTGCGGATTCGGGCAGGGCAAGCGCTCACCCGACGCCTACCACGTCAGCGAGGATGACTTCGCGGCGCGAGTCCAGGAGGCGATCGACTTCGGCGCGACCGAGATCTGCATGCAGGGCGGCATCCATCCCGACTACACCCTCGAGGACTACGGCCGCTGGCTCCGGCTCGCCAAGGAGTGCGCGCCCGAGATCCACCTGCACGCCTACTCCCCGATGGAGATCCACTACATGTGCGAGCGCTCCGGTCGCTCGCCGGGGTCTGTCTTCGAGTACCTGCTCGACTGCGGCCTCGGCTCGACCCCGGGCACCGCCGCCGAGGTGCTCCACGACGGCGTCCGACAGCGGATCTCGCCCAACAAGCTGCCGGTGGCTCGCTGGATCGAGATCATCGAGGCCTCGCACCGCGCCGGGCTGCGCTCGACCTCGACCGTGATGTTCGGGCACATCGAGGAGCCGCGGGAGCTGGCCCGCCACATGCGGATCGTGCGCCGGCTCCAGGACCGGACCGGAGGCATCACCGAGTTCGTCCCACTCAGCTTCATTCCGTACAACACCCTGCTCGGCCGGACTCACGGGGTGGAGGAGATCTCGCGGGAGGACAACCTCAAGCACACCGCGGCGTTTCGCCTCGCCCTCGGCAGGACGATCCCGAACCTGCAGGCGAGCTGGGTGAAGATGGGCCTCGACGCCGCCACCGAGAGCCTGAGTTGGGGAGTCAACGACCTGGGCGGGACGCTGATGGAGGAGAACATCTCCCGGATGGCGGGCTCGCGGCACGGGGTCCGGCTCGAGCCCGCCCAGCTGATCGATGCCGCCCGCCGGGCCGGTCGCACTCCGGCCCAGCGGACGACGCTCTACGAGATAGTCGAGACTTACTAGCCGGGCCGCTCCCCGCGCGCTCCGGCGGCGGCCCCGGTGGCCGCCCCGGTCACGGCACCGCGGATCCGGTCCGTGAGGCTCACGTTGCCGGGGCGCGCCGCATCCCTCGCCCACGCGGTGATCAGCGCGCTGAGAGCGAAGATCGCCACCAGGGAGACGATGAACGGAATGAACAGCCCGAGCACGCCGTCGCCGGCGAACGCGCCGCTCTTCGTGAACAGCGCCCCGAATGTGAGCGGCTGCACGAGCGCACCGATCACGAGCAGCCACCCGAGCCAGGCCGGGAAGGCTCCCGTGCGCAGGATTACCACCGCGGCGGCCGCGAAGAACGCCGTGAACGCCGGGATCGCGGCGACGCCGACGAGGACGAAGATGTCGTTCAGCGCCCGCGTCAGCACCGGGTCGACCCCCTGCGGCCGGTACGCCGCCACCGCCTCCGCGGAGAATCCGATCAGCAGGCAGGTGGCGCCGAGAACCCCGCCGATCAGCACGATCGACGGCAACCGCGGCGTCCCTGTCGCGATCCGGAGGACGCTGGTCAGCGTCCCGAGGAACCAGATGAAGAAGAACATCGCGGCCGCGAGGATGACGAGCCCGGCCCGTACCGCATCGTGGTGGCCGAGGAAGTAGCTCGACCACTCCTGGGCCGGGGCGTTCAGGTCCGGCGGTGTCGGTATCACGACCGCGAACCCGATCACCGACAGGATGACGAAGACGATGCCGGTGGCCGCGCCATACTCGACGTAGCGGTCGTCGTTCATAGAGCCTCCTCTCTGAGCCCCTGGCCGAGGCGATCCTATTCGAGACAATCCGCTCATGCGTGCGATGGTGCTGGCGGAGCCGGGGCGGGAGCTCGTCGAGCACGAGATCTCGGATCCGACGCCCGCCGAGGGCCAGGTGCTGGTCGAGGTGTCGACCTGCGGCGTCTGCCGCACGGACCTCCACATAGTCGACGGCGAGCTCACCGAGCCGAAGCTTCCGCTGGTGCTCGGCCATCAGATCGTGGGCACGGTGATCGGCGCGGGGGCGGGCGCCAAGCGCTTTGCAGAGGGAGACCGGGTCGGCGTCCCCTGGCTCGGTTGGACCGACGGCACCTGTCGCTTCTGCCGTTCGGGCCGGGAGAACCTCTGCGAGCACGCCAAGTTCACCGGGTACGACCTCGACGGTGGCTACGCGGAGCGCGCGGTCGCCGACGAGCGCTACTGCTTCCCGATCCCGGGGGACTACCCCGACCAGCAGGCCGCGCCGCTGCTCTGCGCTGGCCTGATCGGCTACCGGTCGCTGCGGCTGGCTGGGGACGGCGAGCGCCTCGGCCTTTACGGCTTCGGCGCATCGGCCCACATCATCTGCCAGGTGGCGGTCGCGCAGGGCAGGCGCGTCTTCGCGCTCACCCGCGAGGGCGACACCAAGACGCAGGAACTGGCCCGGGAGCTCGGCGCGCACTGGGCCGGCGCGGTGGGCGAGCCTGAGGCCTCTGACCTCGATGCGGCGATCGTCTTCGCGCCGGTCGGCGCATTGATGGTCGAGGCGCTGCGGGCGATGGCGCCGGGCGGCACGGTCGTTTCGGCCGGCATCCACATGAGCGACATCCCCGCCTTTCCCTACGACCTCCTCTGGCGAGAGCGGACGATGCGATCGGTCGCGAACCTGACGCGCAGGGACGGCGAGGAGTTCATGGCCCTCGCCCCGACCGTGCCGGTGACGACCCAGGTCCAGCTCTACCCGCTCGCCGAGGCGAACCGTGCGTTGGATGACATACGTCACGGTAGGGTTCGTGGGGCCGCCGTACTCCAGGTCGGCGGGTAGCCTCCCATCATGAAACGGGTTGCGCCTACGGCGCACCCTCGCATCACGGGGAGAGGAAAGATCAAATGCCAGATGTGACGGTTAAGCGCGTCGAGGACTTCGAGGCGATCTTCGGGGGGGGCTTCAGGCGGGCGCGGGCGGGCCTGGGCGTCACCTCGTTCGGCCTCGCCGTCATCGACCTGCCTCCGAACTTCTCGCACTATCCCGAGCACGATCAGACCCATGACGACCAGGAGGAGGTCTACACGCCCCTCTCGGGTCGGGTCACGCTCCGGGTCGGGGGAGAGGACCACGAGCTCGAGCCGGGTGTCTTCGCGCGGGTGGGCGCGGCCGAGAAGCGGAAGCTGATCACCGGCGACGAGCCCGCCCGCATCCTTGCGATGGGCGCCATGCCGGGCAAGGTCTACGAGCCGCCGGAGTTCTCTTACGAGGGCGCCACTCCGCCGCCGATGGACAAGCTGAAGTCGAAGAACGCGACGCCGGCGTAGCTAGCGGAACAGATCGTCCTCGCTCGGGCGCCGCAGGACGCTCGCCCCGGGTCCATCCTCGGCCATCACCAGCTCGGCCAGGCCCGAGACGATCGCGCCGGGCACATTGGAGTCTTTATCGCGCACGAGGTCAGCTGCCGCTGCGAGCTCGTCCGCCACCGCGATCACGGTCGCCGAGAGCTCCATGCCGCGGGAGTCCCGCCTGCCACGCCAGTCGGCGACCGGCGCGAGGCCCGCGCAGCCGATCGCGACATCGGCCTGGCCGATCCTCCAGGCGCGGCCGAAGCTGTCGGCGATCACCACCGCCGGCACGGCTCCCGAGGCCGCGCTGATCTCGGCTCGGATCCGCCGGGCGGAGGCGTCGCCATCGACCGGCAGCAGGGACACCAGGCCCTCGTCGAGGTTGGAGGAGTCGATGCCCGCATTGGCGCACACCCAGCCGCCGTGCGTCTCGGTGATCAGCACGCCTCGTTGGGCCCGCACGATCCGCTCGCTCTCCGAGAGCACCAGCTCGATGAGTGCCGGATCCTTGTCGAGATGGGTCGCCATCTCCCTCGCTCGGTCTCCGGGTTCCACGTCGGCGAGTCGCCGGACCCGTCCCTCCACTTTCGAGACGGCCTTCTGGGAGATCACCGCGACATCGTCCCCGCCGGGTGAGGCAGCCTCGGCGATCAGCGCACCGAGGTCGTCGCCCTCCCGCAGCTCTGGCAGGCCGATCAGCGGCCTGATCCGGAGCTCGCGTGGCGCCAAGGAAGTGGCTAGGCGGCCGCGCGCGCCCGGTCGCCGAGCTCCCAGAGGACCTCGGCGGTGCGCGGCGCCGGCTGCGGGTCGAGCAGGAGGCGGTCGCGGAGCAGCGTCATGTCCTCGGGCGTATCGAGATCGATCGCCATGGACTCGATCTCCTCTAGCGCGAAGCTGATCCCCGCCGCCCGCGCCCGACTGACGTGGCGGGCGCAGCTGTCTGGGCCGAAAGCGGGGAGGAAGACGTCGGGTGGAGTCAGCGCCAGGGCGTTGGTGCCCGTGCCGTGCCGATCGGGGACGATCAGGACCGTTCGGGGTGAGCGGCCGATCCGGGCGTCGAGCTCCTCCGTGTCGAGCATCGGGCAGTCGACCGGGAGCATCGCCACTCGCTCGGCTCCCTCCGCCATCGCTGCGCGCGCACCCGCCGCTGCCGCCTCGGAGTGGCCCGTGTCGGAATCCTGCACGAGCACCTTGTGCTCGAACCAGCGCGCCTGCCGTGCCACGGAGGGATCCGAGGTGACGATCAGGACGTCGTCGATGGAGCGGCTCCTGGGCAGCTTCAGGATCAGGTCGAGGAAGAGGGCCTCCGCCAAGCGGTGGCGCTCGGCCGCGGTCAGGGCACCGTTGAGCCGCTCGTTGGCGGCCGAGAGCCCCTTCACCGGAACGATCGCGGTCGTATGCAAGTTGTCGGAATCCGCCCCCACGGAATAGTCAGGCTACCGGCTGAGGCGCCGCATATACCCGCAAGTTGCGGCTTTCAACCACGTTCGGCGAGCGTCGACGCGAACTCGAGGGTTCGCTGAGCGAGCTCGCGCCGCCCTTCCGGCCCCTCCATCAGGGTCGGGCAGCTCATCACCCGCACCCCCTGGGGCGGCGGGTCGGGGTCCTCGGGGTCGCAGATCATGCCCTCGAGCAGGCCCTCGTAGAGGGACGCCACGCCCGCCGCGGTGGACGGGCGACCGAGCGCCCGCATGAAGATGTCGGTCGGCCCCTTGACGACCCGTCCGGCGACGTAGGGGCTGACGGCCACGACCGGGGCGTCGGCGCGCACGACCGCCTCCCTGAGCGCCGGCATCGAGACGATCGGGCCAATCGAGATCACCGGGTTGGACGGGCCGATCACGATCGCCCCGGCTCCCTCGATCGCCGCCAGCGCCTCGGGCGTCGGGGTCGCCTCGGCGATTCCCTCGATCTCGATCTCCTCGACGGGCGCCTGGGCGTGCTCGGCCACGAGGTACTGCTGAAGCCCGCGCCAGCCCTCGGCGGTGCGCACCCGCGTGCGGACCGGCTCCTCGCACATCGGCAGCACGGCGGCGCGCACGCCGAGAGCGCGCGCGATCTGCGCCTGGGCATCGGTGCGCCGTCCCCCCTCCGCGACGAAGACGCGGCGGTAGAGGCAGGTTGCGAGGTCGCGGTCAGAGAGCCGGAACCAGTCGGGCGCCCCCAGCCTGACCAGGCGGTCGAAGACCGTGAAGGTGTCGCCCTTGATGCCCCAGCCACGCTCCTCGTCGATCTCGCCGCTCAGCCAGTAGGTGATCAGATCGGGGTCGGGGGAGACGTCGGCGCCCGCGATCTCGATGTCGTCGGCGGTGTTCGCGACCACCGAGAGGCCCGCGCCCAGCAGATCCTGAATCCCGGCGGCCAGCTTCGCCCCGCCGGTGCCGCCGGCGAGGATGACGCAGCGCTCGATCTCGCTCACGCCCAGTGGTCCCCGTCGGGCAGATCGGTGATCCGGATCCCGCCGTGTGCCGTGTAGCGGCTGTTGATCGCGATCAGCATCGGCGTGAGCGTCTCGGCGATCCGCGCCATCTCGAGGGCCCC
The DNA here is from genome assembly GCA_036505735.1 of Solirubrobacterales bacterium. Taxonomy (GTDB): domain Bacteria; phylum Actinomycetota; class Thermoleophilia; order Solirubrobacterales; family 70-9; genus DASUPK01. Next base: position 6,182 of record DASXSZ010000192.1, read on the forward strand.
GGCGTTGACCGCGCGGAGACGGTCGATCAGCTCGATCAGCCTTGCCACGCGAGCCTTGTCGGCCTTGCGGTCGCCGCAGACCAGCACGTCCTCGTCGAGTGGATCGCCCTCGGCGAGCTTCTTCGCGCTCACCGAGTGAAGGGCCGAGATCACGGTCACCCCCTCGGGAACCATCTCCTCCGCCTGCTGGGCGGCGGACCCCTGCCAGACGCCGAGGGTCCTGGTCGCCCGGCCGCTGACCGCGGCGGC
>DASXSZ010000193.1:0-2846 GCA_036505735.1 Solirubrobacterales bacterium
GATCGTGAGCGCGAGACCCGAGACGATCTGGCTCGCGCGGAGGGTGATCACGAGGAACGCGTGGATCAGCGAGGTAAGCAGTCCGGCGAGGGCCGCTACCCCCATTGCGGCAGCAAGCGTGACAGGCGTGCTCGCGTGGAAGCGCTGCACGGTCCAGAAGCCCATCACGGCGCCCATCAGCATCATCCCCTCGACACCGAGATTGAGCACCCCCGAGCGCTCGGCCAGGAGCTCGCCCAGCGCCGCGTACAGGAGCGGCGTCCCGTAGCCGATCCCGGACGCGATCAAGACGACAAGCAGCGAGTTATTGATCACGCCTGACCCTTCGATCCCGGCGCACCCGGACAGCGGCGCAGACGGCCGAGCCAGCAGAGCCGGCTCGGCCTGAAGGCGACATCGCAAGCGACGTCGCTCACGGCGCCTCCGGTGCGGGAGCGGCGGCCGGCGCTTGCTTGCGGACAAAGCGGATCCGGTAGCGGACTAGGAGCTCGCCCCCGAGCGCGGAGAAGAGGATGATCCCTTGCATCACGCCGACGAGGCCGGCCGGGAAGTCGGCGCCCTGCAGCGTGTTGCCCGCGTTCTGCAAGCCGCCGATCAAGAAGGCGACCGGTAGGACCGCGAGCGGGTTGTAGCGCGCGAGGGCCGCGACCACGATCCCCGAGTAGCCGTAGTACTGCCTCTGGAGCCCGTTTGGGTCGGCATCGAGCATGTGGCGGAAGTCCCCGTCCTGGCTCGCGCCGCCGAGGCCGGCGAGCGCGCCCGAGATCGCCATCACAGCGAGGATCTTCCGCCGCGTACGCATGCCCGCGTAGCGCGCCGCGCGCACAGAGTCGCCCATAACCTGCGCCTCGAAGCCGAATCGGGTGCGCGAATAGAGAAACCACAGCAGAACGGCCGCGAGCACTGCGAACCCGGCTCCGAGTGGCAGCAGGACCCCGCCCCGCAGGTGGATCGTCGCCCCTGGCCAAGTGGCTGAACCGGGCAGCTCCTTGCTGGTCGGGAAGACGGTTGCGTTGAAGCCGGTCGTCTGCCGCCAGTACGACTCGGTGTTGAAGATCAGGTACGTCAGCAGGTAGGCCGCGACATAGTTGAGCATCAGCGACGTGATGATTTCGTTCGTCCGGAAGAAGGCCCGCAGGATCCCGGGAATCAGCGCCCAAAGCGCGCCGCCCGCGCAGCCCGCGACCACCATCGCGGCGATCGGAAACGCGGAGGGCCCGCCGTTGCCGCCGAAGTAGAGCCCGGCCGCCATCGCGGTGATCGCCCCCACGTAGAGCTGCCCCTCGCCGCCGATGTTGAAGATCCGCATCCGGAAGGCAGCGGCGGCTGCGAGACCCGTGAATGCGAGCGGCGTCGCCGCAACCAGGGTCTCGCCGAGCGCGCCCTTCGAGCCGAAGGCGGCGTCGAAAAGCTGGCGGTAGCTCGAAAGGGCGTCGTGGCCCGTCGCCAGCAGGACGAGGCCGGACGCGAAGAAGGCGAAGACGAGCGAGCCGGCCGGGACCGCAATCGCCAGCCAGCGGGGCTGGCGTAGGCGCCGCTCAATCGCGACGCGGATCGTTCCCTCCGGCCATCAGGAGGCCGATCTCCTCGACGCTGGCCTCGCTACGTGCCGTCTCCCCCACGACCTCGCCCTCGTACATGACCGCGATTCGGTCGGCGAGCGCCAGGATCTCGTCGAGGTCCTCGCTGATCAGCAGGATGCCGACGCCAGTGGCCGCCGCCTGGTGGAGGTGCGTGTGTACGGCCTCGATCGCCCCCACATCCAGGCCACGTGTGGGCGAGGCCGCCACGAGCAGCTTCGGCTGCGCGGAGAACTCGCGGGCGAGGACGACCTTCTGCAGATTGCCGCCGGAGAGCATCCGCACGGGAGCCGTCGGGCCGGGCGCCGCGATCCGGTAGCGGTCGATCAGCTCGAGCGCTCGCTCTCGGATCCGGCGCAGGCGCAGGAGCGGCCCCCGCGAGTCGCTCCGCTGGCGGTAGGACTTGAGCGCGAAGTTGGACGCGATGCTGACGCCCGGCGATAGCCCTGTGCCGAGCCGATCCTCCGGCACGTACGCGACGCCGGCCGAGATCGCTGCGCGCGGGTCGCCGGGCCGCGGCCGCTTCCCCGCCACGCGCACTGCGCCCTTCGTCGGGGAGCGCATCCCGGCGATCGTCTCGGCCAGCTCGCGCTGGCCGTTCCCGGCGACCCCCGCCACCGCCACGATCTCGCCTCCCCGCACCGAAAGCGAGACGCCCTTTACGGCCGCGCCTCCGCGGTCTCCTTCCGCCCAGACGTTCTCGATAGTCAGCACGGGCTCGCCGGGGTTCCGCGGCGCCGCCCGCACGCCTTCGCCGAGCCCACGTCCGACCATCAATGCGGCCAGCTCACGCGGGGTGGCGCCGGCGGCTTCCAGCGTCTCCACCTTGCGGCCTGTCCGAAGGATCGTCACGCGGTCGGCGACGGCCTTGACCTCGTGCAGCTTGTGCGAGATGAAGATAATCGTCCGCCCGTCGGCGGCCATTTCGCGGAGGGTCGCGAAGAGGACCTCGGCCTCCTGCGGCGTCAGAACCGCGGTCGGCTCGTCGAGGATCAGGATCCGCGCGTCCAGGTGCAGGGCCTTCAGGATCTCGACCCGCTGCTGCTCGCCGAGCGACAGCTGCCAGATCCGTGCGCGGGGGTCGACGCCCAGCCCGTATCGATCTCCGAGCTCGGCAACGCGCCGCTCGATCGCGCGACGGCGGAGCCGAAACGAGCGTCCCTCGCGCCGATGGTCGCCGAGGATGATGTTCTCGGCGACGGTGAACCGCTCGACTAGCCGGAAGTGCTGGTGGACCATCGAGACCCCCGCGTCGAGCGCGTCGCG
>DASXSZ010000194.1:0-5367 GCA_036505735.1 Solirubrobacterales bacterium
GGGCGGACCCGCATGGCGGCGGACCTCGGTGGTCGAGGTGAAGCCCGAGGACCTGGGTGACAGCCGCGCCCGGGCGACGGCGACGGTCACCCACCACTTCTCGGATCGCAAGTACGTCTCGGTCGAGGACGACGTGATCTACCTGGAGCGGGTCGACGATCGCTGGCTGATCGCAAAGCCGAGCGCCACGCTCTACCGGGCGGTCGGCTACGCGCAGCCGCCGCTCCGGGCCCTCTCCCCGCCGCAGGGTTGGTGATACGAGGCGCTAGAACCTGTGGTTGCCGCCTCCGCGGGGAGCGTGCTCGCGAAGCCGTTTCGGGTGCGCGCGACTGACCCCGACGATGCTCGCGTCGGCGCCGCCGGCGCTCGGGTGGAGCAGCGTCACGTAGGCGACCGAATCGGTCATGGCGTCGGACCAGAGCATTCCCGCCGAGCGCTTCAGGGTGAGGAGGACGCGGCCTGCGCCGTGGCGGTGGCGCCCGCGGACCATCAGCCGGCTGCGACGGGCATCCGCCCGAACGTAGGAGAAGGAATGACCGCGGACCGAGGGATCGAAGAGGAGAAGCCTCCGGGAGCGGACCAGGGCTCGGTGCTTGTGGGTCCCCAGCACCCACTGGACGATGCGGCTGCCGGCCTGGGTCGCGATCGCGTAGACCAGGATGCTGCCGTCCACGGCGGGCGGGCTGAGCTGCGAGGCGCCGCCCTCGCCGGCGAGCAGGAGCGGCGGGCCGGGAGACGAGGGGTTGGCGGTGTAACGGATGTAGATGCTGTCGCCCCCGTTGACGGGAGCGCGGTAGGCGAGCCAGTAGTCGGAGACAGCGACCGCGTCGGCCCCGGGAGCGTCGACTCGGGCGAGGGGCGCCAGGCTGTTGCGGTCGAACAGCTGGATGGCGTTGCCGGTGACTGTCGCGACGTATCTCCCGCCGATCGCGGGGTGGCTCCCCGGCAGCGGGATCTCCGGCCCGCCGCGGCTGATCACGGCGGGACCGCCCAGCCGCTGGAAGAGGAGGGCATCGGCCGTAGCCGCAGGATCCGTCGCGTGGGAGACGTACGTGCCGGCGGCCCCCGCGCTGCCGGGCGCGACGATCAAGGCCGCGGCCGCGGCCGCCAGGGCGGCGCCGTCCCCGCGTCGCAGGCCGATGTAGACCCCGGGCCGCTCGCACATCAGCTCGGTGGCGCGGATCCCGGCCTGGCGGCCGGCGAGCGGCGCGAGGACCAGGATTGGGATCGCCCTTCCCAATCCGAAGCTGAAACCGAGGATCAGGCCGAGCCCCGGATCCCCGACGGCCAGGCTGACCCCGGCCAACGCCCAGACCCCGAACGAGAGGACGAAGGTGGTGAAGCCGATCCCCAGCAGGACGCCGTAGAGCGTTGCCGCGACGGGCATCGGCATCACGCGCCTCCAGCGCTCGGGGAGCTGGCGGCGGATCTGCGGGACGATCCGGGTCCCTCGTGCCTCGAGCGCGGCCGCCAGCAGCGCGATCGCCGCCGCCGCCATGTAGGCGGGCCGTCCGCCGGCGCCGTGCAGCAGCCCGCCCAGTGCGGCCAGCGATCCGAAGGTGAACAGGCCGCCCGCGATCGCGCCGGGCAGGAACGCGACGCAGGCGGCGATCGTCGTGCGCCTGCCGCCGGTGTGGCCGGTCGGGCCGATCGTGTCGATCACCGAGAGCCCGCAGGGCGAGAAGGTGCCGGTGGCCCCGATCAGGAGCGCCGCGACGGCCAGGAATCCCTCCAAGACGCTCATCATCAGTCGTGGCTCCTGGCGGGCGCCCCACACAAGTCGCTACGGGCTTTGCCCTTCGCTCCTGAGTACAGCGCCCTTGGAGCCACTAGCAGGGCACCCGCGTGTCGTAGTACTGGACGCAGAAGACCTTGCGCCCGGCGAAGCAGTAGCCGGTCAGCGCGGCGTCTCCGTTGATGCGGGTGTTCCGGTTGGCGCAGCAGTCGCGCAGCTGGCGGACCTTGCCGCCGCAGCAGCGGAACCAGGACCCGTCGATGTGGGGCCGGAAGCCGTAGATGTCACCCGCCCGGTCGCAGATCAGGGTCCGCGGCGCGGGCGGCAGGGGCCGGCCCTCGGCATCCCGCAGCAGCTGTCCGCTGCCGTCGATCGGCTGGCCTGCGTCGTTCACCGGCCTGCCGATGTCGTCGATCGGCTGCCCGTCGCTCGCCCGCAGGGGGAATCCCCGCGAGTCGATCCTGGGCAGGCCGGTCGGATGCGGGCAGGAACCGGTGGTGAACGTGTGCCCGCAGAAGTGGAAGGCGGCGGAGTCGCCCGGCTCGATCAGAGCACCGACCGTGCGGGCCGCGGTCAGCGCGACCAGCGCGCCGCCCACGCGCGCCAGAAAGCCGCGGCGCGAGGTATCGCGGGCGAGCGAGTCGCTGATCCGATCGAGGTGCTCAGGCACCGACCGGGCGGCCCCGTCTCTCGGCCGTGGCGAGAACGCTCTCCAGCTGGGCGAGATTGTTGAAGGTGCCCTTGGCGAGCACGGTGCCCTCACGATCGATCGCGACCGCGAAGGGGCTCCCGGGGATCGACATGGTCTTCCACAGCCCCGCCTCGGCCGCCTCGTCGAACACTCCTACGTTCACGTATGGATCTTTGGCGACGTTCTCGATCGCCGGCGACATCGTCTGGCAGAGGGAGCAGCCCTCGGAGGTGAACACCGCGAGCCCGAGCCGCGCGCCGTTCGCGACGGCGGGATCCCCGACCGGAAGGCGGCTGGAGAGCTCCGTCGCCCGCGATCCGATCTCCGGCCCCTCCCCCGCGATCTCCAGCGCGCCCTGCGTGCCGAGCTGCAGGCGGAGCATGCCGACCTCACGGGCCAGGGCGAGAACAGCGACCGTCAGCGCGCTGGAGGCGAGCAGCGAGACGCCAAGGCCGATTCCGAGCCACCCGTCGGTCCCAAGCGACACGGAATCGACGAGGGGGATCGCCGCGAAGCCGGCGGCCAACCCCAGGTTCCGCAGCACCCCGAGCCACGAGACCGTCGAGTGCGGGCCGAAGCAGGCGCAGGGCGTACCGGCGCGCCCGCGCATGATGGCGCCGGCCGTCAGGGCCGAGAAGAGGAGCATCAGCCCGGCCGCCGCATAGGCGGCCCCGTCCGAGCCGAGCGCGACGGCGACGGCCAGCGCCAGCTCGACTGCGATCAGCGCGGCCCAGACGAATGGGCGCAGCGGGCCTCCCTCGATCCCGAAGCTGGCCAGGGCGGCCATGCTCTCGCGCGGCGAAGCGAGCTTCGCGAGCGCGGCGCCCGCGAGCACGATGCCAAGCCCGACCCGCAGAACGATCTCCAACATCCCTCCGCCCGCAACCTAGCACCAGGGCGGCGGACTACTGTCCGGTGAGGTGTAAGTCGCTACCCGATCGCGACCATGCGCTCGATCGGCAGCGTGGCCCGCTCGGCGATCTCCCGCGGCACCTTGACCTCGTAGCGGAAGTCCCTCAGAGAGTCGCGGACCTTCGGCAGGGTGATCATCTTCATGTACTTGCAGAAGGCCATCCGGTTGGCCTCGATCAGCTTCGCCTGTGGCGCGGCCTGCCTGAGCGGGTAGAGCATGCCGTTCTCGGTGGCGACGATGTACTCGCCGGCGGGGTGCTCCTCCATGTAGGAGAGCATTCCTCCGGTGGAGAGCATCTGCACGCCGTCGGGGTCGATATCGCCCGAGGCGACGTACTCCATCGCCTGGGTGGCGCAGCCGCACTCGGGATGGATCAGGAACTCGGCGTTTGGGTGCTCGTCGCGGACGGTCTTGATATCGGTCGGGCGGATGCCGGCGTGGACGTGGCACTCGCCGTCCCAGATGTGGAAGCGGGCGCGACGGTCCGGGTCGTCCTTGATGCCGGTCTCCCGCTCGACGAATGCGCCAAGCCACATGTCGGGGCCGAAGAGGATCTCGGTGTCGGGGCCGTGCTCCCGAAGGATGTGCTCGACCACCGCGACCGCGTTCCCCGACGTGCAGCAGTAGTCCGTCTCGGCCTTCACCTCGGCCGACGTGTTGACGTACATGACGACGACCGCGCCGGGATGCTCGGCCTTCCAGGCCCGGAGCTGATCCGCGTTGATCGACTCCGAGAGCGAGCAGCCGGCGCCGAGGTCGGCGATCAGGACTGTCTTGTCGGGACAGAGGACTGAGGCGGTCTCGGCCATGAAGTGGACCCCGCAGAACTCGATCACCTCGGCGTCGGTCCTCGCCGCCTGGCGGGAGAGTCCCAGCGAGTCGCCGACGAAGTCGGCAACGTCCTGCAGCTCGGGCAGCTGGTAGTTGTGGGCGAGGATCACGGCGTCGCGCTCGGCGGCGAGGGCCTTGACCTCCTCGCTCAGGGTCGCGATCTCCTCATCGCTCAGCTTGGCGGGAAGCTCATTGACGGTAGGAAGCTCCAGCACGGCGGGCCGCTCCTTGACGTTTTGGATGTTCGCTGCCCCGGCGCCCTATGTATGTATTCGACTGGGCCCTCGAGGCGGGCGAATGAACTGACTAAAGGTTAGCGCGGCCCTACCTCGGATTCCCCGGCCCCGCCATGCGCGCGTGCGGGGGGATTCGAGGCAGCCTTACCCTCTCCCTAATGCCCGAGCTGCCCGAGGTCGAGATCACCGCGCGCCGACTGAGCAGCGCGCTCGAGGGCGCGGAGGTCGAGTCCGCGCTCGCCACCGGCGTGGCGACCCTGAAGACCTTCGAGCCGAGCCTCGACGCGCTGACGGGGGCGCGCATCGAGGGCGTGCGGCGGATCGGCAAGATGCTCGCCGTCGACTTCACCCCGGCTGTCGGCGACGGCGCCGCCCCTCTGACGCTTCTCATCCACCTGATGTCGGCAGGACGCCTCCAGCTCTTCGACAAGCGGGCCTCGTTGCGCGATCGCAGATCCCGGATCCTCGTGCGGCTGACGGACGGGCGCGAGCTTCGGCTGCGCGAGTTCGGCACCAAGCAGTCGGCGTGGGCGAAGCTCCTGCCGCGGGGAGAGGTGGCCGAGGACGAGATGGTCGCCACGCTCGGTCCCGACGCCTGGCCGGCGCCGCCGCTGGATGAATTCGCGGAGCGGGTCAGCCAGCCGCGCCACCTCCATCCCCTGCTCCGCGACCAGCGGGTGATTGCCGGGATCGGCCGCTCGTGGGTCGACGAGATCCTCTGGGAAGCCGAGCTCTCGCCGTTCAAGAAGGGTTCCGAGCTGTCGGACGAGGAGGTGAAGGCCGTACACGAAGCGCTCCCGCTCCTCGGCAACGTGATCAAGCACTACGAGGGCGTGATCGGCGAGTCGATCCCCGACAAGATGCCGATGCCGCTCCGGGTCCACCGGCGCGAGGGCGAGCCCTGCCCGCGCTGCGGTGCCACCCTGGCCGCGGTCCACTTCGCCGAGCACGTCACCACCTA
>DASXSZ010000195.1:0-4300 GCA_036505735.1 Solirubrobacterales bacterium
GAGATCCCGTCGAAGCAGATCCGCATGTCCTCGATCGTGTCGATCGGGACACCGGTGCGGCCGACCTCGCCGGCGCAGAGCGGGTCGTCGGAGTCGCGGCCGAGCTGGGTGGGCAGGTCGAAGGCCATCGAGAGGCCGGTCGAACCGTGCTCGGTGAGGTAGCGGTAGCGCTCGTTGGTGTCCTCGGGGCTGGCGAAGCCCGCGTACTGGCGCATCGTCCAGAGCCGGTCGCGGTACATCCGCTCGTGGATCCCGCGGGTGAAGGGGTAGTGGCCGGGCTCGCCGAGCCGCTCCTCCAGCCCCGGGACGACGTCATCCTCCTCGTAGAGGGGCTTGATCTCGATCCCGGAGTCGGTGATCACCCGCTCGTCGTCGGGGCCGACCACAGGTGCGATGTAGCGGTCGAGGTCCTCCTCTACCGAGGCCCGCTGCCGCTCCGAGTCGGGCGCACCGTCGGTGGACGCGCCATTCGCCCCCTCGGTCTTTGCCTCGCCCTTGGGCCGGGTGGCCATGCGGACAGGATAGATATGGGCTACGGAGTGGGCGGTCGCCCGAGGCTCAGAAGCCGAAGAAGCGGCGACGCTTCTTGCCCATGTCCTCGAAGGGCCGCTTCTGGGGCGTCGCCAGCTCGTCGAGGACGGCATCGAGCCATCCCTCCAGCCTGGTCGGCTCCTGCCCGCTCACGGCGCTGACGCTCACGTTTGTGCCCCAGCCCTTCTCGGCGAGCTCGACCTCGATCCGGGCCTGATCGCCGTCAGCCTTCCAGGCGAGCTTCGACTCCTCCACCCGCTCGTAGACCTTGACCTCAGTCGCGTGCCCGACGAGCGCGGACATGAGTCCCTCCATGCGCCCCGGGTGGTCGAGCTGCTCCCAGACCTCGGGGGGGCTCTTGACCAGGGTGCGGCTTGCGGTCTTCATGCTGGGGGCATTCGTGCGGCGCGTGATTGGTCCTGCCACCTATGCGAAATGGGAGATCCCGCCCGTCGTCGTATCGAAGCGAGATCGCCTACCCCCGCAGCCCGGCGGCTTTGAGGGCCTCGGCGCGATCCCTGTAGAACTGAACCGAGATGGCGCGATCCGCGGTGACCGTCCAGACGTGGGTGGTCTCCAGCTCAATCGGGACACCGCTCGCACCGCCTTTGGCGAGGATGCGCGCGAACACGACGACATGATCGTCGGCGTCGATGAAACGCTCTGTCTCGAAGCTCCACTCGCCCCAGGTGTCATGGAGCATCGCGATGAGCTCGGCGGCCCCGCGGCGTCCCCGAAACACCAGCTTGCCCTCTGGATACTCCGGTGGCATCCGAATTTCAAACTGCTCATCGAGATAGTCGCGGAAGGCGCGATCAAACTGCTCGGGCGTTGCGTTGAAGAAGTCGCCCATCTCGTACAGGGCCCTGACGATCTCCACGTTCTCCTGCGACATCGCTTACTCCCGCAGCTCGGCGGCTTCGAGGGCCTGTGGGGGAGGGCTAGTCTCGCTTCGCGTACTTCGCGGCCGCACCCCAGTCGATCTGCACGCACGGCTCGTCGCTTGTGACCTCGGCGTCGTGACCCGGCGGGATATCGAAGACGTCCCCTGCACCGATCTCCAGGGTCGTTCCGTCTTCCATATGGACCGTCATCGCACCCGAGATGCAATAGCCGACGTGGTGCGATTGGCAGGAGTCCGTCTGAGCGATCGGCTTGACGTTGTTGGACCACTTCCAGCCGGGCTCGAAGACGGCCTTGCCGACGGGACTCCCCGCGACGTTGACGACGTTGGACTGGCCCTTTCCCTCAAACGGTCGGGTCTCGTCCGGCGAATCGAAGTTCCTCACCTCTCCGGCCATAGGTTCTCCTTTCGTCCCCCTTTGGTTGGGTCCAACCTATTCGGAACAGACGCCGGACGCAAACCAGCGATCTACACGATGCCCAGCGCACTGGTGGCTCGGGGGGAGGGTCGCAACACGTGGGACGCAATTGCGCAGACCGTCGATTGACTCGCTGTAAGAGAAAGTGTCTTTAAGCGCAGCCCGGCGCACAGCTCGCCCGTTCTGCGACATCGCACGCCCAGTATCTCGTGGAGGACGGAGGAGAGAGAGGGGGAAAAAAAATTCTGCCTCGCGGCGCGCCCCGAGGGTCCTCCGGACGGCTCAGTGGTCCAGAAAGGCCTCGATTGCCGCCCCCGCGCGCGGTCCGGCCTGGCCGTCCCAGAGCGGAATCCGCGGCGGATCGGCGGGCGGATCGGTGCCCAGCGCGCGCTCCGCCGCCGCGCCCAGCGCCTCGGGGTCGATCCCCACCAGCTCGTTGGTCCCGAGCTCGATGGTGATCGGCCGCTCCGTGGTGGTCCGGTAGGTGAGACACGGGATCCCGAGCACGGTGGTCTCCTCCTGGACGCCGCCGGAGTCGGTGATCACGAGCCGCGCCTCGGCCTCCAGCCCGATGAACTCGGCGTAGTCCATCGGCTCGGCCAGGATCACCTTGCCCCAGCCCGAGTCTCCGGTGTCGTCCAGCCGCCGCCTTGTGCGCGGGTGGACGGGGAAGATCACCGGCATCGACTCGGCGATCCCGGCGAGCACCCCCATCGTCGGCCCGAGGCGCTCGGGGTCATCGACCAGCGCGGGGCGGTGGAGGGTGACCAGCACGAAGTTGCCGGATTCGACCGCGTGCTGGGCAAGCAACTCGGGCCGATCAACACCGTCCAGGATGCGAAAGAGGCTGTCGATCATCGTGTTCCCGACCAGCTGCACGCCCTCGCCCTCGATGCCCTCCGCGGCCAGGTTGGCGACCGCGTCCTCGGAGGTGCAGAGCAGGAGATCGGCGACGCGGTCGGTGACGACGCGGTTCACCTCCTCGGGCATCTCCCAGTCGCGCGAGCGAAGCCCCGACTCGATGTGGGCGACGGCCGTCCCGGCCTTGGTTGCGGCGAGCGCCGCCCCCATCGTCGAGTTGACGTCGCCCGCGACCAGCACCAGGTCGGCGGGGTTGGCCAGCAGATCGGCCTCGACGCCGGTCATCACCCCCGCCGTCTGCTCCGCGTGGGTGCCGGAGCCGACACCGAGGTTGGCGTCCGGCTCGCGCATGCCGAGCCGCTCGATGAATCCCTCCGAGAGCGCCCGGTCGTAGTGCTGGCCGGTGTGAAGGAGCCGGACCGAGACCTCCCCGGAGCTCTCCAAGGCGCCGACGACCGGTGCCGCCTTGACGAAGTTGGGTCGCGCCCCCACGACCGCGAGCACCACAGGTGTCACAGCGGAGGAACCTAGCGGCTGAATGGCCTTCGGTAGTGTCTCCCTCACGATGGCCGGCAACTCGAGCGGCGGGGTGGTGGTGACGGGGGCCTCGACCGGAATCGGGCGGGCGACAGCCCTCTTCCTCGACGGCAAGGGCTACCGCGTCTTCGCCGGCGTCCGGAAGGACGCGGACGCCGAGGCGCTCGGCGAGCAGGGATCGGACCGGCTCACACCGATAAAGGTGGACGTCACCAAGGAGCGGTCGATATCCGCGGCGCGCCAGGCTGTCGCCGAGGCGGTGGGCGACGAGGGCCTCGTCGGCCTGGTCAACAACGCCGGGGTCGGCGGCGGCGGCCCGATCGAGACGATGCCGATCGAGCACTTGCGGGACACGCTCGAGGTCAACCTGGTCGGGCAGGTGGCGGTCAGCCAGGCCTTCATCCCCCTGATCCGGAAGGCGAAGGGGACGATCGTCTTCATCGCCTCGATCGGCGGCCGGGTCGCCAGCCCCTTCATGTCGCCCTACAACACATCCAAGTTCGCGATCGAGGCGCTGGGCGAGTCGCTGCGCGCCGAGCTGCGACCCTGGGAGATCGACGTCGTCGTCGTCGAGCCGGGCTCGATCGACACCGAGATCTGGGGCAAGGGCGCCGAGACGATGCGCGACACCGTCTCGAAGATGCCAGAGACGGCGCGCCGTCTCTACGGGCGCCAGCTCAGCCGCTTCGGTGAGGTCCTGACCGAGACCGCCAACCGAGGCATCCCGCCCGAGAAGGTCGCCACCGTGATCCACAAGGCGATCGCCTCGGACAAGCCGAGATATCGCTACCTGGTCGGCACCGACGCCAAGATCGCCGCCCGGCTCAAGGGAACGCTGCCGGACCGGACCTTCTCCAAGCTCGCCGGGCGGCAGATGAAGCTGCCGACGGACGTCCCGGCGGAGTGACCCCTAGCCGCCGAGCCACTCCGTGACGCGTCCGGGCGTGCTGAGCCCGGAGAAGTCGCCCGAGTCGACGATCCGCTCTGCCGCCTCGACCGCCGCATCGACCGCAGCCCAGGTGAGCCCGCCGCCGACGCTGATCCGCTGC
>DASXSZ010000196.1:0-4646 GCA_036505735.1 Solirubrobacterales bacterium
CCGCCGCCGCAGGCGCACGGCCCCCATCGCCATCGGGATCGCCACCAGAGCGAGCGCGATGACTCCGAAGAGGTAGTCGCCGAAGCTCACTGAGGCTGCGGCTTCGACCCGCCGATGCTTCCGCCGCCAGTGCCGGCGCCGTTCAGCTGGGCGCACGCGGCCGGGTCCAGGGGCCCGGCGAGGCGGAAGACGAAGACGTCGCTCTGTGAGACCAGCTTGCTGGCCGCCGGGTCGGTCGCGGTCCAGACCGCCTCGATCGGCAGACGGGTCTGGGTCCGCTGATCGGGTCCGATCACCAGGTAGTGGTAGCCGCCGTCGTCAACGGCGCGGCGCCACTCCTCGCACTGCTGCTGCCAGTGCGGCTCGCGATCGTTCTGGGCGGCCTCGCTTGCGATCGGCAGGTAGGCGCCGTGCGGGCCGTGGCGGGCGATGTACTGGACGTGGTTGGAGAGGTCGTCCCCGTAGAAGACGTACTGCTTGAACCCCGGCCGGCCGCCGACCACCCCGATCCGGGTGTCATGCGGATTCGCCCGGTTGAACCAGGCGAGCGCCGCCTTGATCCCGGTCGGGAAGTCGCTGGGAGCCGTCGAGGCCTGGTAGCGGTCCTTGACGTAGTCGTCGCTCCTGGGCCAGCCGATCGCGACGACCAGCGCGAGGGCGACGACCGCGGCGCCACCCAATAGGCCTCGCGAGACACCGCGCTGCCCGGCAAGCACGATCCCGATGGGAACGAGCACGAGGAAGAACGCCAGCCCCGCGGCTCCCAGGAGGAAGTGCCTGGTCCAGAGATGGCCCGAGAGGTCCCACACCGGGACCGCCTGGACGAGGAGGAGGATGGCGAGAATGCCGAGCAGCCAGGCCTGGTCGCGTCTGCGGCCGCCGAGGCCCGGATCCACCGCGAGAAGCATCGCGCCCAGCCCGAGCGCGGGCGACGCGTAACGGAGGTTCGTGGTGAAGGCGGCGGTGGGGTCGCCCTCGGGGCCGGCGGCGGTCAGGGGCGTGAACAGATAGGCGATCCCGCTGAGCAGCGCCACCACGCCGAGCATCCGGATCACCGGTGTCCGCCCGTTGATGATCGCGAGCAGGAAGCCCCCGATCACCACCGCCAGGACGAGCGGCCAGAGATCGCCGAAGCTCTCGTGGATCCCCGGGACCAGGTGATGACGGATCACGCTGCCGTCGGGCGGCAGCAGGTAGTGGGCGAGATTGTGCGGCTCGCGGATGTTGATGTCGGCCTGGTCGGGCCCGACGAGCGGCCCTGCCTTGATCCAGGGGAGCGGGTTCCCGGCGTTGACCAGATTGCGCGCGAACCAGAAGCCGCCGGTGACCAGGGAGCTGGCCACCCAGATCCCGGTCGCCCTCCAGCGGTAGCCCGCGCTAACCGCGATCACTCCGAGCGTCAGGAAACCGAACGGCGCGAGTAGGTTCAGCTTGGTCCCCAGCGCCAGTCCCGCCCCTAATCCGGCGACGACGAGTGCGCCGGTTGCGAGGGGCGCCGCCGAGGGGGGCCCGGCGGGCGACCTGTCCCGAGTTTCCGCAGCGGTCTCCGTGGATTGGGTAGGCGTTTCAGTCGGATTTCCCGCCGGACCCCCCTTCGGCGTCGCCCCGCGTAACGCGGCCCGCCGTTGCGCGTCGGCGTTCACCAGGACGGCGGCGGAGGCGAGCAGGAAGAACAGGCCCGCCGTGTCGTTCTTCGCGTCCCCGGGTTGGTAGAGCAGGAGCATGTTGGCGTCGAGGACGAGGGCGATCGCCAGCACCGCGACCGGCCCGCCGCCGTAGGGCCTGGCGAAGGACCACGCGGCCAGCAGGCAGAGGGACATCCAGCCGATGTTGATCAGCGGGGAGAGGAAGTCGTTGCCTAGGAACAGGACGCCGGCCGAGTGGAGCAGCTCTGAGTTCTGCGGGTAGAACCAGACGGTCAGGTTGAGCGTCTCGATGAAGTGGATCGCTCCGACCTGGTGGTCCTGGACGAAGCGGGCTGCGAACGGCGCGTTGTGCCAGGTGGTGTTGGGCAGGTACATGCCGATGTCGAGCGCGGTCTGCGTCGGCATGGCCCAATGGGCCGCGACCAGCACCGCGGCGGCGACCGCGACGGCCATCGCGATCGTCCCCACGTCGGGCGCAGGTAGCGGCACACCGATACGCGGGCGCCGGAGCCCCGCACCGATGCCGATCCCAACGGCCAGCGTCGCGAGCAGCACCCAGCCAGGCCGGTAGAGCCCGACCACCCCGACCAGCTCGAGGGTGACGACCAGCAGGGAGAGACCGAGGACGATCTCCGCCAGGCGCGCGGAGGCTCCAGACCAGCCGGGGAGCAGCCGGCCGCGCAGCCCGACGGCGGCGTACGCCATCGCGCCCGCCACCGCGATCAGCTCGATCGAGCCCTGCAGGTAATCGCCGAAGCTCATGTGTTCGCCCGCGCGCCGAGGTCGGTGCAGGTCGCGGGATTGAGCGGGCCGAGGATGCGATAGACCGCCGCCGGCCCGGATTGGATCACGGTCCGGACGTTCTTGTCCTTGGAGGTCCAGAGGTTCTCCGGGGGCGCGGTGGTCTCGATCTGGCCCAGCTTGGGCGTGGTGACGACGTAGTCGTAGTGGCCGTCGTTGATCGCCTGCCGCCACTGGGCGCATTTCGTGATCGGGCGGAAGGTCCCGTGGTTGAGCTCATGCCCGATGTACTGGACGTGGTTGGAGAGATCCGTGCCGTAGAAGAAGTACTGCCCGAACGCGGACGCCCGACCGACGACCCCGATTCGCTCGTGGCTCGCCTTCCGGCCCCAGTCCTGGAGCGGCTGCCACTGCGGCGTCGCGCGGAAACCGCCGCCGAGCGGCGGCCGCGCCGCGGTCACGTAGCGGTGGTCGAGGTAGTAGTTCTCCCGCACCCTGCCCAGGGCGACCGCAGTGATGGCCATTACCAACCCGAAGGCCACGATCGCGACCCTGCTCACCCCGCTCCTCAGACCCGCCACGATCAGGGCCGGGACGCCCACGAGAAGGAAGGCGAGGGCGATGGAGGCGAGGTGATGCTCGAACTTCCAGTTGGCCTGGATCACGGTCCCCTGGATCAGCAGGATGATGAACAGTCCGATCAGGATCCAGGGCCGCTTTCCGTGCCGGACCCAGGGGATCAGCGGCATCAGCAGGAAGCCGACCATCAGCACGGGGGCGGCGTAGCGCAGGTTGGCATCGAAGCCGCTCGGGTCATAGGGCTCGCCCGAGGCAGTCAGCGGGGTGAAGATGTAGGCGATCCCGGCGACCATCCCGGTCACCGCCAGGATCCGCATCAGGGCGCTGCCGCCGCGGAAGAACGCCCAGACCAGGGCGACGATCACAACCGCGAGGATCACCGGCCAGAGGGGCCCGAGGCGCTCGTGAAGGACCGGAGTGAGCTTGTGGGTCCACACCAGCGGGTCGTTGTAGTACTCGCTCAGCTTGTGAGGCGGCCGCGGGTAGAGGTCGAGCTGGTCCGGGCCCGGCAGGTGGATAGGCCCGAGCTTGTGGATCTGGGGGAAGGGGTTGAGGGCGTAGACGAAGTTGCGCCCGTACCAGAAGCCGCAGGTGATCACGACGCCCCCGAGCCAGATACCGAGGGCGCGGAGCCAGTGCCGCCGCCCTCCGAGGATCGCCACCCCGATGGTGAAGGCGGCGATCGTCGCCAGCAGGGTGATCTTGGTGCCGATGCCGAGCCCGGCGGCGAGGCCCGCCATGAAGAGAGGACCGGCCCCGACCGTGGCGAGCGCCCGCGGATCGCCCTCGACGGGCACGTCCTCGACCACCCCGGGCTCCAGCTCCCCGGTCGGCGTCGCTGTCACCCCCTGCGCCCGGCGCGCGGCCAGGGCCTCGCGGGCCGCATGCGCGCTCGCCGCCCCGTCGACCAGAAAGGCGAGCGCGGCCATCAGGAAGAAGAGGCCGGCGACGTCGTTCGGCCCCTGGCCCGCCTGGGAGCCGACCAGCATGTTCGAGTCGAGGACCACCGCAGCGCCGAGCACTGTGACTCCGCCGATCCCGTACGGCCGCCCCACGCACCAGGCGGCCAGCAGGCAGAGGGAGACCCACATCAGGTTGATCAGCGGCGAGAGAAAGTCGGTCTTCAGGAAGACGATCCCAACGCCGTGAAGCAGCTCGGAGTTCTGTGGGTAGAACCAGGCAGCGAGCTTGAGCGGGTCGGTGAAGTGGAGCGGCCCGATGTCCCCGGTCTGCGCGAACCGAGCGGAGAACGACATGTGGTACCAGGTGGTGTCCTGGTAGTACATGCCCTGATCGACGGCCTGACCGGTCGGGTGGGCCCAGTGGACGACGACCAGGGCGGCAGCCGCGATCCCGATCCCGATCATCAGGGCGCTGGAGCGGGCTTCTGGTGCCCGTGGCGCCTCCGGCAACCCGCGGCGACGGACCAGATACGTCGTTCCAAGCCCGGCCGCGACGTAGCCGATCAGCAAGGGGACCTCCTTGAACAGGCTGAGCACGCCGAGAACCTCGGAGACGAGGATCAGCATCGAGATCCCGATCACGACCTCGGCAAGGCGCGCCAGCGCCCCCATCCAGGCTGGCGCGAGCAGGGCTCGCAGGTGGTAGGCGCCTAGGCCGAGAGCGGTCGCGATCACCGCCAGCTCCGCCGCGCCGAGCAGGTACCGGCTCGTACTCATC
>DASXSZ010000197.1:0-17355 GCA_036505735.1 Solirubrobacterales bacterium
GCTAGACCGCTCCACCCGCTCGCCTCAACGCCCCATCCCCTCGTGGTGCGCAACTCCCATGGGGCAGGGAGATCTCTAAGCTCGAAAGGCGCCTAAGGCGAATCGCGTTCAGGAAGTTCTCCTCGGTTGCGTCGTCCATGACTGCCGAGGAAACCCAATCCTGCCCCTGCAGGACGTGTCTCCAAGCTTTGCTTGGGAGTCGCGGCCGGCGCCGGAAACGCCGCTTCATCACTCCTCCGAAACTCGTCAGTTATTCTAGTTCCGCTGATGCAAGTTTCATAGGACCGGGTAGACGCGAGACCCCTCACCGATCGCGTTTCCCGCTAATTGCGCGCAGGAACAGGTCGTTCAGGGGCGACGTGGGCCGGCGGAACGTATCTCCGGTGTCTTCGGACGCCACCGGAGTGCGAAAAACGGCGGCGCGCGGGGCCGGGTAGACGCCACTCGGTCCCGTCGCCGCTACGTCACGCGCTCACCCGGCGAACCGTCGCTCTTTCCGCTCTCGCTCTTCACCGGCTCCGCCGGCGCCTGATCGTCGGCGGCCGGCTCCGCGCCCCTGCGGATCAGCGCCAGCGCGCGCTCACGGGCGACGTGCCGGCGGCGCTTGCCGGAGTCCGGGTCGAGGAAGTAGCCGGCGGCGAGCCCTGCGGCCCCGGCCACGCCGACCGCCTTCATCGATCCCTTCGACGCCTTCGCCTGGGTTCCCGCGCGCGTCCGCGCAGCGGCCACCCGGGCACGCACCAGCTGCCGGCGCGCTTGCTTGCGCGCATCCCTGATCGCGTCGAGCGCCTGCTGCTGCGCGTCGCCGACGGTGCTGCCGGCCTGCTTGGCCGCCCCGGTCACGGTCCTGGCTTTCGGTCGGCTCATCACCTTCATCGCAATCCTCGCTCGGTCGGTTGGCAATTGAGGTAGTCGTACCCGCGTGGGCTGCGCGACTAACGAGCGCATCCGGTGTTGGAGGGCGAACGAGAACTTGCGCTCCGCTTTAGGGGCTTCCCTACCCTGTGCAGCGCTGTGAGGCGGGGGATGCCCCGCGGATTGAGCCTCGCGGCGGCACGCTCCCATGGCAAGGCGACAGACACCCGATCTCCTACGCGCGCGCCCGCGCACCGCGCGGCGGCCGGAGCACCTCACGGAACAGCGCGCGGCCGCGCCGATCGTCGAAATGCGCCGGGTCACCAAGGTCTACCCGGGCGGGCACGTCGGTCTCGAGCACGTGAGCCTGCGGGTCGACCGAGGGGAGTTCGTGTTCCTCGTTGGGCCCACCGGGTGCGGCAAGACGACGCTGATCAAGACCCTGCTCCGCGAGCTGCAGCCGACCGAGGGCGAGGTCCTGATCGCCGGGCGGGACATCTCCTCGCTTCCAGGCAAGAAGGTGCCGCAGCTGCGCCGCCGCATCGGAACCGTCTTCCAGGACTACAAGCTCCTCCCGAGCCGGAACGTGTACGACAACGTCGCCTACGCCCTGCAGGTGATCGGAGCACCCCGCTCGGAGATCAGGCGCAAGGTGCCCGACGCGCTCCGTCTCGTCGGCCTGGCCGACAAGGTGAAGAACTTCCCAGACCAGCTCTCAGGCGGCGAGCAGCAGCGCCTCTCGGTCGCGCGGGCGTTCGTCAACCACCCGCCGCTCCTGCTGGCCGACGAGCCAACCGGAAACCTCGACCCCAACACCTCGATCGGGATCATGCAGGTGCTCTACCGGATCAACCGCACCGGGACCACGGTCCTGGTCGTCACCCACGACCGGGAGATGGTCGACAAGATGCGGCGCCGCGTCGTCGCCCTCGATTCGGGAAGGGTCGTCCGCGACCAGGCGGCCGGCACCTACACCCCCGACGACGAGTCGACCCGCGAGTTCGCGAGGCGGCTGCGCGAGGAGATGGGCGTCGACGACGAGGACCCCCGCTACTAGGCGCCATCGATGGGGCGAGTCTTCTTCTTCATCGGGGAAGGGCTGAGGGCACTCAAGCGGAGTGCCGCGCCCAGCCTCGCCGCGATCGTCACGGTCGCGGTCACCGTCTTGCTGGGCGGCGTCCTCATCCCTGTGCTGCAGGCCACGAACGGAAAGAACAACGACGTCCGCGACGAGGTCGGCCTGCGGGTCTTCCTGAGCGACGTGGACAGCGCCGGTACCCCGATCACCGGCGGGGGCATCGGACAGCAGGCGCCACCGGCTCAGATCCAGGAGCTCCGGGCCAAGCTGCAGGCGATCCCGCACGTTAAGGCCGTGCAGTTCGTCTCCAAGGATCAGGCGAAGCAGATCCTCAGCAACCGCTTCAAGGGCGACAACCGCGAGGACATCACCGCGCAACTGCCTGGTTCCCGCAACCCGCTGCCGGCCTCCTTCAACGTCACGCCGGACGACCTCTCCAATCTGCCGAGCGTGCGGTCAGCGATCACCCCGCCCGGTCCCAACGGCCAGCCCGCTCCGATCAGCCCGCTGATCAGCGACATCGGGGAGAGCCGGGACGACGCCAACACCATCTCCACCATCAGCACCGCGATCCGCGTCGGGCTCCTGGTCGTCTCGGTCATGCTCGCGATCGCATCGCTGCTGCTGGTCGCCAACACGATCCGCCTCTCCATCTATGCGCGCCGGCGCGAGGTCGAGGTCATGCGCCTCGTCGGAGCCACCAACTGGTTCATTCGCTGGCCGTTCATGGTGGAGGGGCTGGTTTGCGGTCTGATCGGGTCGGCTGCCGCGATCGGCCTACTCTTCGCCGGGAAGCTCGTGATCCTTGACCCGCTCAAGCACAACTTCCATCTGATCTCATCGGGGCACACGATGGGCTTCGTTCCGCTCGCGCTTGTCCTTCTCTGCGGAGCGATGGCCATTTCGGCGATGGGCAGCGGCCTGACGCTGCGTCGCTTCCTACGGATTTGACCAACATGAAACGGGTCGTGCCTCGCTCCGCTGCGGCGCGCCCTCGCGTAATCGCCATCGCGGCGGCGGTCGCGATCGCCTTCGTGGTGGGCATCGTCGCCGGCGGGCAGGTCAATGCGATCCGCGACGCGGTCGACGACGTCTTCGGCAGCAAGGGCCGGGACGCGACGACCCAGGCGATCGACGTGATCCACGACGACTACTTCCACACGGTCGACTCCCAGGATCTGGAGAACTCCTCGATCGGCTCGATCATCGACCACATCAAGAAGCGCTACCACGACCGCTTCTCCCACTACTTCGACCCAACCGAATACGACCGGTTCAAGCAGGGCTCCAGCCTGTCGGGGGTCGGCATCGCAGTGAACGAGGTCGCTCGCGGGTTGCGGGTGGCGACCGTCTACAAGCACACGCCCGCGCGTGAGGCGGGGATCCAGCCCGGTGAGGTGATCACGGCCGTGAACGGCAGCTCGATCGCCGGCAGGGACGCGGATGCGGTCACCAGCGAGATCAGGGGACCGGCCGGGACCAAGGTCACGCTGACCATCGCCAACCGGAGCGGGATCAGCCGCGACGTCACCCTGACCCGGCGCGAGGTGAAGATCCCTCAGGTCGTCGGACGCATCGAGAACGTCCACGGCGTCAACGTCGGATACGTGCGACTGGCCGGTTTCTTCCCCGGTGCCCACGGCGAGCTCCGCGATGAAATCGAGCGTCTCTACCAGCAGGGCGCCCAGGGACTGGTCCTCGACCTGCGCGGCAACGGCGGCGGCCTGCTCACCGAGGCGGTGCTGGTATCGAGCATCTTCGTGCCGGACGGGGTGATCGTCTCCACCCACGGGCGCACCCAGCACACCCGGACGTTCGAGGCCACCGGCAATCCGCAGCCGCGTCACCCGATGGTCGTGCTGATCAACGGCGACACCGCGTCGGCCTCGGAGATCGTCACGGCCGCGCTCGAGCAGGCGGGGCTCGCCAGGGTGGTCGGGACGACCTCCTTCGGCAAGGGCACCTTCCAGGAGGTGATCCCGCTGAACAACGGCGGCGCGCTCGATCTGACCGTGGGGGAGTATCTGACCCGTGACGGGACATCGATCAACGGCACCGGGATCACGCCCCAGGTGAAGGCGAAGGACGACCCTCAGACAAAACCGGACGAGGGACTCCAGCGCGCCCTCCGGGTGCTGGGCCAGCAACTGAGCGGGGTCTCTCAAAACCAGTGACAGACCCCGCTTGAGACGCGTCGTCCTCGTCTCCAAGCGCGGACGCTTCCTCGTGGGCGAGCCGTTGTTCGAGCGCGCCGGACGCGTCGAGCTCGCCGGGGGGCGGCGAGCCGCCGCGCCCGGACGGATGGCCCTGGTCGAGCTCGGGCAGGGCCGCGGTCGCGCCCGGGTGCTGAGAGACCTCGGCGATCCGGGGCTGGCCGCCAACGTGATCGACGCGATGCTCGAGGACCGGGAGGTGCGGCGCGGGTTCTCGAGGCGGATCGAGGAGGAGGCGGCCGAGGCCCCCGCGGCGGCGGCGGCGCTCAGTCTCGAGCGCCGCGACCTGCGCGAGCTCGCCACCTTCACCGTCGACCCCGCGAGCGCCCACGATTTCGACGACGCGGTCTCCGCCGCTCGGACGGATCGTGGCTTTCGCCTCTGGATCCACATCGCCGACGTCGCCGCGCACGTCCGGCCGGACAGCGCGATCGACAAGGAGGCGCACCGGCGCGCGAACTCGACCTATGTGCCGGGGCGGGTCGCCCCGATGCTCCCTCACGTCCTCTCCAGCGACGCATGCAGCCTCGCCCCGGATCAGGAGCGTCTCGCGGTGACATCGGAGATCGAGCTCTCCGAGGCGGGCGAGCCGCTCTCCGCCAGCTTCTACCGCAGCAGGATCCGCTCCGATCAGCGGCTCAATTACGACGAGCTCGACCAGATCTTCGCCGGGCGCGCGCGACCTTCGGAGGTGATCACCGAGCCACTCGCGCTCGCCAGGGAGGCGGCGGCCGCGCTGGCGAGGCGCAGGCCGCGGGCTTCGCTGGAGGTGGAGAGCTTCGAGCCCGAGTTCCGATTCGAGGACGGCCAGGTCGCCGGCGCCCACTCGATGCCGCAGACGGAGGCCCACCGGCTGATCGAGCACCTGATGATCCTCACGAACGAGCGCGTGGCCGAGCTGCTCGAGCGCCGGCGGATGCCGACGCTCTACCGGGTGCACGAGCAGCCCGACCCGGATCGCATCCGCCGCCTGATCGAGCAGCTCGCCGCCCTCGACATCCCGACGCCGGCGCTTCCCGACTCGATCTCCTCGCAGCAGGCCGGCGAGCTGGCGGGCGAGGCCAGCCGCCTCGTCGCGCGGGAGGCCGAGCGCCGCGGCCACGGCCGCGAGGCGTATACATCGCTTGTGCTTCGCTCGCTCAAACAGGCGCACTACGCGGATCGCAACCTCGGCCACGCGGGCCTGGGAAGCCCCGCGTACGCTCACTTCACCTCGCCCATCCGCCGCTACCCGGACCTGGTCGCCCACCGTGCGCTGCTCTCGGCGATCGGCGCCGGGGAGGAGGCGCCGCGCGCCGAGCGGCTCTCCGAGGTGGGGGCGCACTGCTCGGAGCGCGAGCGGGATTCCACCCGGATCGAGCGGGACGCCGATTCGGTCTGCGCCTGCTTCCTGCTGAGGCGCGAGCTCTTCGAGCGCGGGCCGGACACCCGATTCGAGGGCGAGGTCTCCGGCGTGGTCGGGGCCGGGGCCTTCATCCGCTTCGACGGGGCCCTCGCCGACGTCTACGAGGGCTTCCTGCCGGCCCGTCGCATCGGTGGCCGCGAGCGCTACGAGCTCGATCCCACCGAGACCACGCTGGTTGGGACGCGGGGAGGAGGCGCAATCCGGATCGGGGACCCTGTGACGGTCACGGTCGACCGTGTGGAGGCGCCGCGCGGACGGGTCGACCTGCTTCCCTCCGAGGGCTGATGGCGAAGAAGTCGAAGGGACCGAGGACTCCGGCGAGCGGGGACGTCGCCACCAATCGGCGCGCCCGGCACAAGTTCCAGGTGCTGGAGAGGATGGAGAGCGGTATCGAGCTCCGGGGCAGCGAGGTCAAGTCGCTGCGCGAAGGCAAGGCGCAGATCAATGAGGCCTACGCCGTGATCGACGGCGGGGAGGTCTGGTTGCGCGGCGCGCACATCCCGCCGTATCTGCCGGCGTCGGATCAGAATCACGACCCCGATCGGCCCAGGAAGCTGCTCCTCCACCGCCGGGAGATCGAGCGCCTGATCGGCAAGACAGCCGAGCGCGGCCTCACCCTGGTCCCCACCCGCATCTATTTCAAGGGCCCGCGGGCGAAGGTCGAGCTCGCGCTCGCCAAGGGCAAGGAGCGTCGGGACCGCCGCCGCGAGATCGCCGACCGGGATCTTCGGCGGGAGGTCGAACGGGACTTCAAGCAGCGGCTGGGGTAGGGATCGAGACGGGGCACCCCACTGGTGGAGAGCCCGGCAAGTGTTCGCCGGGGGGCAGGGCAACCGCCGGTGCACGAGATCGAATCGCCCGTGCAAGGATTGTGCCCGGCGATGCTTGACGCAATCGATACCAGCACGATCGGCGACGACATCTCCGACTTCGTTCAGGACCATCCGGCGGAGGCCTATGCGATCGCCGGCGCCGTGATCCTCCTGCTGATCCTTCTCCTGATGGTGCGACGCCGGCGCGCCGGGGAGCGGGAGGCTGGCGGCGCGAAGCCCTCTCGCCGGGAGCTGCGCCGTGCAAGGAAGAAGGCGAAGGCGGATGGCCGCGCCACCGAGACACGGCGCGTGAGCGCAGCGGCCGCTGCGGCCGCGACCGGCGGGGATGAGTCCAAGGCCGGGGAGAAGCCGAGCCGCAAGGAACGACGGGAGCAGCGCAAGGCCCGACGCAAGCAGATCGCCGAGGAGAAGCGGCGCGCCGAGGAGCAGGATCGCAAGGCTTGGGAGGAGCAGCGCAAGCGCAGACGCGAGGAGCGGCAGAAGCGTAAGGAGGAGCGCAAGCGGCGGAAGGCCGCGCGCAAGGGTGAGGCTCCGCCGGAGCCCGCCGAGAGGCCGGAGGAGAACAAGGGGGCCGAGGAGGCGCCAGCCGAGGCCGCCGAGGTCAAGGCGGGGGCCGGTGGCGAAGAGGAAAAGCCGGAGATCGAGAATTTGTCCCTGGAGGGGGAGGGGGAGGAGAAGCCCGAGAAGGTCGTCCTGGAGGAGCCCGCGAAGAAGGAGGAGAGCAAAGAGGAAGGGAAACCGGAGGAGACACCGGTGCCGGACGCCTCCGGAGTGGAGCTGGCCGCCTCCGCGCCAGTTGAGATCTCGCCGCCCTCGTCCGAGGGCACCTCGCTCCAGGATGAGATCGACCGTTTGGCCCGCGAGGGCGGTGGGTCGGAGCAGGAGGCGGAGGAGCGCCTGCGCCGCGCCGAGCAGCTCGAGCGGGAGGCGGAGGAGCGCGTCAGGAAGGCCGAGGAGGAGACCGAGCAGCTGATCAAGATGGCCGCCGACCAGGCCAGGCGCCAGGCGGAGGAGGAGGCGCAGGTCGCGGCGGAGGAGCGCGTCCGCGCCGAGGCCGAGCGCCTGCAGCGGGA
This sequence comes from Solirubrobacterales bacterium, assembly GCA_036505735.1. Lineage (GTDB taxonomy): Bacteria > Actinomycetota > Thermoleophilia > Solirubrobacterales > 70-9 > DASUPK01. Next base: position 7,458 of record DASXSZ010000197.1, read on the forward strand.
GGCGGAGCAGCGTGCGCAGGAGGAGTCCGAGCGGGTACGCGGGGAGGTCGAGGAGCGGACCCGCGAAGCGATCGAGCAGGCGCGCCGCGAGGCCGACCGGCGCGTTGCCGAGGCGGCCGCTCAGGCGAGGCGCGAGGCCGAGGAGCGGGCACGCGCCGAGGCCGAGGAGGCCTTCGGGGCCGAGGCGACCCGTCTCCAGCACGACGCGGAGGAGCGCGCCCGGGTGCAGGCCGAGCAGGAGCTCGGCGGCGAGCGGAGCCGCCTCTCCAGCGCAGTCGAGGAAGCCGAGCGCCGGCTGATGGCAGAGCGCGAGCAGCGAGAGCGCGCAATGGAGGACGCCTACAGGCGCCTCCATGAGATCGAGCGCCGGGCCCAGGAGGCAGAGCAGCGCGCTGCCGACGCGGAGCGCCTCGCTCAGCTCAGGGCCGAGGAGGCCGAGGGCGAGCGGCAGCTTCGCGAGGTCCTCGAGCGGGTCAGCGCCGCCGAGGAGCGAGCCAGGGAGGCCGAGCGCAAGGCCCAGACGGCCGAGGCGGCCGCCACGAACTCCATCGCCGCCGGCGAGGAGGTCAAGGCGCCGCCACCCCCGCCGCCGCCCAACCCGCCGGCCCCCGAGGCTGCGGCACCGCCCGCCCCCGAGCCACGGGCGCCTGCGCCCCCGGCCGCGGGGCAGCCAAGCGAGCCGGAGACCGCGGAGGGCGAGCCGGAGGCCCTGAAGGCCGAAGAGGAGTCAGGTGCGGAGGGCTCGGAGGAGAAGAGCGGGATCCTCGGCCGCACGGTGGGCGCGATCCTCGGCGTCGGGACGGCCCGTGATGAGCATGAAGAGGGGGAGGAAACCGAGGCTGGGGAGGAGCCGGAGACGCATGGGCCGCCGCAGCCGGAGGCCGCGCAGGAGGAGACCGAAGCCGAGCCCGAGCCGGTCGTCGAGGTCCCCGACGGCGAGCGGATCGACCTCAACAAGGCGACCTTCGAGCAGCTCCGCGACCTCGGCTTCTCGGTCACCCAGGCGACGCGGGTGATCACCTATCGAGAGCGCCAGAGCGGCTTCAAGTCACTCGACGACCTGGGCGACGTCCCGGGCATGCCTCGCCAGTTCCTGCGCGAGGTCCAGAAGAGGCTCAGCCTCTAGACGTCCGAGAGTCCGCGCGGCAGGTGCGTCGCGGAGACGCCGATCGCCAGCGCGGCGATCAGCAGGAGGTAGGTGGCGGCGACCAGCACGCGGGTGCGGGTCGGGATCCGGTGATACGCCCGTCCCTCGGGCGTGTTGCGCGCCTTCCAGCGGCGCCAGCTCTCCAGACCTCCGAGTACCAGGATCAGCAGGATGATCGGGCTGGGGAACAGGAAGGCCATCGCTACCAGGCCGGCGAACCCGACCAGCCAGACCCACGGCGAGAGGGCGGCCATCGCGCGCCCGCCGTCCAGCGGCAGGATCGGGAGCAGGTTGAAGAGGTTGAGGAAGAAGCCGATGAAGGCGAGGGCGCGCCAGAAGTCGCTGCCCGTCGCGAGCCAGATGCCGAGTGGGACGAGCGTCGCGATCGACCCGAGGATCGGCCCGGCCAGCCCGACCCGAGCCTCGGCGCCGGCGTCGTCACCCAGCGACCTGGCCGAGATCACCGCCCCGAGGAAGGGAATGAACATCGGCGCTGATGCCTTGATGCCCTCTCGCCGCAACTGGAACACGTGTCCGAGCTCGTGGAGCAGCAGCAGGAGCACGAAGCCGACCGAGAAGAGCCAGCCGAAGATCAGCTGGTAGGCGGCGATCGAGACGAGCATCGAGGCCGAGGTCGAAAACAGCTTCAGCTTCGGCAGCGCGACCAGGAGGAGCTTCACCTTCGCCCCGAGCTTGGCGAGCACCAGGCCGATGGCAGCGAGGGCGCTGCCGACCCGCTTGAGCAGGCCTTCGCGGCGGCCCGAGCCGGGATGGATCGGTTCCAGCTCGCCGCCGGGCTCGGGAGGAACGGGTGTCAGCTTGTGGGCTTCCATCGCACGATCCAATCTAGCGCCGGCCGATAAGCGGCCCTAAGGCGCGAGGGGCTAGCGGTCCGGTTTCGAGCGGTCCGTGGGATGGGTAGCTTCCCGTGCAACGTGAGCGCGAACGGGACAGTCGCGGTGCTCGGCGCCGGCGGCACGATGGGCCTGCCGATGGCGCGGAACATGGCGAGGGCCGGGATCGGGGTCCGGGCATGGAACCGCACCCGGGAGGGGGCCGAGCCCCTGGCGGACGATGGGGTCGAGGTGCTCGACACCGCCGGGGAGGCAGCCTCGGACGCCGATGTGATCCTCACCGTCCTCAGCGACACGGACGCGGTGCTGTCCGCGATGGAGGGGTCGGAAGGCGGGCTCGCCGGCGCGAAGGCGGGGGCAATCTGGCTGCAGATGAGCACGATCGGGATCGAGGGGATAGAGCGCTGTGCGGCTCTCGCCGACGAGCACGGCCTCGTCCTGGTCGACGCGCCGGTAGTCGGCACCAAGAAGCCCGCCGAGGAGGGGAAGCTGACCGTGCTCGCCTCCGGCCCAGAGGAGGCCCGTGTGCATTGCGATCCGGTCTTCGACGCGATCGCCCAGAAGGCGGCCTGGCTCGGCGAGGCCGGGACCGGGACCCGGATGAAGCTGGTGATCAACTCCTGGCTGCTCTCGCTGATCGAGGGCCTGGGGGAGACGATCGCCTTCGCTGAGGGGATCGGCATCGATCCGGCTCAATTCCTCGAGGCGATCTCCGGCGGGCCGATCGACACCGCCTACGCCCAGATGAAGGGCAGGATGATGATCGAGCGCAGCTTCGAGCCGTCCTTCAAGCTCGAGTTGGCCGCCAAGGACGCAGGCCTCGTCATCGAGGCGGCCGAGCGCCACGACCTCGACCTGCCGATGCTGGCGGCGATCCGCGACCAGCTCGCCGAGGCCGCCAAGGAGCACGGCGACAAGGACATGGCTGCCACCTATCTGGCCAGCGCGCCGAAGCATCCTGCGCGGGGCTGAAGCCCTTCGCGGCTACCATTTGCATCGACATAGCACGGGGCCGAATTGGATTCGACTTGGTCATCCGTGCGATCAGGTTGCAGGCCGAGGTTCCAGGAGGCCTCGTTAAAAACCTGGACCAACCAATAAGTGCGGACCACGAGTTCGCCCTCGCCGCTTAGTTAGAGCTAAGTAGTGAGCGTCGGCCCACCCGAGCCCGAGGGGTGGGATCCCGGCGTCAGCATCGGGCTCACCCGGTCGGCCCGTCCCGACCGTCCGGGGAAATCGAAGGGACTAGGCCCTCCGGCATCTCCCGCCGGCAGCGGAGGCCGTAGGGCGAGAACAAAAGCGCCGGCTATGCCTGTAGACGCCGATCGTTCGTGATCGAGGACGTGGCTTCGATGCCACCGGCTCCACTTCCCACCGCTCGGTAGCCTGGGCTGACCGCGGCCAGGACGGCCGAACAATCAAAGAGGGGAGCGGTCGCATGGCGATCAGTGAGCGCGAGTCCCAGCAGATCGAGAAGGCCAACGCGAGCGGTAACACGCCGATCGTCCTCATCCACGGCCTCTGGCTCCTGCCGAGCAGCTGGAACAGCTGGGTCGACTACTTTGAGGAGGAGGGGTATGCCGGCCTCACCCCGGACTGGCCTGATGATCCCGAGACTGTCGAGGAGGCCCGGGCGAACCCCGACGTGCTCGCCAAGAAAACGCTCAAGCAGGTCGCCGACCACACCGCCGAGGTGATCGATCGGCTCACTAAGAAGCCGGCGGTGATGGGGCATTCCACCGGGGGTCTTCTTGCGCAGCTGATCGCCGACCGCGGTCTCTCCGCCGTCACCGTGGCGATCGACCCTGGTCCATTCCGCGGCGTGCTGCCGCTACCGGTGTCCACGCTGCGTGTGTCCGCGCCGGTGCTCAGGAATCCGCTGAACCGGGGCCGCGCCATCGCGCTCACCCTCGACCAGTTCAAGTACGGCTGGGCCAACGCACTCACCGACGTGGAGGGGAAGCAGCTCTACGAGACCTACCACGTGGCCGCGCCCGCGGTGGCGCTGATGCAGATGGCGAACGCCAACGTGAACCCGTGGACCGAGGCGAAGCTCAACCCCAAGAACCCGGAGCGCGGCCCGCTCCTGATCATCGATGGCGAGAAGGATCACGTCGTCCCCTGGGCGATCGCGAACGCCTCCTACAAGCGGCAGAGCCGGAACCCAGGGGTGACGGAGATCGTGCAGATGCCGAACCGGGGCCATTCGCTGACGATCGACAGCGGCTGGCGCGAGGTCGCGCAGACCGCGCTCGACTTCGTCAAGCGCTTCGTCTAGGTCCAGAGCTCGGTGAGGGGACCATCCGGCCCGTTGACCGGATCGGCCCGAGGCGGAGGAACCGCCTTGATGTTGGCGACCGCCTCGTCGTGCTCGGCCGGATCGCCGCGGCGGATGTCCCACGCCATCCCGTCCGGATAGGCGCCGATCACGAGCAGATCGGCGCTCGAGCCCTCGTTGCAGTGGCCGGTGCCCGCGGGAAGAACGAGCACGTCGCCTTCGCCGACCTCAAATGTGCGCCCACTCGGCCCTCCTAGCGCGACCGTCGCCTGCCCGCCGACGATCCCGAGCACCTCGTGGGTGGTCGAGTGGAAATGGTGGAACGAGAAGATCCCGTCTCGCCAGCCCGGGACCCATCCGTTCGCGTCGAAGAGCTCCTCGCAGCCGTCTGCATCGTCGAGCGCCTCCACCGCGTGGTAGATCAGGACGGGAAGGCGTGAGTTCGGGATTGCACCGTTGTCCTGGAAGAAATGGGTCTCCGGCTCCACGCGGAGCGAGCCTAGCCCGCTCAGCGCAGCGCGTCGATCACCTCGGCGGCCGCCCGGTAGCCCGTCTCCACAGCTCCGTTCAGATAGCCCTGGAAGTCGATGGAGGTGTGCTCGCCGCAGAAGTGGCAGGCACCCTGGATCTCGCGCTCCCTGCCCGCGAACTTCGTGTACTGGCCGACCTTCCAGTACGAGTAGGACCCCTTGGTCCACTCGTAGCCGGTCCAGTAGTCGATCGTGGCCATTCCGTTCCAGTGACCGTCGGATATTCCGGGTAGGACCGGCTCGATCTGAGTCAAGAACTGCTGCGCGCGCTGGTCCGCTGTGCCGTTCTCGGGACCGAAGCTGGCGCCGACGTTCCCGCCGGTGTAGTCGACCAGGATCCCCTCGGTCCCGGGCTGGGACCGGGTCACCTCCCAGGTGTTCTGGTAGCCGGTGTCGGCGTAGGTGTTGCCGTTGTTGCCGAGCGTGTACCAGTAGCGGTCGCTGAACTGGAGGTGGAGCTTTGAGTTGGTCCCCATCCCGAGCTCCTTGATCGCCGTCTTCTTCTCCTGGGAGAAGCCGGCCTTCGCGTAGTCGACGGTCCGCAGGATGGAGAAGGGGAGGGCGAGGACGACGCGGTCGGCCGGCACTGACGATCCGTCGCTGAAGCCGAGGCGGTAGGTCCCGTCGCTGTTTCGCCGGATCGAGCTCAGCGCCTTGCCGAGCTGGATCTGTCCCTCGAGGATGTCGGCGAGCCGGGTGGCGATCTGGTCGTTGCCGCCGCGCACGTGGTACTTCTCGTTCGACGGTCCGAAGATCCGCAGCTGCCCCTGGCCGGAGTACGCGAGCAGGTAGAGCATGTTGAGCGAGCTCTGCACGTCGCACTCGGCCCCGTACTCGATGTTGTAGGCGACGTCGAGCAGCTGGCCGAGCGGCGAGGACATCCCACCGGGCACGTACTTGTTGATGTACTCGGTGATCGACAGGTGGTCGAGCTCGTAGCCGCGCTCGGTGTAGTTGTCCCAGAGCGTCGGGTAGCTGGCGGCCGAGACGTCCTTGTGAATCTGCTGCCAGATCCCCTTCAGGTCATCCGTCGCCTGGTTGAACGAGTAAGGCTGGCCGTCGAAGTAGTAGAAGTCCTCGGTCCCGTTCGGTTCGCCGGCCAGCAGGTTGTCGAGGGCGAGCCCCAGCGTCTGCGCCAGCTGACGGATCTCGGTATGGCCCTGGTCGATCAGCTCACCGCCGTGCTCAGCGATCTGCGGAGCGAAGTCGTCCCGTCGGGTCCAGCAGCGCCCGCCGACCCGGTCGGAGGCCTCGTAGACGTCGGCCTGGATCCCCGCCTGCTTGAGCTGGTAGGCGCAGCTCAAACCGGCCAGGCCCGCTCCGACGACCACGATCCGCGGCTGAGTGGCCGCCAGCGCTCGCGGCAGCGGCCCTGATAACGCCGCCGCGAGCGCCAGCCCGGTTCCCCCGACGATCACCTCGCGCCGTGTCAGCCCCGCGCGTTCAGCGATCACCTGCTCGGTGGATATGTCCCGCGCCACCGCCTCGGCCGCCACCGATGCGGCCTGGCTCAGCCTGCTGGCGAGAGGCGTCCGGCTCACTGCTCCATCCTGTAGGTCGAGCGATCCGTGGCAGGATCCCTCCGACGCGACGAACCCTGCCACCGGAGCCAGACACGCGCAAGGGCCCGTTCGTACAACCGGGTAGCCGCGCGTGGGCCCAGCCGTCACGCGCCTGAAAACCGCGGAAAAACCCCTACGCGCAGGTCGCCCCTTTCATCCTGGATTTAGGGGCCGGGAGCATGGTGCCGCGCGGAGAGTCAACGGCACAGGAGCGTCATGCGACGGCAGCCGAACTGGCGCGCAAGCGCATGGGGAGGGTTCGTCTGCGCCCTGTTCGCCCTCAGCTCCGTGATGCACGGCGATATCGCGGCCGGCGGCGTGATGCTCGGCGGCGGCGTCGTGCTGACCGCCTGGGCCGCCTGGCTCGCCCACGGCAGGCGCTGAGGCCGAGAGCTTTCATCCGGCGTTCATCTTCGCGGGACAATCTCGCTGAGTCCCATGCGCGTGCTGATCGTCGAGGACGAGGCCAAGATGGCCGGCCTGCTCCGCAGGGGCCTGCGGCAGGAGGGGATCGCGGCCGACCTCGCCGGCCAGGGCGAGGACGCGCTGTGGATGGCGGGATCAACCGAGTACGACGCGATCGTGCTCGACCTGATGCTCCCTGGGATCGACGGCCTCGAGGTCTGCCGGCGCCTGCGGGATGACGGGGTCTGGTCCCCGATTCTGATGCTGACCGCGCGCGACGGGGTCCCGGACCGCGTCGCGGGCCTCGATGCCGGAGCGGACGACTACCTGGTGAAGCCCTTCTCCTACGCCGAACTGCTCGCCCGGCTGCGCGCCCTCGCCAGGCGGCGAAACGGGGAGCGAGCCCCGGAGCTGCGGGTCGGCGACCTCCGCATGGATCCCGCCAAGCACCAGGTGTGGAGGGGGGAGCAGCCGATCGAGCTCTCGGCCAAGGAGTTCGCCGTGCTCGAGGTGTTCATGCGCCGGCCGGGCGAGGTCCTGTCCCGCTTCCAGCTCCTCGAGCACGCCTGGGACTACGAGTACGAGAACCGCTCGAACATCGTCGACTCCTACGTCCGCCTGCTGCGCCGCAAGATCGACAAGCCGTTCGGGGTCGACTCCATCCAGACGGTGCGAGGGGCCGGCTACCGCCTGCGGGAGGACGGCTCCCCATGAGCCGGATACCGATCCGGCTCCGGGTCACACTCGCGTTCACGATCGTGATGGCGCTGCTGCTCGCGGCGCTGGGCCTGTTCGTCTACTCGCGCTTCAAGACCCAGCTCAGCGAGCAGATCGATCAGAGCCTGCGCTCGCACGGCGACGACATCGCGTCGCTGGTGGCCCGCAAGGACCTCAGCAAGTCCACGCGGCTGCTCGGCCGCGAGGAGAGCTTCGCCCAGGTGCTGACCCCGAGCGGCGAGGTCTACGCGACCACGCCCCAGCTCGCGGGGCATCCCCAGCTGACGCCGGCCGAGGCGGCGCGGGCCGCCCAGGCTTCATTCATCGTCACCCGTCCCCACGTCCGCAGCATCACCGGGCAGGCCAGGCTCCTCGCCAGGCCCGCGCCCGGCCGGGGCCGAACCTTCGTCGTCGTGGTCAGCTCCACGCTCGACGACCGCAACGAGTCCCTGCAGAACCTGAGGACCATCCTTCTGATCGGTGGGCCGGTCGCCCTGCTGCTGGCCTCGCTGGCGGGCTACTTCGTCTCGGGCTCGGCGCTGCGGCCGGTGGAGGCGATGCGCCGCCGAGCGGCGGCGATCTCCGCCGCCGAGCCGGAGGCGAGGCTGCCCCTGCCGCCGGCCGACGACGAGCTCCGCCGCCTGGGGGAGACGCTGAACGCGATGCTCGGCCGGCTCGAGGCGGCGCTCGAACGAGAGCGCACCTTCGTCGACGACGCGAGCCACGAGCTCCGCACCCCGCTCGCCCTGCACAAGACCGAGCTCGAGCTCGCCCTCCGCTACGCGAAGACCCCAGAGGAGATGCGGGCGGCGATCGCCTCGGCCGTGGTCGAGGTGGACCGCCTGATCGCGCTCGCCGAGGACCTCCTCGTCCTGGCCCGCTCCGCCGAGGGCAAGCTGGCTCTCCACCTGCGCCGGGTGCGGATCGCCGAGCTGCTCGGCGACCTGCGGGAGCGCTTTGCAGCCCGCCTCGACCGCTCCGGGCGCTCCCTGGTCGTGGAGCCCACGGATGGGCTCACCGTGGACGGGGACCCCGTGCGGCTCGAGCAGGCGCTCACCAACCTGGTCGACAACGCGATCCAGCACGGCGGCGGCGAGATCACGGTGCGGGCGGGCGAGGCCGGAGGAGAGGTGCAGATCCACGTCGAGGACCGCGGGCCGGGGTTCCCGCCCGGCTTCATCGACCACGCATTCGAGCGCTTCAGCCGGGGCGACCCGGCTCGCGTGGGCGACGGGGCGGGACTCGGCCTTGCGATCGTCGAGGCGATCGCCCGGGCCCACCGCGGCAGCGCTCACGCGAGCAACCGCGACGGCTCCGGCGCCGACGTCTGGATCGAACTGCCCGGCGCGCCGCGCTAACCCGACGGGCTTTCACGGTCGATTCATCGCCGATCCGTAGAAACCGGGCAGTGACCAAGCGACCAAAGGAGAAACGCGGATGCATTGGTCAAGGAAGTACGTGATCGTCGGCGGCTCGATCCTCGCCCTCGCGGCGGGTGGCACGGGCGCGGCGGTTGCGATCGGAAACGGCCACGAGGATGAGAACGGGGCGCACGGCCCCGGCGCCGACCAGGCGACGGCCGCGGCGCTCATGCTCATCCCCGGCGGTCACGCCAATTCAGTCGAGCGTGACTCGGAGAACGGCGCCACCTGGGAGGTCGAGGTGAGGAAGCCCGACGGAGGCACCGTCGACGTCCGCCTCGACCAGAACTACCAGCTGGTGGTCGTCGAGGCCGACAGCGAGGACCAGGGAGGTCAGTAGATGAATGCCCGAGCGATCAAGCGCGCGGGAGCGGTGACGGCCGGCATCGCCGTCCTGCTCCCCGCGCTCGCCGGGTGCGGCGGCTCGTCCGGCGGCGACAAGTCGGCAGCCACGCAGCCCGGCACCGACACGTTTCCCCAGTCGAGTGAGCCGTCCAATCTGAATCCGGCCGACTTCACGACGCAGATCGACAATCCGTACTGGCCGATGCCCGTGGGCGCTCGCTGGCAGGTGCGCGTCACGGATCCGCAGGGCGAGTCCCTGAACGAGGTGATCACGGTCACGAACCAGACCAAGAAGATCGCCGACGGCGTCACCGCCCGGGTGGTCCATGACGTCGTCTACGACCACGGCAAGCCGGCCGAGATCACGGATGACTGGTACGCCCAGGACAAGGACGGCAACATCTGGTACTTCGGCGAGAACACAGCGGAGTTCCAGAACGGCAAGAAGGACACGAGCGGGTCCTTCGAAGCCGGGGCCAAGGGCGCGGACGCCGGGATCGCGATGCCGGCCCACCCCGAGGTCGGCCTGACCTATCGCGAGGAGTACTACGCCGGCCACGCCGAGGATCGCTCCAAGGTCCTCGCGATTGACCAGCAGGTGCAGGCGCCGGCCGGCCACTTCACCGGTGCGATCCTGAC
>DASXSZ010000198.1:0-2401 GCA_036505735.1 Solirubrobacterales bacterium
GCGAAGCTGATCGACGACTACAAGGCGCACTTCGCGAACCCATATTCCGCGGCCGAGCGCGGCTACATCGACGACGTGATCGAGCCCCGCCAGACCCGCCCCAAGTTGATCCGGGCCCTGCGCACCCTGCAGACCAAGCGCGTCGAGGGCCCCAAGCGCAAGCACGGCAACATCCCTCTCTAGAACTGAGAGACGACGAAGGGAGTCACGGTGGCTCAATCCACGCTGATCGGCCCGAGGGATGGCGAAGAAGTGCAAATGGGCGGAGCGGGAGCCCGCTTCATGCTCGACGGCGAGGCCACCGGCGGCGGCTTCTCGATGGTTGAGCATCCCCTGGAGCCGAGGGCCCTAGGGCCCCCGTTGCACCGGCACAAGAACGAGGACGAGTACAGCTACGTGACCGAGGGTCAGGTGGGTGTCAAGCTGGGCGAGCAAATCGTGATCGGCAGGCCCGGTGATCTGATCGTCAAGCCCCGCGGGCAGTGGCACACGTTCTGGAACGCGGGTGACACGCCCGCAAGGCTGCTTGAGATCATCTCGCCCCCCGGCTTCGAGCGCTACTTCGCCGAGCTGAGCGAGATCCTCGCCGGGGGCGCTCCTCCCGATGAGCAGAGGATGGGAGAGCTCCTCGCTCGCTATGAGCTGGAGATGGACATGGGGAGCGTGCCCGCGCTCTGCGAGGAGCATGGGCTCCGATTCGGGCCGGACTGATCCCTCGAATGGCTCGCAGGAACGGCAGACACCGGCCGCCCCGACCCCAGATCGAGATACAGAGCACAACGGCGTCGCCGGACGAGGCAGCGGCCATCGCTGCCGCGCTCGAGCGCTTCCTCTGGGAGACCGCGCCGGCGCCGCAGGCGGCGCCGCGTAGCCGCTGGCAGGAGGCCGCACTCCGCGAGGGCGTCGAGGCGCGCTCGCAGCTGGGCGGCGGCTGGGGAGTCGGCTGATCCGCAAATTGCGGACTTGCCCTGTGGGCCTCATTCGAATAGAACACCGGGCGCAAACCCCATCGCGCTCAAAGAGGAGGGCTCGTGGCCGTCGTAAAGATCATCGAGCTGGTCGGAAGCTCCAAGAAGTCTTCGGATGACGCCGCACAGCAGGCTTTGAAGCAGGCCCAGAGCTCGCTTCGGAACATCCGCGCGATCGACGTCGTCTCCACCGGGCTGCGCGGTGAGAACCTGGATGAGTGGCGGGCCCACGTGCGGGTCGCGTTCCTGGTCGAGGGAACCGAGGTCGACTGAGCTTGGGAGGAGAGGTGGCGGCGGGCGCGCCGGCAGGGCGACGCCCGCCGCCCCTTGACGCCCTGAGACGCGGAGAGCGCTCAGAGGGTGACGAGCGGCGCCTCGAGCTCTCCCTCCCGCCAGCGCTCGTAGACGGCCCGGCAGATGGCCAGGTCCTGGATCGCCAGGCCCGTCGAGTCGAATAGGGTGATCTCCTCCTCGCCGCGTTCCAGGTCGTCGTCGACGACGTCGCCGAGCTGGGTGACGTCCTCGCGGCTGACCAGGCCGGCCTCCACCGCGTTCGCCAGCTCGCCGCCGGCGCTCGCCTGCTCCCACTCGTCGCAGAAGAGACGGCAGCGCCCGATCGCCCCGAGCTCGACCTCCTGCTTGCCGTGCGCATCCGCGCCCAGGACCGCGAAGTGCTGCCCGGGGCGAAGATCCCTCGCCAGGATCACCGGCTCCTCGCCTGGCGTCACGGTCGCGACCACATCCTGCGCCGCAGCCTCCGCGCGATCACCGGCCCGCCAGCCCAGCTCGGCCGCGAGCGCCTCCGCGACCTCTGCGCGCACGTCCGCGCAGACGCCCGGTCCGTACCCGGCCGCCACCAGGCAGCGCGCAGACCAGGCGCCGTTCACCCCGCACCCGATGATGCCTACCGACTTCGCGTTCTCGGCGGCGAGCGCCTTGGCCGAGACTGCGGCGGCGGCGCCCGTGCGGAGCGAGGTCACCGACGAGCACTCGATCACAGCCAGTTCCTCGCCCGTCTCGGCGTCGGAGAGGAGCACCTCACCGCGGACCACCGGCAGGCCCTTGGCGCTGTTGCCTGGGAAGGAGGTCACCCATTTGAGCAGCGCGAGCCCGTCGCCGCGCGCCGGCATGGCACGGAAGTCCCCGTAAGGCGGACTGTCGAGGTAGACCTTCGCGGGCATCTCCCACTCGCCGCGGCCGTAGCGCTCGAAGGCAGCCCAGGTGCAATCGATGGCCGACTTCGGATCGATCGCCCGGAAGACGGCAGCGCCGGAGATAACGGGAATCTCGGTCACGCGCGGATTCTCGCTGCTGAGGCAGCTTGTGTTTACGCTCGTTCAGGATGGCCGACTGGCCGCAGATCACCGAACCGCTGCTCCGCGAGCGACAGCGGATGTCGGATGGGGAGTTCTTCGAGTTCCTGACCGGGCTGC
>DASXSZ010000199.1:0-6016 GCA_036505735.1 Solirubrobacterales bacterium
GTCGGGCGGGACGCAGGGCAAGCAGGGATCCAAACGCAAATAGCCGGCTCCCTACACTTGCGGCCATGAAAGTCGGGGTCGTCGGGCTCGGTTACGTCGGGCTGCCGCTGGCGGTCGCCTTCGCGGCGGAGGGAGTTGAGGTGGTGGGCCTGGACGCCGACCCGCGCAAGGTCGACGCCCTCGCCGAGGGCCGCAGCTACGTGGAGGACGTCCCGTCCGAGCGCCTCGCCGGGCTCGACGGACGCCTCACCCCGACCAGCCGGTTTCCCGACCTGAGCGCCTGCGACGCGGTGATCATCTGCGTCCCCACCCCGCTGACCAACTCCCGCGAGCCGGATCTGAGCTACATGGTCGACGCGGCGACCTCGCTCGCGGCAGTGCTGCAGAAGGGCCAGCTGACCGTGCTGGAGTCGACCACCTATCCCGGCACCACCCGCGAGCGCCTGCGTCCGATCCTCGAAGAGTCGGGGCTCGCCGCCGGGCGCGACTTCCACCTCGCCTTCTCGCCCGAGCGGATCGACCCGGGCCGCACCGACTTCACGATCAGGACCACGCCGAAGGTCGTCGGCGGCCTCACCGACGCCTGCACTTCGCGCGCGGTGGAGCTCTATGGGCTGATCTGCGACGAGGTCGTCGAGGTGAGCAGCCCGGACGCGGCCGAGCTCGCGAAGCTGCTCGAGAACATCTTCCGCTCGATCAACATCGCCATGGTCAACGAGATGGCGATGCTCTGCGACACGCTCGGCATCGACGTCTGGGAGGTCGTCGACGCCGCCTCCTCGAAGCCCTTCGGTTTCATGCGCTTCGACCCCGGGCCCGGGATGGGCGGGCATTGCCTGCCGGTGGATCCCTTCTACCTCTCCTACAAGGCGCGCGAGCACGACTTCTACACCGAGTTCATCGAGCTCGCCGGGAAGATCAACCAGAACCAGCCGCAGTGGTGCGTGCGGCGGATCGAGCGAGCCCTGAACGACGCCGGCAAGGCGACCAACGGATCCAAGGTGCTGCTCCTCGGCGTCTCCTACAAGGCCGGCGTCGGCGACACGCGGGAGTCCCCCGCTCTGAAGATCATCCGGCTGCTCGGCGAGCTTGGGGCCGAGGTCGACTACCACGACCCTCACGTACCGGAGCTGCCCGACCTCGAGCTGACGTCCGCGGGGCTCGACGAGTCCCTTGCGGCGGCCGACCTGGTCTGCATCGTCACCGCCCACCCGGAGCTCGACTACCGGCGGGTGGTGGACGACTCCGCGCTCGTCCTCGACTTCCGCGGCGTCACCCGGGGGATCGAGGCCGGCAACCTGGTCCGGCTCTAGCGCCGGCGCCTGCGTGCGACTAGTGAACGGCCTTGCCGTTGCTCCGCAACACGTACCAGTAACCGCCGAACTCGCTCACGGCCTGGCAGAGGACCTGGCCGGGCTGCTTGTCGCCCTCGTAGTAGTAGACGGGGTGGCCCGCATACGTCGCCTGGAGCTTGCCGTCGCTCCGGCGGGTTGTCCCGACCAGGCCTGGCTTGGCCCCGGACCCGGCGGTGGGCTTCGCCTTCACGATGTACGGAGGCCAGGCGGTGGCGCAGTCTCCCGAGCAGTTGCTCGCCCTTCTCTTGTCGGCGGTGAACAGATAGAGGGCGCGGCCCCGGCCGTCGGCCAGGATGCGGCCGTAATCGCTGTCGATCACCTTCACCTTCGGGCCTCGTGCGGCAGCGGAGGAGGCAGTCGGGGCGGAGGCGGCCTGGGTCCGGGCGGGTGTGGGATCGTCCTTGGCGCTCGAGCTGGACGACCCGCATCCGGCGATGGCGATTGCTGCGATCGCGGCTATGGGAAGGAGCCTGACTCGCACGGCCAGAGGTCCTGTGAAGCCCGCGCCCGTTACACCCCGCTCGATGTAACGGTGCGGCGGCGCTCAGGACGATGAGCGGACCGAGAGAGGAGAGGCATGGACGAGACGACCAAGAAGATCAGCGCCCTGCTCCACGAGGCGGGCGAGACGCATCACACCGTCTACCGGATCACCGACGGCGAGGACCCGGACTGGGCCTCGTGGTACTCGGACTGGCTGATCGATCACTCCGAGCTCCCGGACCTGCTCGGCCAGGCGCCGGTGCGCAGTCATCTGGTCGCGGAGCTCGTCTCGCTGGAGGGCGAGTACGGGGCCGATCAGGGTTGGGAGGACCGCTACGCCGCTCGGATCGTCGAGCGGTTTAGGGTTGGAAGCTGATGGCGAACCCGAGGGCCGAGGCTGAGGACAAGCTGGGGGGTGACTACGAGGCGCGCGTTCTGGAGCCTTCGCCTCCTGCGGTCACCGAGCCGCCCTACGCCGACGACCCGGTCGGGCCCGGCGAGGTCCCCGAGGGGCGCCGGCTTGTCTCGCCCGTTCACAACAGAGGCGACCTCACCTGGGACGAGATCGCGCGGGAGGAGCCCGAGCTCGCGCCGTGGTGCGCGGAGCGCTGGCTCGGGGCCTGGAAGCGACTCGAGCCGCTGCCGCCCACCTTCGCCGAGACCAGGATCGCGCTCCACAAGATCGCCGAGGCCGTCGTCTCCCCAGCGAGAAAGCCCGAAAACGAGATCGCACTTCGCTACACACGCGGTGGCTTCGGGACCCCGTTCTTCGAGCAGGACGGTGTTGAGTGCCAGGTCCGCGTCGAGCACGGCGAGCTCGTCCGCCAGCGCGGCGAGCAGGAGACCCGCGAGCCCCTGCCCGGCGTCGACACCGTCGCTGCCACCGCCCTCGGCGACTTCTACGGTCTGGCCTGCTCGGTGCTCGAGCAGCTGAGGGCGGACGAGGCGGACGGGGGTCCCTCGCTCGTGCAGCTCTGGCCCGAGCACTTCGACATCGCGATCGAGCTCGGCTCGGGGTCCGCCGGAAAGCGCGCCAACTTCGGAGCCTCACCGGGAGACGACGACCACGCGGAGCCCTACCTGTATGTCGGCCCGTGGACCGCGGAGGTCTCCGGCGAGCTCTGGAACGCGACCGGCTTCAACGGGGCCGAGCTCGGCTATTCCGAGCTGCTCACAGCGGATGACCATCGCCGCGCCGCGCTCGACTTCATGCGCGAGCGCTATCGGGCTCTGCAGGAGGGATGAGCCGGAAGCCCAGGGCCGGACTCGAACCGGCGACCGCAGCTTTACGAGAGCTGTGCTCTACCAACTGAGCTACCTGGGCGCGCCTGCTGAACTGGGGCGATTGTAGGGTCCCGGTCCATGAACGAGCAGCCGCTGCTCACCGAGCGCCGCGACCGCGTCCTGCTGATCACCCTGAATCGGCCCGACGCGCGCAACGCCGTCAACCTGGCGATGGCCGAGGCGATGGCGGCGGCTCTCGATCAACTCGACGGCGACGACGAGCTCAGCGTCGGGGTGATCGCCGGCGAGGGCAAGGGATTCAGCTCCGGGATGGACCTGAAGGCGTTCGCCACCGGCGAGCGCCCATGGGCGGGGGACCGCGGCTTCGCCGGGATCGTCCAGAAGCCGGCCGAGAAGCCGCTGATCGCCGCGATCGAGGGTTTCGCGGTGGCCGGTGGCCTCGAGATCGCGCTCGCCTGCGACCTGATCGTCGCGGCCAAGGGCGCCAAGCTCGGCATCCCCGAGGCGAAGCGCGGGCTGGTCGCCGCGGGCGGCGCGCTCCGCCGGCTGCCGCGCCGCCTGCCGGGCGCGATCGCGATGGAGCTGGCGCTCACGGGGGAGACGATCTCCGCCGAGCGGGCGGCCGAGCTCGGCCTGGTCAATCGGCTGGCCGATCCCGGCACGGCGCTCGAGATCGCGCTCGAGCTCGCCGAGGAGGTCGCCGCCAATGCGCCGCTGGCGCTCCGAGCGTCGAAGACCGTCCTCCGCGACCAGTGGTCATGGGACGACCCCACGTTCTGGCAGAAGCAGGGCGAGATCGTGGGGCCGGTGTTCACCTCCGAGGACGCCATCGAGGGTGCCACGGCCTTCAGCGAGAAGCGCGCGCCGAACTGGCGCGGCCGCTAGGCGCTACCCCGGCTCGCTGCCGACGAGCTCTCGAGGCTTCCGCGCCCCGTTCGATCCGCCCCGCGGGGCGGCAACCGCACCGAGCGCGTGGGCGCCCCCGTCGACGTGGATCAGCTCACCGCTGATCGCCTCGGACCAGTCCGAGAGCAGGAAGCAGACGGCGTGGGCCACCGGAGTCGGGTCGTCAGCATCCCAGCCCAGGGGAGCCGCATCGGGCCAGCTGCCGGCCAGCTCGTCGAAGCCGGGGATGCCGCCGGCCGCCGGCGAGGAAATCGGTCCCGCCGAGATCAGGTTCGTCCGGATTCCCCGCGGCCCGAGCTCCCGCGCCAGGTAGCGGTTGACCGCCTCGAGCGCTGCCTTCGACACGCCCATCCAGTCGTACGCCGGCCAGGCCACGGAAGCGTCGAAGTCGAGGCCGACCACGCTCCCGCCGCCGTCCATAAGCGGCGCCAGGTGACGGGCCAGCGCCTGGTAGGAGTAGGCGCTGGTCCGAAAGGCCTCGACCGCGCTCTCCGGCGGCGTCTCGAGGAACCGGCCGCCGATCGCATCCTGCGGGGCGAAGGCGATCGCGTGCAGAGCGCCGTCGAGGCCGCCCCAGCGCCGCTCCAGCTCCCGGGCCAGGCCGGCGAGGTCATCCTCGGAGTTGACGTCGAGCTCGAGCACGTCCGGCGGCTCGGGCAGCCGGGACGCGGCACGCTCGGTCATCCGGCGGGTGCGGCCGAAGCCGGTGAGGGCGACCTCGGCGCCGGCCAGCTGGGCCTCGCGGGCGACGGCGAAGGCGATGCTCTTTCGCGTCAGGACACCCGTGATCAGCAGTCTCTTGCCCGCGAGCATCAGGCCAGCAACCTGCCGTCCTGGAGTGGCGAGAGCTGATCGTCGCCGGAGGCCCCGGCCCCCGCGGCGTCGGATACCGCCGCCGCGGGCCGGTCTTCCGCGCGCTCGGGCTCACGGCGCCAGAGCACGACGATCTCCATGCGAGCAACCAGCTCGTCGGACTGGTTGAGGATTCGCACCGCAAGCGTGACCAGCCCCGTCTCCGGCCCGAGCTCGCGCTTATCGGCAAGCCGGGCGCGAACGCGGATCGTGTCCCCGAGCCCGACCGGCCGCTTCAGCACCGCGCCGTCGATCGAGCGCAGCGCCAGCACCACCCGCGGGTCGATCGGCAACAGCCCGAGCGCGTAGGAGATCACCAGCATCCCGTGGGCGATCCGTCGTCCAAAGGGGCTCTCGGCGGCCCAGGCGGCATCGGCGTGCTGGGGATGCCAGTCGCCGGTCAGCGACGCGAAGGAGACCACGTCGTACTCGGTCACGGTGCGCCCGGAGGACTCCATCGCGTCGCCGATCCGCAGGTCGTCGAAGTACGGCGGCGCCTCGCGCCAGAGCGCGTCGCGGCGCGGGTCGGCGGCCGGGGCCGCCGTCAGCTCATCGGGGGATGCGGCGGCGGTCTCGGGGGTCACAGCTGGCTCCTTTCGCTCTTGCTCGTTCCCAGCACGGACAGGGCCCAGATCAGGCGCCTGCGCGTGTCAGGCGGCTCGATCACCTCGTCGACGTCGCCGGCGGCCGCCGCGACGTCGGCACGCAGGTGCTGCTCGGCGTACTCCGCGGTGAGGCGGTCGTGCTCCGCGCCCGGGTCGTCGGCGGACTCGATCGCCCGCCGGTGGATGATCCCGGTCGCCTGCCGTGCGCCGAGCACGCCGATCTCCGCGCTCGGCCAGGCGAGCGCCATGTCGGCGCCCAGCCGGAGCGAGTTCATCGTGATGAACCCGCCGCCGTAGGCCTTGCGCAGTACCACGGTCACCTTCGGCACCCGGGCCGACGAGAAGGCGTGCAGGAGGCCGGCGCCGTGGCGGATCACGCCCATTCCCTCCTGCTTCGTCCCCGGCAGGAAGCCCGGGGTGTCGACGAGTACCACCAGCGGCAGCCCGAAGGCGTCGCAGCGCCGGATGAAGCCTGCCGCCTTCTCGGAGGCGGCCGAGTCGATCGCTCCGCCCAGGTGATGGGGCTGGTTGGCGATCACGCCGACCGGGTGCCCGTTGAGGCGGGTCAGC
>DASXSZ010000200.1:0-9564 GCA_036505735.1 Solirubrobacterales bacterium
AATCGCCCCGACACGATCGTCGCGGGCGGGGACCCTGAGCTCTGGACCGCGGTCAGCGGCCTGCCGCCCAAGCAGCGGAGCGCCGTGGTGCTCCGCTTCGCCACCGACATGTCCTACGCGGGAATCGGGCGGGCGCTCGACTGCTCCGAGGACGCCGCCCGCCGCAGCGTCCACGAGGGTCTTCAAAAGCTGAGAGGTGAATTCGCATGAACCCGATTACCGACAAGCAACTCGAGCGGATGCTCCGCAAGGCGCCTCCGGGCGCCGATCTCGACCGGGCGGTCCACGGGGTCCTCGCCCGGGCCGAGCGGGATGGGCTGATCGACGTGGCCTACGCGCCGGTCGACTCGCCCTTCGGCAGGCTGCTCGTCGCTCGCACCGACCGCGGCGTCGTCAGGCTGGCGCTGCCCAAGCACCGCGGCACTCAGCAGTCCGAGGACGAGGTCCTGGAGGATCTGGCTCGCTACGTCTCTCCGCGAGTGCTCGAGTCACCGGGCCGGCTGGACGAGGAGCGCCGGGAGCTCGAGGAGTACTTCGAGGGCAAGCGCGATCACTTCGAGGTGCCGGTCGACTGGACGCTGACGCCTCCCGGCTTCCGCAACCGCGCCCTGCACGCCGTCGCGCGCATCCCCTACGGCAGGACCCGCACGTACGCCGAGATCGCCAAGGCCGCCGGGAACCCACGCGCCTTCCGCGCGGCGGGCACCGCCTGCGGCCGCAACGCCATCCCGCTGATCGTCCCCTGCCACCGCGTCGTGCAGTCCGGCGGCGGGGTGGGCAACTACGGCGGCGGCCCGGAGATGAAGCGGGCGCTGCTCAGCCTGGAGGGCGCGCTCTAGGTCCGACTCACCGGAAGGCCTCGGCGTTCGCCTCCGCCCACTCCTCGAATGTCCGCGGCTCCTTCCCGGTGACCTCCTTGACGGTCCGGTGGACCGTCGTCTCGTCGATCGCTCCCTCCCGGAAGAAGTTGAAGAACGCATCGACGTACTCCTTGGGCATCTGCCCCTCCATCTCGGCGCGCGCCTCCTCGTCGGTCTGTGCCTCGAAGCGCAGGTCGCGGCCGCTGAACTTGGCCAGGATCGCCACCTGCTCGGCGGGCCGCAGCGCCTCCGGGCCGCTGAGGCGATAGGTCCGTCCCTCGTGATCGGCCGTGGTCAGGGCCAAGGCCGCGACCGCGCCGAGGTCGTCGGGATGGATCGTCGAGATGGGAACGTCGGCGAAGGGGCCGTGGATCACGTCACCGTTCTCGAGCTGGGGCAGCCAGCGGAGGGCGTTGGACATGAAGCTGTTCGGCCGCAGGAAGGTCCAGGGCAGCCCGGAATCGTGCACGGCGCGCTCGGACAGGATGTGGTACCTGGCGACCGCGTTACTCAGATCGCCGGAGGGCGCGGCGCTGCTCGAGAGCAGGACGACCCGCTCGACGCCCGCATCTCGCATCAACTCGAGCGTCCGCTCGAGACCCTCGTAGCCGCTCAGCAGGAAGACCGCGCTGACGCCCTCCAACGGTCCGTGAAGGCTGTCAGGGTCGTTGAGGTCGCCAGGGGCCGCCACGACCCCGTCCGGCAGATCGTCCGAGCCCTGCCGGACCAGACCTCGTACATCGGCGCCGCGCTCCAGCAGTCCATTGACCACGCCGCCACCGGCGTTCCCCGTCGCTCCCGTCACCAGGATCACGCCGGGAAGACCGCCATCGTCGCGGTGAATCCGTGCACGAAGTTGCGGCCGCCGACCGGGCCGATCTCGCCGGCGCAGAAGAAGCCGGCGGTGGGAGCACCCAGTGAGTCCTCCAGCGCCGCCGCATCGTGATCCGGAACCTCGAACATATGCGATCCGCGGCCGTTGCAGGTAAAGAGCAGCGCACCCGCGGCGCCATCGGATCCCAGCGCCTGCGCCTGCGCGCGGAGCGCCTCGCGCAGATCCTCATCGGCGGAGGCGGCGTCGCGCACCTGGAGGCGAACCGTCTGGCCGACCCGGACCGGCTCGCCGATGGCGATCGCGCCCGACTCGCGGTCCGCGCCGATGATCGGGCGCACCAGGAAGTCACCGCGCTCGTAGTCGGGCCGATTCTCATCGATCACCAGGCCGACGAGGACACCGGACGCAGCCAGCTCTCGCTCCGGCTCGGGCAGCGCGGCGATCACCTCGCCGAGTCGCTCCATCGCGGGCTTCCCGGCGAGCTCGCCGATCACGTTGGCGTCGGCGGCGGTGATGGTCATCTCAGGGCCGACCGGGCCGGCGCCCTGCGAGACGCAGGGCAGGACCTGGACGCCGCCCAGCCGCACCGCGACCGCGCCGTCCGTGTGGACCTCTCCGTCGCGGAGCAGCACCGCCCCTCCTGCGAACGATGCGCTGGCCAGGCCCCCGAGCACCGGGACGCGCGGGCGCCTGCGCTCCAGCGCAGCCAGTAGCTCCTCGGCCGGGAAGCTGAACGGATCGCAGAGGGCGATCACCGACTCGTCTGCCGCGGCGTGGACGCCGTTTGCGCTGGAGGCGAGGGACTCCGGCAGCCCGAGCAGGCGGAAGCCGTCAGCGTCGCGCTCCACGGTCAGATGCATGGTCTCGAGCTCGGCGCCGGGCAGCGATGCGCCCCAGACCGCCACGCCCGGGCCGTCCTCCAGCTCGTGCCCGGCGGCGACCGTGCCGCCGGCGCCGCATCCGATCAGCACCCTCGGCTCGAGCCGCTCGTGCACCTCCGAGAGCAGCCACTTCGCCATGCCGAGGTGGTGGCCGGATGCGAACACGACCGCTAGATCGCAGGCGGGCTCCAGTCCTGCGCGCGCCCGGTCGGCCGCCTCCGCCGCCGCCTCCACAGTGTCGAAGCTCTCCGACGCCCCGATCGAGGCCCGGACGGTGGAGGTCTTCGCCGAACCCATTGCTACCCGGCCGCTGCCCTGTTCAGGTACTCGCGGACGAAGCCGTCGATGTCGCCGTCCAGGACCCGCTGCGTGTCGCCGACCTCGAGGTTTGTGCGATGGTCCTTGACCCGCTGGTCGGGGTGCAGGAAGTAGCTGCGGATCTGCGAGCCCCACTCCGCCGACTTCTGCTCCCCGCGCTCCTTGGCGAGCTCATCGGCCCGCTCCAGCTCCTTCCGCTCGAGCAGCCGGGAGCGCAGGATCTGCATCGCGGTCGCCTTGTTCTGCGTCTGCGAGCGCTCGTTCTGGGACTGCGCGACGATTCCGGTCGGCACGTGGGTGATCCGCACTGCCGAGTCGGTCTTGTTGACGTGCTGTCCCCCGGCGCCGGAGGCCCTGTAGGTGTCGACGCGGATGTCGCCGTCCTCGATGTCGACATCGACGTCGCCCTCGACCAGCGGCGCGACGTCCACCTGGGCGAAGCTCGTGTGCCGGCGCGCGGAGGAATCGAACGGAGAGATCCGGATCAGCCGGTGGACTCCCCGCTCGGCGGCGAACAGCCCGTATGCGTTCTCGCCGCGGACGATGAACGTCGCGGACTTGAGGCCCGCCTCCTCCCCCGGGGACGCCTCCTTCATCTCGACCTTGAAGCCGCGGCGCTCCGCCCAGCGCAGATACATGCGCAGCAGCATCTCCGCCCAATCCTGCGAATCGGTGCCACCGGCGCCCGCGTGGACCGCGACGACCGCGTCCCCGGCGTCGTAGCGCCCTGAGAAGAGCCGCTCCTCCTCCAGCTCGGCGAGCCGCTTCTCCACCGACTCGAGCTGGCCGCCCAGCTCGCCCGCCATCTCCTCGTCCTCGGCGGCCAGCTCCGCGAGCTCCCCGAGATCCTCGACGTCCTGGCTCAGCTTGCGGAAGCCCTCGAGGCGGCGTTGGGCGCGGGCGTGCTGGGCAGAGATCTCAGCAGCCTTGGACTGGTCGTCCCAGAACCCGGGCCGCTGCATCTCCCCCTCGAGCCGATCGACCTCCTTGCTCAGCGCGTCCGGGTCAAAGGTAATCCGAGAGCAGCTTCAGCTGCCCCCGGATCTCGGCGAGGCGGGCTGAGATTCCCTCCGTTGAAAGTGCTTCGGCCATAACTCTGCGGGTTTTACGCGAGGGTGCCCCGCAAGCGAAGCTGAGGGGCAACCCGTGTTGTACAGGGTATTCCCGACCGTCCTCTACCGTTTGCCCCCTGACGAGAGGACTAATGGAGAACGGAAGCTCCAGGAGAAGGCGACCGTTGAGCTGGCTGCTTCGCAAGCTTGCGCACGGGCTCCCACCGCTCCCGACGATCGGCGGCCAGGCGCTCGCAACCCGGGTGGCCGGGCTGCTGCTGGTGGGCGGCGGGATCCTAAGCGCGGTCACCGTCGCCCTTCCCCCGTCGGCGACGGGCTCGGACCTGCTGATCCTCACCTACGGGGCGGTCGGCGGGGTCTGCGGCGCGCTCCTGCTCTCGCGCCGCCGCGTCAGTGAGCCCGTCCTCGGCCTGGCCGCCGCCATGGGGACGGTCATCATCACGCTCGCCACGCTCGAGGGTGGTCACGGGACCGGGACCGAGGACAACGAGGTGCTCTACCTCTGGGTATCCCTGTTCGCGTTCTGGTTCTTCGACCTCCGCCACGCCCTGCTGCAGCTCGGGCTGATCGGGGCGGGCGACGCGATCCTGCTGATCGACTCGCACCCGATGCTCTCCGCGGGCCTCACCCGGTGGATCGTCACGATCGCCACCCTCCTCGTCACCGGCCTGCTGATGGCCTGGCTTCGCCGCTCGCTCGAGCGAGAGCGGGAGGAGACGGCCAGGCTGGCGGTGGTCGCCGAGCGGATGCGGATCGCGAGGGACCTGCACGACGCGGCGGGCCACGGCGTGACCGCGATCTCGCTGCAGGCCGCCGCGGGGCTCCGCGCGATCGACGACGGCGCGGACGTCGATGGGGCCCGCTCGGCCCTGGAGGAGATCAAGCGCACCTCGCGTATCGCGCTCGATGACATGCGTAAGTTGCTCGGGCTTCTCCGGCCCAGCGACACGCCAGACCCGGAGCGAGACCGGGTCAGCCTCTCGCACCTCGACGACATGATCGGCGAGTGCCGCGCCGCCGGACTCGCCGTCCGGGTCGAGAGATCCGGCGAGCCGCCGGCACTCCCGCCGGTCCTCGATCAGACGGCCTACCGGATCACGCAGGAGGCTTTGACCAACGTCCTCAAGCACGCGGGGCCGGATGCCGCGGCGAAGGTGCAGCTCACCTTCGACCCGGCGAGCGTCGAGGTGGAGGTCACCGATGACGGGCCGGGCGGCACGGGCGGGCTCGCGGTCGGGACGCGCCGGGGCCTGATCGGGATGCGCGAGCGGGTCGAGCTCTTCGGCGGGCGATTCTCCGCCGGGCCGATGCAGGGAGGCGGATTCCGTGTCTTCGCGCGCCTGCCGCTGGGCAACCGCCTCGAGAATCTCAGTCAGACTCGCTGAGGGCCACTACTCGGGGACGGTCGCCAGGATGATCCAGGTGGACGCTGGCGCCGTGACCGTCCCATCGGACTGCCGGTAATCGGAGAGCACCTCGCGGATCTCCTGCTGGACCCTCGGGCGCAGCCGGTCGACCTGCTCAGCCGGGCAGATCCGAAGCAACTCGGCGGCAGGGCCGATCGCCATGTTGAAGGCGACCGCATGATCGAGGTCGTTGCCGATCTTGATTGGCAGATCGCAGCGAGTGAAGGTCGGACGTTCGAAGCCGGCGATCTGGAGCTGCTCGGAGACAGTGTCGACGTTGGCCATCGAGAACGGACCGGGGCCGCAGCGCACGTCCTGGGGCTCCTCCGGCTCCTCGAGGTACTGCTCAGTCACCTGCTCGGCGCGGTGAAGCCACTCGTTGTCCAGCTTTCGTCGCCAGACGACCGCTACCAGACGACCGCCAGGCCGAAGCGCGCTGCGGATGTTCCGAAGCGCCTGTACCGGGTTGGCGAAGAACATCACCCCCATTCGGGAGAACGCGTGGTCGTAGGGCCCCTTCAGGTCTCCAACCTGAACGTCGACGGCGAAGAAGTCGACGTTCTCCACGCCCGCCTCGGCCGCCTCCTTGATCGAGGCCTCGATGAACGGCTCCGACACGTCGACCCCAACCGCCTCACCATCCGAGCCCACGAGTCTGGCGAGCTCCTGTGTCGTGTCGCCGAACCCGCAGCCGATATCGAGGACCCGGTCGCCGGGCTGCGGTGGATACAGGCGCATCGCGGCCTCGCCATGCTGGGCGAGCCCGGCGACGACCAGGTCGCGGTACTTGACGAAGCGGTCGAAGAGGACCCCGCTCCATGCCTCGGTCGCCTCCTCGTTCTCAGCAGCAACCTTGATCGCCGGGATGGTCCCCCCGCCCTCAATGGTGGCCTTCTCCACGGGTCCATGGTACGACCACCCGCGCCGCCGTTACAACGGTCCTATGCGCCGTGGCACTTCTTGTACTTCTTGCCCGAGCCGCACCAGCAGGGGTCGTTGCGGCCGATCTTCTCGCGATCTGACTTGACCACTGTCTCCTGCTCCGGGATCGCCCCGCCGCCGTTGCCGGCCTGGGCCTGTCCCTCGATCGACTGCTCGGCGGCTGCGCCGGGTCCGGCGGCGGTGGCGACGGCCGCCTGCCCGAGGGCCGAGGGCTGCTCGGCGGTGCCGCCGGAGTAGTCGAACCCGCCGACCTGCTGGGCCGGGGCGAACTGCTCCTGGGCGCGAGGGGCCACCTCGACCTCGACGTGGAAGATCAGCCGTGCGAACTCCTCCCAGATCGAGTGCATGAGCGCCTCGAACATCGCGAAGCCCTCGTTCTTGTAGGCGACCAGCGGATCGATCTGGGCGAACCCGCGGAGGTGGATCCCCTCACGCAGGTAGTCCATCTCGTAGAGATGCTCGCGCCAGCGGTTGTCGATGATCTGCAGAAGGATCGCCCGCTCGAGCTGGCGCATGATCTCGTCGCCGAACTCCTGCTCGCGACGATCGTAGGCGGCGAGGGCGTCGGCGAGCAGGCTCTCGCGGAGGTCCTCGCGGTCGGTCTGCTCGGGTGGCAGCGCCGAGACGTCGACCGTCGAGGGCCAGAGCTGCTGGACCTGGGTCTGGAGCTCGGCCAGGTCCCAGTCCTCGATCACGTCGCCGGGCGTGTAGTCGTCGACCAGGCTGCTGACGACCTCGCCCACTCCCTCGCGGGCGGCGTCCGACATGTCCTTGCCCTCGAGGATCTCGCGCCGGTACTTGTAGACGACGCGCCGCTGCTCGTTCATCACGTCGTCGTACTCGAGGACCCGCTTGCGGATCAGGAAGTTCTGCTCCTCGACCTTCTTCTGGGCGTTCTCGATCGTCCGGGTGAGCATCTTCGCCTCGAGCGGCTCCTCCTCGCCGGCTTCGTTCACCGGCCCCAGCCGGTCGAGGATCTTGTAGATCCGCTCTCCGGCGAAGAGCCGGATCAGGTCGTCCTCGGCCGAGAGGAAGAAGCGCGACTCGCCCGGATCACCCTGGCGGCCGGAGCGGCCGCGCAACTGGTTGTCGATCCGCCGGGACTCGTGACGCTCGGTACCGCAGATGAAGAGCCCTCCTACCTGGCGCACCTCCTCGGCCTCGGCGTCGCAGCGCTCCTTGAGCTGCTCCACCATCGCCCGCTCCTCCTCCTCGTAGCTCTCGTCGCCGGGCGAGAGGCCGAGCTTGCGCAGCTCCGTGACGGCCATGCCCTCCGGGCTGCCTCCGAGCTTGATGTCGACGCCGCGCCCCGCCATGTTGGTGGCGATGGTCACCGCGCCCTTACGGCCCGCCTGAGCGATCGTCTCCCCCTCTCGCTGGGCATGCTCCGGCTTGGCGTTGAGAACCACGTGCTCGACGCCGCGGCGCCGCAGCTCGCTCGAGATCATCTCCGAGACCTCGACCGAGATCGTCCCGACCAGGATCGGCTGACCGGCCTGGTGGCGCGCCTCGATCTCGTTGATCACGGAGCGCCACTTGCCGTCCTTCGTCTTGTAGATCTGATCGTTGTGGTCGTCCCTGACCATCGGCACGTTGGTCGGGATATCGACCGTGGGCATCTTGTAGATCTTCATGAACTCCTGGGCCTCGGTCAGGGCCGTTCCCGTCATGCCCGAGAGCTTGTCGTAGAGGCGGAAGTAGTTCTGCAGCGTGATCGTGGCGAGGGTCTGGTTCTCCTCGCGGATCGCGACCCCCTCCTTCGCCTCGATCGCCTGGTGCAGTCCCTCCGACCAGCGCCGACCCTCGAGGATCCGGCCGGTGAACTCGTCGATGATCATCACCTGGCCCTCGACGATCTCGTACTCGACGCCGCGCTTGTAAAGCGACTCCGCCTTGAGCGCCTGGATCAGGTGGTTGACGAGGGTCCCGTGCTCGCCGAGATAGAGATTCTCGACACCGAGGAACTCCTCGGCCTTCGCGATCCCCCGCTCGGTCGGCGCGACGGTCTTGTGCTTCTCGTCGTACTCGTAGTCGAAGTCCGCATCGCGGGTGTCCTTCGACTCGCCGAGCGACTTGAGCTTCTCCTTGTGCGGCTCGCCCTTCATCTGCTTGGCGAGCCGGGCGAACGTGTAGTAGAGGTCGGCCGCCTGCTCCGGGCGCCCGGAGATGATCAGCGGCGTCCGGGCCTCGTCGATCAGGATGTTGTCGACCTCGTCGACGATCGCGAAGTCGTAGCCCCGCTGGACGCATTCATCGAGCGAGCCGGCCATGTTGTCGCGCAGATAGTCGAAGCCGAATTCCGAGTTGGTGCCGTAGGTGACGTCGCAGGCGTACTTCTCGCGGCGGGCGGGCGGGTCGTCGCCCTCCTGGATCGCCGAGACAGTCACGCCGAGGGCCTCGTAGATCGGGCGCATCCACTCAGCGTCGCGCCGGGCCAGATAGTCGTTGACGGTGACCAGGTGCACGGCGTTGCCGGCGAGGGTGTTGAGGAAGACCGGCAGCGTCGCCGTGAGGGTCTTTCCCTCGCCGGTCTTCATCTCGGCGATCGCTCCCGAGTGGAGCACCATGCCGCCGATCAGCTGCACGTCGAAGTGGCGCTGGCCGAGCGTTCGCCTGCCCGCCTCGCGGACCAGGGCGAAGGCCTCGGGGAGCAGGTCATCGAGCGATTCGCCCTCGCGGGCGCGCTTGCGGAGCTCGTCGGCCTCCGAGCGGAGCTCAGAGTCCTCCAGCAGCTCCATCTCGGGCTCGATCCGGTTGATCGACTCGACTCGCCCCTGGTACTCCTTGAATTGCTTCGACTCGCCCATTCGCAGGGCGCGGTCGATGATTCCTCTGGCCATCCGGAGAGAGGTTAGCTGGCGCGTACTACGCGGTTCGGCCGCGCAATCGCTCCACCATCTTGCGCGTGGTCTGGCGCTTGCGCCGCTTGTCCCGGTGCTTCTTGACCTGCCGGCGGATGTCCTCGGCCATCTCGTGGATCGAGTGCAGCATGTCGGGGGACGCCTCCTTGGCTCGCAGCGTCACGCCCTTCAGGCCCAGCGTCGCCTCGGCGACCATCCGGTCGGCGATCCGGGGGTTCTTCTCCTCGCAGAGCTCAACCTCGAGCGTGGCCAGCTCGGAGACCTGCTTGCCAACCCGGGCGAAGCGCTGTGTGACCGCCTCCCGCAGCTCGTCCGTCACCTCGACGTTCTTGCCCCGGACCTCGATCCTCATCGGCGCCTCCTTCCGTTGGACTGGCGGACACGGATG
>DASXSZ010000201.1:0-4134 GCA_036505735.1 Solirubrobacterales bacterium
GGCACGGGGATCATGGGCGGCGCGATGGCGCACAACCTCGCCGCCGCCGGTCACGACGTGCGCGCCTGGAACCGGACGCGCGAGAAGGCGGAAGGGCTGGGCGCAACCGTCGCCGACACGCCCGCCGAGGCGGTCGAGGGCGCCGAGGCGGTGCTCACCATACTCGCGGACGGTCCCGCCGTTGCCGCGGTTATCCCCGAGCTCGACCCGGACGTCCTCTGGATCCAGTCCTCGACCGTCGGCGTCGCCGATACCGAGCGCTTCGCGGCGCGCCACCCGCGGCTCCTGGACGCGCCGGTCCTCGGGTCGCGGCCCCAGGCGGAGGCGGGCGAACTGCTCGTTCTGGCTGCCGGGCCTGCACGCCCGGAGGAGTTGCTGAGCGCGATCTCCAATCGGGTGATGTGGCTCGCCGACGAGCCCGGCGCCGGGACCAAGCTCAAGCTGACCATCAACCTCTGGATCCTGAACCTGGTCGAGAACCTCGGCGAGACGATGGCGTTGTCCGAGGCGCTCGGGCTCGACCAGCGCTGGTTCCTCGACGCGATCGAGGGCCGGCCGATGGACTCGCCCTACGCGCAGTTAAAGGGCGAGAAGATCGTCACCGGGGACTACTCGCCGGCGTTCGCGCTGAAGCTGGCGGCGAAGGACCTCGGCCTCGCCCTCGAGATGGCCGAGGGCGCCGGGGTCGACCTCGGACTCGCGCCGCAGACGCTCGCCCGCTTCAGCCGCGCGATCGAGCTCGGACACGGCAACGAGGACATGGCCGCCGCCTGGTTCGCCACCCGCATCGCGTCGAGCCGCTGAACGTCGGCCGGGCCGGCGGATTTGACCGGCCGCCCGAACCGTGGTCTGATGCCGTGTCCCCTGGCACTCGGAAGGAGTTCGCATGAGTGAGGCAGCACCGCCCGGACCACCGGAGCCACCTGCGCCGGAGCCACCTGCATCGGAGGCACCCGCGGCACCGGAGCCAGTCGCACCGCCCGCGGCGACGTCGGGCCAGGTCGGGCAACCCCGCGGCGTCTGGTTCGTGGCGCTCATCGGCCTGGTCACGCTCGGGATCTACTTGATCTACTGGGCCTACAAGACGGGCGACGAGATCAAGCGCTACTCGGGCGAGGGCCTCGGCGGCGTGCTCTGGCTCGTGATCTGGATCGTCGTCGGCATCGTGATGTGGTTCGTCTCACCCTCGGAGGTCGGGAAGCTCTACTCCCGCGAGGGACAGCAGCCCCCGGTGAGCGGCGTGACCGGCTTCTGGCTGTTCCTGCCGCTGGTCGGCTACTTCATCTGGATCATCAAGGTCCAGGGCGCGCTCAACCGCTTCTGGGCCAGCAAGGGCGCGGCCGCCTAGAGCTGCGCGCGTTCCTCGGTGGGCGGCTTGACCGGGCCGCCCACCGGCCCCGGCCGTTCGGTCGCCTCCGTCGTGGGGCGAGGCGCCTCGGCCGCACGCGCCGACCAGGTGCCCCCGGCGGCGAGGATGCCGCCCGCGAGGGCGAGCCAGGCACCGGTCTGGAGGTCGCCGAAGTGGTTGAACGCCGATCCGACCGGTTCGAAGGCGACGAGGCCGAGCAGGACGAGCGTCAGAGCCGCGTCTGCGCCTCGCGTTGGCCGCCCGACGGCGGTGAGCACCCAGGCGAGCGCGCACAGGCTCGTCAGCGCGAGCATGAGGATCCCGAAGAACCGAAGCCCGCCGGGACCGTCCCAGTAGCTCTGGTCCTGCTCGACATGGAGGAATATCGCCGGGTACACGAGCGCGATCCCGACGAGCGACAAGACCGAGGCGAGGGAGATCCCTTTCGGGGTCGTCGTCGCTCGCCCGGTCTGGACGAGCACCGCCCCGGCGGCGACTGCGACGACGAGCGCGCCCGCAAGACACAGCCAGGCACCGGTCTTGACCTGGTCGAGATCGGCGAAGGCAAGCGCCGCTGGAAGCCATCCCCAGTACCCGACCAGGACGGCGCCGATCGCGAAGAGCCAGCCGTCGGTCGGTGCGCCGGCGAAGTCGGCGGCGACCATGAGCAGCGCCGCAGCGCCGAGGACGATCCCGGCCCAGGCGAGCGTCCCGTCGAAATCCCAGTAGCTCGCGCCCGCGTACCCGTCGAGGAAGACGCCCGCGATCGCCAGCGCCGCGCCAACCGCAGCCGCCAGCCGGCCCGCCCAGATGCTCATCCAGCCTCCTTCCAGATGCCGGGAGAGCGAGCCTCGCAGACGACCGTGATCGTGTCTAGCGCAGCGACCTCGCGCCAGCGGTGGCGACGAGGGCTACGGCTTGGCGCCTTCGGGCGGAGGCGGCTGGGAGAGCGCGCCGGGCAGCGGGAACGGCTTCGGTTGCGGCCGCGGGCGCTTCTCGCGCTGGGCGGGCTCCGGCTCGGGCGCCGGCGCGGGCTCCTCGGGGAACACGTCGGCCTCGGACTCTCCGGCCAGGAGCCGCTCGAACTGATCCTTGTCGATCGTCTCGCGCTCGATCAGGATCGCCGAGAGGCGCTGCAGGTCGTCCATGTGGTCGCGCAGCACCTGATGCGCCGTCGAGTGGGCCTCCTCGATCACCCGGCGGATCTCGTCGTCGATCTCGCGGGCGATCTCCTCCGAGTAGTCGGGCTCAGCGCCCATCTCGCGGCCGAGGAACGGCATGTCATGGTTCCGGCCGAGGACGCGAGGGCCGAGCTTCTCGCTCATCCCGAAGCGCATGATCATCTGCTTCGCCGTCGACGTGACCTGCTCGAGGTCGTTGGCCGCGCCCGTTGTCACCTCGTGGAAGACGAGCTCCTCGGCGGCGCGGCCGCCGAGCGTCATCGCCAGCCGGTCCATCAGGGCGGACTTCGTCGTCAGGTACCGGTCCTCGCGCGGGAGCGAGATCGTGTAGCCGAGCGCCTGCCCGCGGCTGATGATCGAGATCTTGTGCACCTCGTCGGTGTGCTCGAGGTAGTGGCCGACGAGCGCGTGCCCCATCTCGTGGTAGGCGGTGATCTTCCGCTCCTCCTCCGAGAAGAGGCGCGTGCGCTTCTCGGGGCCTGCGATCACGCGCATGATCCCCTCCTCGAGCTCCTCCTGCTGGATCACCTTCTTGCCGCGGCGAGCCGCGAGCAGCGCGGCCTCGTTCACGAGGTTGGCGAGGTCGGCGCCGGTGAAGCCTGGGGTACCGGCGGCGAGCGTGTCGAGGTCGACCTCGGAGGCGAGCGGCTTGCCCTTCGCGTGCACCTCGAGAATCTTCCGTCGGCCGTTCCGGTCCGGCCGGTCGACGACGATCTGCCGGTCGAAGCGGCCGGGGCGGAGGAGCGCCGGGTCGAGGATGTCGGGTCGGTTCGTGGCCGCGATCAGAATGATGTTGTCCTTCAGCTCGAACCCGTCCATCTCGACGAGGAGCTGGTTCAGCGTCTGCTCGCGCTCGTCGTGGCCGCCACCGAGACCGGCGCCGCGGTGACGCCCGACGGCGTCGATCTCGTCCATGAAGACGATGCACGGCGCCGCCTGCTTCGCCTGCTCGAACAGGTCGCGGACGCGCGAGGCACCGACGCCGACGAACATCTCGACGAAGTCGGAGCCGGAGATCGAGAAGAACGGCACCCCGGCTTCGCCGGCGACCGCCCGCGCAAGCAGCGTCTTCCCGGTCCCGGGCGGGCCGTACAGCAGCACGCCCTTGGGGATGCGGGCGCCGAGCGCCTGAAACTTCTTCGGGTTCTCCAGGAACTCCTTGATCTCCTGGAGCTCCTCGACCGCCTCGTCGACGCCCGCAACGTCCTTGAAGCCGATCTTCGGCGAGTCGGGCGCCATCCGTTTCGCGCGGCTCTTCCCGAAGGACATCACCTTCGAGCCGCCGCCCTGCATCGAGTTCATGATGAAGAGCCAGAAGCCGATCAGGATCACGAACGGCAGCAGCGAGGTGAGGATCGACCACCAGGGCGACGAGCCCGTCCCCTTGGAGTCGAACTTGACCTTCTTCTCCTGGAGCAGCCGCTGGAACTGGATCTGCGACTGGTCGCTCGGGTAGTTGACCTTGATCTTCTTCGAGCTCGGATCGTTGAGCGTGGCGACGATCTGGAGCTTGCCCGGGTTGAAGACGACCTCGTTGATCGAGCCCGGGTCGTTCTCCACGAGCTGGATCAGCTGCGAGTAGGTCTGCTTCTCCGGAGCCTTCGA
>DASXSZ010000202.1:0-13069 GCA_036505735.1 Solirubrobacterales bacterium
GAGGAGGTGAAGACCGCCCACCAGGGCGAGGTGATCGGGCTGTTCCTGCAAGAGCGCATCGAGCGCGGGATGTCGATGGCGGAGACGATCGCCGAGATCCGCCGGCAGGGAGGCCTGGTCTACGTCCCGCATCCATTCGACCGGCTCCACTCCGTCCCCGACTACGAGCACCTCCTCGAGGTGGTCGACGAGATCGACATCCTCGAGGTGTTCAACCCGCGAGTGGCGTTCTCGGCGTTCAACGAGGAGGCCGTTCGCTTCGCGCGGAAGTACTCGATCGTCCCCGGCGCGGGATCGGACAGCCACGTCGTCCAGGGCCTGGGCAGCGTCAAGATCCGCCTGCGTGACTTCGAGGGACCGGAGGAGTTCCTCGAGTCGATGCGCGACGCCGACATCGTCCGCAAGCACAAGAACCTTGTCTACGTCCAGGCGCTCAAGTTCCTGCAGACCAGCGGCGGCCGCGGCGGGCGCTCGCTTGCCGAACGCGACGGGCGCCGCAAGCCACGCGCCAGGCGGCGGTCCGCGAGCAAGAGTTGATGCACCCGCAAGGGGCCGAGCCCGGCCCGAAGAAGAGGCAAAGCGCCGTGTCATCCATAACCGACGACGAGATCCGCGAGAAGTACCTCGAGCGCGCGATCCGGGAGCTGAACGACCTGGGCAGGGAGCTGGCCGCCTGCCAGGACTGCCCCCGGGGGAACGTGATGCCGGTGCAGGGCTCGGGCCACCCCCAGGCCGACATCTTCATGCTGAAGCGCTCGGCGACCGCGTCGGAGATCGAGGAGGGCGTCGCCTTCTACGGCCGGGCTGGCAACGCCCTGATGAAGAGCTTCAAGCGACTGGCGATCGACCCGATCGTGGTCTTCGGGACGCTCTGCGTGAAGTGCCCGCTCACCGACCCGACCCATGCCTCGGAGTCATGCATCGCCCGGGTCGCGGAGGAGATCGCGATTGTCCAGCCGCGCATCGTCGTGGTGATGGGAGAGGAGGCTCTGGACACCCTGAACGGGTTCGAGCTGCCTCTCTCCGACCGCATCGAGGCACTCGAGGGCGAGGTGCAGCGCCTCACCCCGACGATCGACGCGCTTTACGTGCCAGACATCGACGACTCGCTCGACACCGAGGATGCGAAGCAGCGCTTCTGGTCCGCCTTCCGGGTGCTCGGCGATTGGTACGACCGGCTGCCTCCGTACTAGGCGCAGTACGCGGCCGCGTCGAGCGCGGCCGTACACTGAACTCATGGAGCTCGAGGAGCGGACGATCGAGCAGCTGCCCGACCGCTGCGACAGCTGCGGCGCGCTGTTGACCGACGCTGAGAAGCAGACCGCGCTGACCGAGGGGCCGCCGTCCGGGCGCGTGCTTTGCACCACCTGCGCCGCCGAGGTCGTGCCGCTCGCGGAGGAGGAAGAGAACCTCGAGGGCTAATCCCGCTCAGCCACCTCGCCTGTGCTTGCCGGGCTGACCGGGCACCGAGCAGGCGACGTGGCTGCGTGAGCGCCGTGTGGCGGGACGAACGGCGACCCTGACCTTCCGCCCGTGCGGGCAGGCGACGACCCTGAGAAGCCTCGCATTGGGTCTCGATGCGATGGCTCCCGCGGCCACCGAGACGCGATAGCCGCCGGGATACTGGTTTCGGCCGAGGAAGATCTGCGTCTCGCGCGACCTCCGGTGCTTCGCGCGCTTCCGGGGTGGCCGCGCGAAGCTCTTGCCCGTTGGTCCCCTGGTCGAGTACGAGAGGCTGAACCGGCGGGTCGCCGGGTCGAAGCCGTAGGCGCTGGGCGTCCCGGCCACCACCTGCGGATAGGGCTCCGAGAGCACGTCGAGCTTCGCCCGCTTCACGTTGTAGCCGGCCGGCGGCCGGCTCGGGTCGACGACGATCGCCTGCGTTCCGGAGCCCGAGGTCGTCGGGTCGAGGCACTCGCAGTAGTGCCAGTACTGCCAGCCCACCATGTGGTGGTCGGCGAGCTTGACGTTGAGGCGGATCGTTGCCAGGTCGTCGGTCGCGCCGAACTCGCTCAGCAGCAGCGCATCGCCACTGGCCTGTGCGCGCTTGTCGGCGTTCGAGAGGACGTGATCGTCGAGGGCGTCGCAGCTCGCAGTGTTGTACGGGACGACCGCGACCCCGGGCGTGCAGTAGACGTGGAAGGTGAATCCGGCGGATCGATCGCCGAGGCCGGGGATGTTCGTCTCCGCGCCGAAGTTGAAGAGCACGTTCGGCTCATACCAGATCAGCTTCTGCCTCTCGACCGCCCTGATCCGATCGATCACCCGGTGGTAGAAGGGCGCCATCGTTCCAGCGTCGAAGGCGGGGCAGCCCGCAGCGGCGAAGCAGGTGGTCCACGGGGTGCCCGGCCAGGGCTCGTTCATCAGGTCGAAGCCAAGGGTGTGGCGGGCCTTCGCGAAGCGCGCCGCGACGTGGGCCCAGGCCGCGGCGTAGCGATCCTGGAGCCCGACCCCTCCGGGCCCAGGGTCGTTCGCCCAGAAGTGATCGAAGGCGCGGAGCAGAGCCGGCATCGCGAAGTAGTTGTTCGGGAAGCCGAGCTGTGGCTGGTTCGGCAGACCGTCGTCCTGGACTGCCCAGTCGGGCCAGCCCTCCCCCTGAAAGCGCTCGTTGTACATGTCTTGGTGGAAGTCGAGCTGGCTGAAGACGCCGTGGCGGGCGAGCAGCGACTCGGTCGCGGCGATCCGATTGAGATAGCCGTCGTCGTAGGCGCCCGGATTGGGCTCGACGCCCTTGTAGATCAGGCCCAGCCTGACGGCGTTGAAGCCGTGGCGCTCCAGGAAGGCGGCGTCGTCGCGGCCGAAGCCGGTCGCCGCCGGGTAGTACGGCGGCCGCTTGAAGACCATGTTGACGCCGTGCAGGATCACCACCCGGCCCCGGGCGTCGGTGATCCAGCGCCCGGAGTGGGAGAGGGGCGCGGTGGGTGCGGCCTGGGCGGCCGCGGAGACGAACGCCAAGGCAGCCGCCGCAACGGCGATGGCCACGGCTCCCCTTGCCCTCGACACGTGGCCAAGTATGCCGGGACCGGGCGCTGGAGCGGGTCGGTCCGGGCCCTCAGGCGGTGGCGGCGTCCGCGCCCAGCGTCTCGGCGAGCACCGAGACCTTGGTGGGGTGCGCCTCGGCCTGGGCCTTGCGACCAGCGTCGGTGACGCAGGCGAAGACGCCGCGGCGGTCGTGGTCGCACACGTTGCGGCAGACGTAGCCGTCGTCCTCGAGCCTCTGCACGAGGCGGGAGAGGGCGCTCTGGCTCAGGTGGATCTCCTCGGCGAGCTCCTGGATGCGGCGGTGACCGTCGGGGTCGTCGGCGAGACGCCGCAGTACCTCGTATTCACTCAGGGACAGCCGGTGCTCGCGCTGCAGGGCGTGCTCGAGGGCCTCGCGGACCCGTGCGTGCTGTGCCTCCAGCTCGCCCCATCGATCTAGAAGCTCGTCTCTCCCAGTTGTCGTGGCCTTGGTTGACATCCGGCCTCATCTCCTCTGCCCCTGTGCGGGCGGCATTATAGCAAAAGTTGCTTGCACATATCTTGTTGACACAATGCATGCATATGCATATACTACTCGCATCACGGATCGACTCCGACGCTCGTTTGGGAGGTCAGATGGAGCAAGCCACACAGAATTCGCCCGCAACTCGATTCGACAGTCGCCTCTGGGGCCTCCTGCTGCTCCTCTGCGGCGTCCTCTTCCTGGACGGGATGGACGTCTCGATGGTCGCGGTGGCCCTGCCCAATATCGGCCACGAGCTCGGCCTCGAGCCCAGCTCCCTGCAGTGGATTGTGAGCGCCTACGTGCTCGGCTACGGAGGGCTGCTGCTGCTCGGCGGCCGCGCCGCGGACCTGCTCGGCCGGCGCAAGGTGCTGTTGGCCGGCTTGGCCGTCTTCGTCGTCGCGTCGTTCATCGGCGGCATCGCAAACGACGGGACCACGCTGATCGCCACCCGCTTCATCAAGGGCGCGTCCGCGGCCTTCACGGCGCCCGCCGGGCTCTCGATCATCACGACCAAGTTCGCCGAGGGACCGGCGCGCAACAAGGCGCTCAGCGTCTACACGGCGACGGGCGCGAGCGGCTGGTCGCTCGGGCTGATTTTCGGCGGGCTTCTGACCGAGCTTGGCTGGCGCTACACGTTCTTCATGCCGGTGCCGATCGCGGCGTTCATCCTGTTCCTGCTGCCCCGCTACCTGGATCGCGATGAGGCGAGCGTTGGGGTCTCGCTCCGGAGCTTCGACTTCGGCGGGATGGCGACCCTAGCGGCAAGCATGCTGGGGCTCGTCTACACCGTGGTCGAGGCGCCGGACGTCGGCTGGGGCTCGGCGCGGACGCTGCTCTCCTTCGCGGGTGTGGCGGCGCTGCTGAGCGCCTTCGTCCTGATCGAGCAGCACAGCCCGAACCCGCTGGTTCGCCTCGGGATCCTGCGCTCGGGACCGCTGCGGCGCGCCAACTTCGGCGCCATGGCCTTGCTGGGAAGCTGGTTCGGGTTCCAGTTCATGGGCACCCTGTATATGCAGGACCTGAGGGATTGGTCGGCCGTCCAGATGGCGCTGGCCTTCCTGCCGGCCGGAATCATCGTGGCGACCGGCTCCCCCAACATCGGGCGGCTGGTCGACCGGGTGGGAACGACGCTGCCGATCGCGGTCGGTCTCACCAGCCTGGCGGCCTCGTATGTGCTGTTCCTCAACATCGGGGCTGAGACCGACTACCTGACCGGGATGCTGCCGACCTTCATCCTCGCCGGGATCGGGTTCGCGCTCACGTTCGGGCCGCTGAACGTGGCCGCGACCGGTGGCGTGGCGCCGGAGGAGCAGGGCTTGGCCTCCGGCCTGGTCTACACCTCGTTTCAGGTTGGCGGCGCGATCGGACTCGCCGTCGCCACGGCGGTGATCGACGCCGGCACCGCCGCGTCCAGCGCGCCCGCCGGGAGTGCCGCGGCGCTGCTCGACGGATTCCATCCGGCGATCCTGACCTCGCTGGCGATCGCGGTCCTCGGGATCGCGGTCACGGTGGTGCCGTCCCTCTCCCGTCGGCGCGCCCCGGCGCGGGTGGCGACAGCCGCCGCAGGCGATCAGGAGTAGTTCCTCCCTAGGGCCGATTCCCGCAGGCGGGGCGTCCAACCGGCGCCCCGCCTGAGCCCTGCCTAGACCACCGGCGCCGAGGCCTCCGCCAGGGCCACCATGTCCTCGAGAGTGGCGCTGGCGAGGGCCCTGACCACGATTGTGTCGAGGGCGCGGTAGCGGGAGAGCTCCTCCTGGGCGACGCCGGCGTTCTCGGCCGCCACGCCGACGGTGCCCTCCGGCGCGCCCTGGCGATCGAAATGGCTCCGGTAGCCCTGGTGCATGTCGCGGTAGAAGGACTCGTCCTTGGCTAGTCGTCCCTCGGAGTCAGCGCCGACCGCGGTGCGGACGTAGCCGAAGACCGGCGGGGTGTCGCGGCCCGCTTCGCGCGCCCCGGCCTCGACCTGCTCCCGCGCCCCGGCGGCGAACTCGTGGGTCATCCAGTTGAAGAAGACGCCGTCCCACTCCGCGCCGGCGAGGGCGCACATCTTCGGGCCCATCGCCGCGAGCACCAAGCGGACGCCGGGCAGCGCCTCTCGCAGGCCCGGCAGGGCCTCCCTCATCGTCGTCAGCGGCTTCTCGGTGAAGCCTGCACCAAGGCCGAGCCAGAGCCGGCCACGGTCGATCCCAAGCCGCTCGATGTCGGAGGCGATCTCCCCGGGGGTCTGGCGATCGAGAGCGATCACGGCGACGCCGAGGTCGATCCGGTCGGCTCCCCTCGAGTACTCGGCGAGCGTCTCGAGGCCCTTGGCGCCGGGGTGGTCGTTCGACCACATGGAGCTGTAGCCGAGCTCCTGGCAGCGGGCGGCGAGGGGGCTGGCGATCTCCGGCTCGAGCCCGGCCGTCACGCCGAATCCGCGGCTCATCCGCTCCGCTCGAGCAGCGCCACGCATTCGATGTGCGGGGTCTGAGGGAACATGTCGACCGGCCTCACGCGGCGCAGCCTATAGCCGGCCTCTCCGAGCTGAGCGGCGTTGGGAGCGAGCGTCGTGGGGTTGCAGGAGACGTAGACGATCCGCTGCGCCTCGCACTCGATCAGCCTGCGCACGACCTTCTTGGACAGGCCGGCGCGGGGAGGATCAACCACTACGAGGTCCGGCTGGCCCGCCTCATCGCGCAGTGGACGGATCTCCTTGCGCGCGTCGCCGGCGCGGAAGCGGACGTTCCCGATGCCGTTCAGTCGGGCGTTCTGCTCGGCGTCGGCGATTGCGTCCTCGACGATCTCGATGCCCCAGACCTCGCTCGCGCGGGGAGCGAGGGTCAATCCCAACGTGCCGATCCCGCAGAACAGGTCGAAGACCCGCTCCGAGCCCGTCAGCCCGGCCATCCCCGCGGCGATGCCGTAGAGCCGCTCGGCCATCTCGGTGTTGGTCTGGAAGAAGGCGCGATGGGAGATCCGGAAGCGGAGGCCGCAGAGCTCCTCCTCGAGGTACTCGGCCCCGAGCGCGCCGGTCGGCCCGTCGGTGCCGTCTCCGGTGCCCTCGACGATCGTGTGCAGGTCAACCGGTGGCCGCGGGATCTCGGCTTCGGACGTCACCAGGCGGCTCTGCAGCTGGCCGGTCCGGCGGCCCTCCCGGATGACCAGGTTCCGCAGCACGCCCCTCCGCTCGCGGCGGTCGTAGGCGGAGAGGCCCAGGGCCCGAGCCCAGTCGCGGAGCTCGTTTCTGCGGGCGTTGTTGCGCCCGGAGGCGAGCTGGCAGTCGTCCGCGTCGACGATCAGGTCCCAGCGGCCCCGAGCGTGGAAGCCGAGCACGAGCTCCCCGTCGCGCTCTCCGAACGAGTACTCGAGCTTGTTTCGGTAGCGCCACTGCTCGACCGCCGGCTCGATCGGCTCGAGCTCGAACCGATCGAGGCCGCCGAGCCGCACCAGGGCGTCCCCGACCTGCGAGTGCTTGTGGCGGAGCTGCTCCTCGTAGGCCAGTCCCTGCCAGGGAGCCCCGGGACAGGGCTCGCCGCCGTGATCGCAGCGGGGTGGGACGCGGTCAGGCGACTCGCGGACGATCTCCCGGGCGGAGGCCTCGGCGTAGCCGCGCTTGGCCCTCGTCACCTCGGCCGTCACCCGGTCGCCCGGCAGGGCGCCCGCGACGAACACGACGTAGCCGTTGCGGCGGGCGACGCCCTTGCCCCCGTAGGCCAGAGACTCCACGTCGAGGGTGAGCAGCTCGCCGCGGGCCGGTCGGTCCTCGGTGTGGGTCCCTTCGCTCATCGCCGGCCTATCGTTGCAGCGTTGCCCTGGGACCTCGATCGATACCGGCGGGAGGCGGAGCTCTTCCTGGAGGAGATGAACCGGGAGTACTACCTGCATCTGGCGGGGCACAAGCCCGACCTCGCGGTGGAGGCGATCTACGAGCGCCACGAGGCCCTCTTCGAGCGAGACGCCGTCGATCGGATCGGCGAGGCGAGGCGGGCCGCCTCGGGCGAGGAGGAGGTGCGGCTGCGTCACCTGCACCACTTCGCACTCGACGGTCACCTCGGTGCCGAGACGCGCGAGCTGGAGGCGCGCCTGGCGGACCTCGAGGCTGCGCTCGAGATCGAGGTCGGCGGGGAGTCGATTCCCTACCGGACCGCGCCCGTGGTCCAGGCGAACGAGGCCGATCCCGAGTGCCGCGCCGCGATCGAGGCGGCCCGCAATGCGGTGCTCGCAGAACGGCTCAACCCGCTGCACCTCGAGGGGCTCGAGAGGGCGCACGCCAGGTGCGTGGAGCTCGGCTGGCCCTCGTATCTCGATGCCTACTCGGACGTTCGTGCCCTGGACATCCGGGGGCTCGCCGGACGCCTGGAGCGATTCGCGGAAGCGACCGAGGACGGCTATCGAGGGACCGTGGACCCCGAGCTCGAGCGGACGGTCGGGCTCGCCCTCGAAGAGCTGCGCCGCTCGGATCTGGCCCGCTTCTTCCGGGCGGCGCATCTCGATGAGCTGTTCCCAAGCGGCCGGATGGTCGGGGCGCTGCGCGAGACGCTCGCCGGGCTCGGGATCGACCTCGAGGCGCAGTCGAACGTCACGCTGGACACCGAGTCACGGCCGACGAAGAGCCCTCGTGCCTTCTGCTCGACCCCGCGGGTCCCGGACGAGGTCTACCTGGTGATGCCGCCGATCGGCGGCCGCGAGGACTACGCCGCGCTCTTTCACGAGGCCGGACACGCCGAGCATTACGGGTGCACGGACGCGGCGCTCTCCTTCGAGTTCCGGCGTCTCGGCGACAACTCGGTCACCGAGTCCTTCGCCTTCCTGCTGGAGGGGCTCACGGCGAGCCCGGAGTGGCTGGAGCGGATCCTGGGCGCTGGGGGTGCCGATGCCGCGATCGAGCACGCGCGCGCCGCCCGGCTGGTGATGCTGCGCCGCTACTCGGCGAAGATCGCCTACGAGGTCGAGCTGCACGGGCCCGCCGCGGATCTGGGCGCGATGGCCGACCGCTACTCGAAGCTTCTCGGCGAGAGGATCGGGGTCGCCTGGCCCCGGGAGACCTGGCTCGCCGACGTCGATTCGGGGTTCTACGTCGCCTGCTACCTGCGCGCCTGGGCGCTCGAGGTCGACTGGCGCGGCGAGTTGGCGACGCGCTTCGGCGAGGCGTGGTTCTCCAGCCGCGAAGCGGGCGACTGGCTGCGCGGGCTCTGGAGGCAGGGTCAGCGGCTCGACGCGGATCGGTTGCTCGCCGAGGTAATCGGGGAATCGCTCGGCTTCGATCGCCTCGCCTCGGAGCTGGTCGCCATATAGGCTGACCCCGCAATTTGCGGGAGAAACCCCGAGCAGGAGGTCCAAGGTGGAATCAAGCGAAAGCAGTGGCGTCCGGGATCAGGTGCAGAAGGCGATCGACGATCTGCGCGCGGCCGGCGAGAAGGCGACCGGCGACGTGCGCTCGAGCATCGATTCCGCGGTCGCGCGGCTGCGGGATGTCTCCGGTGGTGCGACCTCCCGAGCCCAGGACCAGGTCTCGAGCTGGCGCGACACCCTCGACAAGGCGACCGAGGACGTGCGCAAGGAGCTCGGCAAGCTCGCCGTGCGGGCACAGAGCTCGCTGGAGTCGCTCGACGAGATCGCCAAGGAGCTCGAGGAAAGGCGCAAGGCGCTGAAGTAGCGGCCGTCCGGCTTCGCCATGAAACGGGTGGCGCCTGCCGGCGCCCCCTCGCACCACGTCAGTCCTGCAGCTTGCGATCGAGCGCGCGCAGCACGCCCTTGCGGGCCTTGTTCCGGCGCTCGTAGTCGCGGACCTTGCGCAGCTCCGTGCGGCTGAGCTCCTGTAGCCGCCGGTCGATCTGACGGGTCGAGAGCTGGTCGTAGGCGGTGATCGGGAACCCGGGCACGCGTGCCGCGCGCCGCACCCTGTCGGCCCCCGCGAGCGGCCTGTCGACCGCCCCGACGGCGCGCTTGCGCGCCTGCTCGGCGTGGCCGCCAACCTCCTGCCGGGCCCGGTCGGGGACCTCGCGGACCTGGGCGAGCAGCCGCTCGAGCTGTCCGAGCAGGTCCTCCGCCTGGTCGCGCCCGCGGCTGACGAGCCGGCCCACCATCTCCTCGGCGTCGCCCCGCGTCATGCGACCCCGCCGGACGGCGTCGTCGACGACCTCCTGGAGACGCTCGCGCGAGATCGTGATGCTCTTCTCGAGGGCCTCGCGAAATGCCTGCACGCTCTGCTCGGCGCGCGAGCTCTCCTCCGTCTCGCCCGGTGCGCTTGCCATCGCCCGCACTATCCCACAGTTGTGAACTTCCCAATCACGGGGTTGTGATCGGAAAGACGGATCTTCAGACCCGTCTCGGGATCGAGCTGGTCGCGGGCCTCCGGCGGCCATGCCGCCGGGCGCTCGACGACCTCGAGGCCTCGCACGAGCAGGTGGCTGAGGCGGTCCGGGGCGGTCCGCGGCGCCAGCCCGAATCGCTCCTCGAGCTGGTCGAAGACCCGGCTGGCCCTGGGCCTGACGTTGAAGTCGCCGCCGAAGAGGAGAGGTCGGTCGCCCGCGAAGCGGGTCGCCCGCTCCGCGGCGTCGAGCAGCTCGCGCTCCGCCGAGGAGGGCTTGGTGCTGACGTGCAGGTTGGCGACGCAGAGCCCGGATTCGAGCCGGGTGAGCGCCACGACGCGCAGCTCGGGCCTCCAGGTGAGGACCTCCCTGCCGCGCTCCGCGATCGCTCCCACCCCCGGGCGAGCCAGCGTGGTGTTCGAGCCGCCCTCCCAGGCGCCGAGCAGGTCGGGGCGCCACCGGCCGATCGCCGAGGTGAGCGGCTGCAGCCAGTTTCGCCCGCCGAGCGCCCGGTGGGCCTCGGCGCCGCAGGCGTCGGCCATCCGGCCCTTCCAGCTCGGCGGGAACTCCTGGAAGAGCGCCACGTCCCAGTCGACCCCATCGATCAATGATGCGAACTCCTCGAACAGGTCCCGGTTCACCTGCTCGTATTGCTTGCCGAGCCGGGGGCCGCGGCGCCAGTTGCCCTTGTGGGCCCGCACCTGGAGGTCCGGCTCGGGCGGCCAGTCCCTGCCATGGAACAAGTTCCATGTCATTGCGGTGAGCTGCACGCGCGTAGTATCGGCGGGTTCATGGCACCGGAGACCGCACACCTCCCCGCCAGCCATTTTCTGACCGGCTCTGAGCTCGATCGCGACGAGCTGCTGGCGCTGCTCGAGCGCGCCGAGGAGCTCAAGCGGGGACGGGGGCGGGGCGAGGGCTCCGATGCGCTCGCCGCCCGGTCGGTGGCCCTGGTCTTCGAGAAGCCATCGACGCGTACCCGGGTCTCCTTCGAGGTGGGGGTGGCGGAGCTCGGCGGAACGCCGCTCATCCTGCGCGGGGACGAGCTGCAGCTGACCCGGGGCGAGTCGTTCGCCGACACCGGGCGGGTCCTGTCGCGATACGTGCACGGCATCGTGATCCGCTCCGGGTCGGACGAGAGGGTGCGCGATCTGGCCGGAGAGTCGAGCGTGCCGGTCATCAACGGCCTCACGCCCCAGCACCACCCCTGCCAGGCCCTCGCCGATCTGCTCACCCTGAAGGAGCGCTTCGGCGAGCTCGACGGGGTCCGCCTCGCCTACGTGGGGGACGGCAACAACGTCGCGCGGTCGCTGGCGATCCTGGGCGGGATCGCGGGAGTCGAGGTGGTCGTCTCGAGCCCCGACGGCTACCGGATCGAGGAGGGCCTGGCCGAGCTCGACGACGATCCGCGCTCGGCGGTCGCCGAGGCCGACGCGATCTACACCGACGTCTGGGTGAGCATGGGCGACGAGACCGAGGCCGACCGGCGGCGCGCCGACCTCGCGCCGTACCAGGTGAACGAGGAGCTGCTCGCCGCCGCCTCGCACCGCGTGATCGCGCTCCACTGCCTGCCCGCGCATCCGGGCGAGGAGATCACGGCCGAGGTGCTCTACGGAGAACGCTCGGCGGTCTGGGACCAGGCCGAGAACCGGCTGCACGCGCAGAAGGCGCTGCTCGAACGGCTGCTCGCATCCGGCTAGAGATAGTGCCCATCGAGCCACTGCGGCTGGTCGAGGCGCGTGTATTCCTGGATGGCTCCGTAGATGTGCTGGACGAGTCGCGTGCTCCGCAATGCCCTGATGGTGCAGACGCCGAACGGCAAGCAGTTCTTCTTCTGACCGCTGCTCGACGTCGGGAAGTGGTTGATCGAATGCTTCCGCAGGCAGCTGCGCGGGAGATTCAGGGTCTCCGTCCAATGGTGCTCGATCTCCCTCAGAGTTCGGCCGTTTCCCAGATAGACATTCAGCCGGATGGAGATGTCTTGGTCAGCGACGGCGAGGCTGTCCCTCAAGAACCTCGTGAAGAACCTGACCAGGTTGGCGTCGGAGTTCGCGAGCACGAGTGAGTTGCGGCTCTTGGCCCCCTCAGCCCAATAGAGCATGCATCCGGCCATGTGCAATGGATCCATCTCTCGCGCCCGCGCCCGGCCTTCCCGCTGGTACGCCTCCCGCCGGGCGCGATTCAGTGCTCGCCAGCTGTCGCCGCGGACGCGTCCCGCACGAGAAATGTTGCGTTCCTTCTGTTCCAGCGTGATCTCGATGTCCCGAACCCAGACGCTTGCGGTCGCGGGTGAGACGCCCAGGAACTTTGCGATCACCTTGATCGGATAGCCGTGTTCCGCGCGGAGCTGGCGCGCGACACCCTTTTCGATGGGCTTTGTCACGGTCCTGGCGCTCCGTCGAACATGTGTTCGACCCTGCCAAAGGAGGTGTCACGGAAGTCGCGCTAAACGTGACTAAACGTGACGCCTAAGATGAAAAAGAGGCCCCGTGGTGTAATGGCTAGCACGCCACCCTTTCAAGGTGGAGGAGATAACGGGTTCGATTCCCGCCGGGGCTATGAACCGATTTAGGCCGCTCGACTAGCCTGCGCAGCGGTGCTTCCCGAGATCCACATCGGACCGGTGACGCTGCAGACGTTCGGGATCTGCTTCGCGGTCGCTTTCCTCGCGGCCGGCGCGTTGGTCTGGCGGAGATTCCAGGAGCTCGGCAAGCCG
Organism: Solirubrobacterales bacterium; assembly: GCA_036505735.1. GTDB lineage: Bacteria > Actinomycetota > Thermoleophilia > Solirubrobacterales > 70-9 > DASUPK01. The sequence continues at coordinate 12,494 of DASXSZ010000202.1, forward strand.
GTCGACTGGGCCTATGAGATGGGCTTCGCCGCGCTCCTCGGCGGCCTCGTGGGCGCGCGCGGGGACTTCATCCTCGAGAACTACAGCGACGTCAAGGGTGACTTGCTCGGCAACATCTTCTCGGGCTCCGGGCTGGTCTGGTACGGGGGCGTGATCGGGGGAGCGATCGGCGTCTTACTCTGGGCCTGGTGGCGCGGCTACCTCACCCTCGCCCTGCTCGACGTGGCCGCACCGGCGCTCGCCATCGGCTATGCGATCGGGCGCTGCGGCTGTCAGGTCTCGGGCGACGGCGACTACGGCAAGGCCTGGGACGGTCCCTGGGCGATGGCCTACCCGGACGGGACCAAGCCCATCGACCAGACCGTCCATCCCACCCCGGTCTACGAGTCGCTCGCGATGGGCCTGGTGGCGATCGTCTTGTGGAGGCTGCGAAACAGGCTGACCGGTGGCTTGCTGTTCGCGCTCTACCTGGTGCTGGCCGGGTCGGAGCGCTTCCTGGTCGAGTTCATCCGGCGCAACGACGACGTCGCGATCGGCCTCACCCAGGCGCAGCTGATCAGCCTTGCGCTGGTCGTG
>DASXSZ010000203.1:0-65972 GCA_036505735.1 Solirubrobacterales bacterium
CGCGGACCTCGATGTCGGGGTCAATCAGCTCGCGGAGCCTCCGTTGGTCTCCCGCCTGATAGGCGCCGAGCGCCTCATAGATGAGCCCGATGTTCGGGTTCTCCATGCCGTTTCCAGTATGAACCCGCGACATGGCGCCCCCTCGCGTGATCGCCCGGGAGTGGCTGCGGATCGGGCTGATCGGCTTCGGCGGGCCGCCCGCACACGTCACCCTGCTGCGCGATTTGGTCGTCCGCAGGGAGCGATGGATGGACGCCCGCGCCTTCGAGGATGCCAACGCCGCCTGCTCGCTGCTGCCGGGCCCCGCCTCCACGCAGCTCTCGATCTTCTGCGCCTATCGCGTGGGCGGGCCGATGGGAGCGGTGATCGGCGGGCTCGGCTTCGTCGTCCCCGCGGTGTTGGGGGTGCTGGTGCTGTCGGTGCTCTTCCTCTCCTCCTCACCGCCGCTGTGGGTTCGCGGCGCCGGTGCCGGTGCCGGCGCGGCCGTCGCCGCGGTGGCCGTGCGCGCGGGGAGCGAACTGGTCGGGCCCAGCTACCGGCACGCGATGGAGGGGCACGGTCACCGCCTCCATTGGCTGGCCTATCTCGTGGCCGGCGCTGCGGCGGCGATCGCGATCGGCCCCTATCTGGTGCTCGTCCTGCTCGCCTGCGGGCTCTTCGAGCTCTCGCGGCGGGCGTGGTCCCGGGGTGCCGCCGTTATCGGCTGGAAGCCCGCCGGCGTGATCACGGGCGTGGCCTCGTCCGGCGGGATCGGCGCCCTCGCCTGGACCGCCTTCAAGGTCGGGGCGCTCTCCTTCGGCGGAGGCTTCGTGATCATTCCGCTGATGCAGGGCGACGCCGTGCACGTCTACCACTGGATGACGGACGCCCAGTTCCTGAACGCGGTCGCGCTCGGCCAGGTGACGCCCGGGCCGGTGGTCGCGACGGTGGCGGCGGTGGGCTACGCGGCGCACGGCATCGGAGGAGGACTCCTGGCGGCCGCCGTCGCCTTCGCGCCGTCCTTCTCCTTCATCCTGCTCGGAGGCGGGCGATTCGAGCGCTTGCGGGGGAACGAGCTGGCCCGCGGATTCCTCGAGGGTGCCGGCCCGGCGGCCATCGGGGCGATCCTGGGGTCCGCGGTGACCCTGGCGGGCGCCATCAACGAGGGCTGGCAGGTCGGCGTCCTGGCCGCCGCGGCCGTCGCCCTGCTGATCGTCCGCCTGGGCGTAGTCATCACACTGGTGGCGGCCGGAGCGATCGGGGTTGTCCTCGCCTTGGCTGGAGCCCCCCTCCCTTAAGCTTGGTGGGAGGGCGCTCCTTGGAGCGACCCGTTTGATCATGGGAGAGGGCACCGCCACGACAGCCGTCCCGCAGGCCCTCGGGCCCTCGGCGGTCGAGCTGCTCGGGCGCCTGATCCAGGCCAACACGGTCAACCCGCCGGGCGGCGAGGCGCCCGTGCAGGAGTTCCTTCACGGAAGGCTGAGCGCCGCGGGCTTCGAGTGCCGGCTGCTCGAGGCGGAGCCCGGCCGCCCCAACCTGGTCGCCCGGCTGCGCGGCGCCGAGGGTCCGACGCTCACTCTGCTGGGCCACGTCGACACCGTGCGTGCGGACCCCGAGGAATGGAGCTTCGACCCCTGGTCGGGCGACGTCGTCGATGGTTGGGTCCGCGGGCGGGGTGCCCTCGACATGAAGGGTCAGGTCGCCTCGGAGGTCGCCGCCTGCCTCGCCCTCGGCGAGGGCGGCTGGCGCCCGGCGGTAGGAGAGCTGCTGCTCGTCCTGACCGCCGACGAGGAGGTCGGCGGCGGCCTCGGCGCCCACTGGCTCTGCGAGACACATCCGGAGCTGGTGCGCAGCGACTTCGTCGTCAACGAGGGCGGCGGCGAGCTGGTCGAGGTCGCCGGTCGCCGGCTCTACACGCTCAGCGTCGGTGAGAAGGGGATCTTTCGGATGCGGCTGCGGACCAAGGGGCAGGCCGGTCACGCCTCGCTCCCCCGGATCGGCGAGAACGCCCTCCTCAAGCTGTCGACCTACCTCGCCGCCCTCTCCGAGCAGCCCCCGCCCGAGCCGACGCCCGTCGGCGAGGCGCTCCTGGAGGCGCTGCTCGGGCAGCCTTTCCCCGGCGAGGAGGGCGTCCGCGCCGGTCTCGACCGCCTGCGCGCGGAGCAGCCGCTGCTCGCCGACTACCTGGTGGAGCCTATGCTCGGCGTGACCCTCACCCCGACCATCGCCGAGTCGGGAAAGAAGGCGAACGTGATCCCGTCCGAGGCGGAGGCGCTGATCGACTGCCGTGTGCCCCCGGGTTACGGCGAGGACGAGGCCCTCAGCCAACTCGGCGCGCTGATCGGCGATGGCGATTACAGCGTGGAGTTCAGCGAGGCGGTGGTCGGCAACAGCTCGCCGATGGACTCGCCCCTCGCGGACGCGATCCGCGGCTGGCTGGCGGAGGTCGATCCGGGGGCCCACCTCGCACCGACGGTGATGCCGGGCTTCAGCGACAGCAACCCCTTTCGCACGGCCTTCCCCGATGCCGTCGTGTATGGCTTCTGCCCGCACCGGGAGATCGGCCTGCTCGAGGCCGCCCCGCTGATCCACGGCGCCGACGAGCGCGTGCCCACCTCCGACATCGAGCTGGCCGCCCGCTTCTTCTACGAGCTGCCGCAGAGGATGCTTCGATGAGCGATCCCAGCCACAACGGCGACCGCGCGGAAGAGCGGGAGGAGTACGTCCTCCGGCTGGGCGGGATGGCCCTCCGCAACGGCCTCCTGATCCACGGTCCGACCTCCTGGGCCGCCGCCGCCCGGGACGATTCCGGCGAGATCCAGGTCGCCTCGGGGCGCAAGCCTGTGCTGGCCCCCGAGCTGGCTGTCCGCGTTCCGCTGCTGCGAGGGCCGCTGCGGCTGGCCGAGGCTTTCCTGCTGATCCCGATGGTGCGGATGAGGCTACGGGCCGCCCGGCTTCCCTTCGAGGACGTCCGGGTGATCGCCGCGATGTTCGTCGCCTCGAGCGCGAGCCGGGCGCTCCGTCGCAGGCCGTCCAGCGCCGGTGGTGAGCTCGTACAGGCGGTCCTTGGCCTCGCCCCGGCGATGGTGGCGCTCAGCGACCGCAACCTCGCCGCCTATCACGGCGTCGAGCACAAGGCGATCGGCGCCTATGAGGCCGGCTCGGACGACCCGGCCTCCGCGACGAAGGAGCACGAGCGCTGCGGCTCCAACCTCGTGGTCCCGATACTGGTGCTCTCCGCCGCCGGTCAGCTGATCCTGGAGCGCGCGCTGGAGAACCCGGGCCCGGTGGCCCGCGCGGCCGTCGGCGTCGCCAGCGCGTCGCTGGCGGCGGAGATGTTCGCCTGGAGCGAGCGCAACCCGGAGACCTCGGCCGCCCGCGCCTTCCATCGCCCGGGCCACGAGATCCAGCGGCTGATCGCGACCAAAGAGCCCACCCCCGAGCAGCTCGAGGTCGGGGTGGCGGCGTTGGGCGAGATCCTGCGGGTGGAGCAGGAGGCCGACGGCCAGAGCGCCCCGGGCGACCCGCTCCCTGCTACGTAGACTCCAGCGAGTGCTCGGCCGGATCGACCACATCGGCGTCGCCACCGACGACCTCGACGGGGCAATCGCCCTCTACGAGGGGACCCTCGGGATGCCGGTGGCCCATCGCGAGACCGTCGAGAGCCAGGGAGTCGAGGCGGTCTTGCTCGACGTCGGCGAGGGCCACGTCGAGCTGCTGCGCCCGCTCCGCCCCGATACGCCGGTCGGCAGGTACCTCGACGAGAAGGGGCCTGGGCTGCACCACGTCGCCTACGCCGTGGAAGACATCGAGGACGTCCTCAACCGGCTCAAGGAGGCTGGGATCGAGCTGATCGACGCCGAGCCGCGCGTCGGGATACGCGAATCCCGGGTCGCCTTCGTTCATCCGCACTCGACGGGCGGCGTTCTGACGGAGATCGTCGAGCCGGCGGAGCGTTCTGATGGCGGCTGAGCGGGTCTCGATCGGGTTCTCCGGCGGGCAGGTCGTCGAGGTCCGGCTCGACGACGGGAAGCTGAAGGACCTGCGCAAGGCCCTCGACAAGGCCGACGGCTGGACCGACCTCGACACCGAGGAGGGCCTGGTCTCCATCGATCTGCGCGAGGTCGTCTTCGTTCGCAGCGCCGCCACGCCGCAGCGCATCGGCTTCGGAGGGTGACGCTGCCCTAGCCGCGAGCCGCCAGAGCGGCCCAGAGCCGCGCCTCGGCATCGAGCACCTTGGCGGCTTCGGATGCCATCGCCCTCCAGTGCCCCGGGTCCGGATGCTCGGGCTCGCTCGCGGTGCGGGCCGCCAGTGCGAGCGCGGTCCAGTCCTTCGCCGCCTCGCCGGCTAGGTCCGCCTCCTCGTAGCCCGCCTCTTCGAGGAAGCGCGAGTACATGCGACGGAAGTTCCCGCCGCCGGTTCCCCGGCGCTCGATCACCTGGTAGAGGAAGCGGGCGCACCACTGCCAGTCCTCAGCCGCCTCGGGCCAGTCTCCGATCTCGGCGGCGAAGCGGCGCAGCGCGGGAAGCCCCTCGAAGTCGCCCAGCGGCGGCTCGAGCATCTGGGCGGCGGCGTGCTCGATTGCCCGAGGGGCGTGCGCGAGCAGGTCGTCCCGGTCGAGCTCGGTGCCCTCGGGGACGTCGATCGCATGGCCCTCGAGGGGGAAGATCGGCTGCCGCGAGTGGCGCGCCTCGCGCAACCCCTCCAGCGAGGTGGTCTGCAGGTCCTCGAAGGCGGTGTCGGAGAGCCAGGCGAGTTCCTCGTCGTAGCCGGCGAGGATCACGGCGTGGCCCGGGAAGTGGGCCGAGCGGCCGTAGTGATCGAGGTAGTAGAGGTCGGTGAGCAGGAGAACCGGCCTGCCCTCGTCGACCGCCTCGCGGGCCATCTCCCAGGAGGCCTCGGGGTCGGCCTCCGTCCGGAGCCGCAGCGGCGCGCCGGTCAGCTCGAGGAAGTTCTCCTCCAGACGGGCCGCCCTGCCGTTCGTGAAGCGCGAGGGGGAGTGCTCGTCGAGCACCACGTAGTAAAAGCAGGCGCCTGCGCCGAGGCCGAACGCCATCTCCTCGGAGATCTCCACGCCGTGGAAACCGAGCAGGTTGCGCAGCGCGGTCGATCCGCAGTGGTTTCCCGGCACGTGGCGGTAACCGGGCACCATCACCCTGTTGGCGGTCTCGGCCACCTCTCGATTGTCGCCTACATTCAACGGGTCGCGCTTTCGCGCGCCCCCGCATCATTTGCGACCCGCGCCCGAAGCCGCAGGTACTCGGCGCGGTCCTTGAAGCTGCGACGCATCTCGGAGGTCAGCTCGCCCAGGAACTCCTCCCGATAGGTCGAGTCCGTGAAGATGGCGATCGAGAAGTAGAAGCCCGAGAAGGCCGCCAGCCCAGCCGCCACGCGAAGCAGCTGGCCGGTGAGCTCGAGGCGCTCCCCGAAGAGGTGGAAATGGAAGAGCTCGTGCCCCGGGGTGCCGAGCCATTGCGTGCGCAGGTTCTCGTCGATGGCCAGCACCCCGAAGACGGTCAGGAAGGCACCGATCATCACGCTGACCAGCAGGACCTGCACGGCCTGGCTGACGAACATCACCAGCTCGACGTTGAAGAGCTGCACGCGTCGCAGCGGGGCGCTCTCCTGGCCGACCTCGCGCTCGAGCGCCCGCGCCTCGCGCGGCAGCCGGACCGCCAGGAACGCCGCCCCCAGCAGCGCCAGCATCCCCAGCATCGTGGCGTAGATGCCCCGCGTCGGGTCGGAGAAGATCCCCCAGAGCTCCTGGGTGGGGAACGAGAGCAGCACGAAGATCGCGAGCAGGGGAACCGCACGGGCGAGCAGGGTGAACGCCGAGCGCAGCTGGGCGACGATCCGCTCCAGGACCCAGCGGACAATCGAGAAAAACCCGAGTCCGACAACGGCGTAGATCACCGCCAGCAAGACGACGTTCGCGCCGGCGGTGACCAGGGCGCTGCCGACCTGGCCGCCGAAGATCAGCGGCAGGACGGCCGGGATCAGAACGAAGCCCGCCAGCTCGGTCTTGCCGAGCCGCTCCGGGATCGCCCTCAGCCGCCTGCCCCGCGCCCGGTTGCCCACGGCGACCGCCACCAGGAGGATCGCCAGGCCGCCGGCCACCGCCAGCACGTTCTGCCACCAGGTCCAGTCGAGGTTGCCGGCGCCGAGCAGCTCACCGAGCAGGACCAGGCCGAGGAGCGGGGCGGCGCGATTGAAGACGTCCTCGTACGGGGAGATGTCCTCGCTGAACAGGGGCAGGCCGGCGCGCCGAAACGACGTCTCGTACTCGCGCAGCCGCTCGGAGTCGGAGATCCCCACGAGACGGGTCACGCTATCGCGTGCCCTCGCATCAACCGTATTCTGCGCCGGTGCCGCAGGAGCTGGACAGCCGCCTGCTCTACGCCATGCGTACCCGCTTCCACGGCCGCGCTGCCGAGACAGTCGCGAGGGGCCTCGGCAGGATCGGGGGGTACGGCGCGGTCTGGCTCGTCATCGGGATCGTGCTCGCCTTCGCCGACCCCGACAACGGTGAGGATTGGCTGCTGGCCGGGATCCTCGGGCCGGTCGCGATCGGCCTCAACTTCGCTGTCAAGGTGATCGTCAGGCGACCGCGGCCGGTGCTCGAGGGGCTGCCGCCGCTGGGCGGCGCGCCGAGCTCGCTGAGCTTCCCCTCCGCCCACGCGACATCCTCGTTCGCCTGCGCGACCGCGATGACGAGGATCGCACCGGAGGCCGCGATTCTCTTCCTGCTGGCCGCGGCGATCGGAGCCTGCAGGCCATACCTCGGCATGCACTACCCGTCCGACGTGCTCGGAGGGGCGTTGCTGGGCACGGCCCTGGGCCTGGTCGTGCCGCTGTAGTGGGACGACGATGAAGATCGGCATCGTGGGCATGCCCAACGCGGGCAAGTCGACCCTCTTCAACGCGCTCACAGCCGCCGGCGCCGAGACCGGCGACTACCCCTTCACGACCGTCGAGCCCAACGTCGCGGTAGTGCAGGTGCCGGACGAGCGGGTCGAGAGGATCGCGGAGACTGTGGGCTGCTCTGAGATCGTCCGGGAGACCATCGACTTCCACGACATCGCCGGGCTGGTCAAGGGGGCGTCGCAGGGGGAGGGTCTGGGCAACCGGTTCCTGGCCTCGATCCGTGAGACCGACGCGATCTGCCACGTGATCCGCGCACATGGCGCGAGCACCGTCGCGCATCCGGAGGGCCGCGTGGATCCGGTCGCCGACGCCGAGCTGATCGAGACCGAGCTCCTCGCGGCCGACCTCGAGGGCGCCGAGCGCCGGCTGGAGCGGATCGCGAAGCAGGCCCGTTCTCAGGACAAGGAGGCGGTCGCGGAGCGGGAATGGCTCGATCGCGTCGTCGAGGCGCTGGCGGCAGGTCGCTCGGCCCGCGAGGTCCCCGTATCCGACGCGGCCCCGGACGCGCTGCGCAAGCTCTCGCCCCTGACGGCCAAGCCGGTCCTCTACGTCGTCAACGTCGACGAGGGCGAGACCGAAGCGCCGCCGGGGCTCGTCGCCCACGCGGACGAGGTGGAGGCGAAAGTAGTGGTGATCTCGGCGAGGGTCGAGGCGGAGCTGCGCGAGCTCGATCCCGCAGAGGCGGAGGAGATGCGCGGAGAGCTCGGCATCGAGCGCTCCGGCCTCGAGCGGCTAATCCGCGCTGCGTTCGAGCTCCTCGACCTGGTGACGTTCTTCACCGCCGACACGGGGAAGGAGGCCCAGGCGCGGACGCTGCGCCGCGGCGGCACCGCCTACGACGCCGCGGGGCGGGTCCACACGGACATCCAGCGCGCGTTCGTGCGCGCGGAGGTGATCCCCTGGAACGAGCTGGTCGACGCCGGCGGCTACGCGGCGGCCCGCGATCGGGGGACGCTCCGCATCGAGGGGCGCGACTACGTCGTCCAGGACGGCGACGTGGTCCACATCAGGACGTAGAGTCGCCTCGATGACTGCGCCGCGCCCGACAGGTGATCGCCTGGCGCTGATCTACGGCAACAGCCTGCCCGAGGGCGAGGAGCCGATCGAGGGCAAGCGGGTCAGATTCGACGCGGGCGGGGTGCTGCCCGTGGACGCGATCGACGGAGGCGACGTCGTCGCGATTCCGAGGCACGGGTTCGAGCGGGACATCCCCGCTCATCTGGTCGATCACCACGCCAACATCCGCGGCGCCTGCGAGCTCGGCTGCAACCGGGTCCTCGCCCTCGGCTCCGCGGGGAGCCTCGACAAGGACCTGAGGGTCGGCACCCTGATCTGCCCGGAGGACTTCTACGCGCCGGACATCGCGCCGAGCTTCTACCGCGATCCGCGCGGGCACAGCGTCCCGGGCTTCGACGCCGAGTGGAGACGGGTGGTGATCAGCGCCTGGAACTCGCTGACGAAGACGAAGCTCGAGGACGGCGGCGTCTACGCGCAGACGATCGGCCCGCGCTTCGAGACGCCGGCCGAGGTCGTGGCGCTCTCCGAGGTCGCCGACCTGGTCGGGATGACGATCGCCGCCGAGGCGGTGCTCGCCGGCGAGGCGGCGCTGGCCTACGCGGCCGTCTGCACGATCGACAATCTGGCCAACGGCATCTCGGACAAGCCGCTGACCGTGAGCGAGTACCGGCGGGGGCGGGACGAGACGGCGGAGACCCTGTCCGCGGCGCTCGAGTTCGTGCTGCCCGCTCTCGCCAAGGACCTGCCCGGCAGTTGAGCCTCGCGGTCACCGACGCGGCGCTGGGCGGTGAGGAGGTCGGCCTGCGGGTCGAGGACGGGCTGATCGCGGAGCTCGGCCCGTCCGTGCTGCCCCGGTCCGCCGACGAGCTGATCGATGGGACCGGCCTGTGGCTCTGCCCGCCGATGGTCAACGGGCACACGCACGCCGCAATGACCCTCTTCCGGGGGTTCGGAGACGACATGCCCCTGATGGAGTGGCTGAGGACGAGGATCTGGCCCGCCGAGGCCAAGCTCGAGCCGGAGGACGTCTACTGGGGGACCCGCCTCGCCTGCCTCGAGATGATCCGCTCGGGCACCACGAAGTTCGTGGACATGTATTGGCACGGGGCCGAGGTCGCGCGCGCGGTGGTCGACTCCGGGATCCGCGCGGTGGTGAGCTCGGTGATGATCGATCAGCTCGATCCGGCCCGGGGGGAGCGGATGCGGCCCGAGATCCTCGAGGTGCTCGACCGGATAGCCGGGGCGGATCCGCGGGTTGAGCCCAGCCTCGGTCCCCACTCGATCTACACGGTGAGCGCGGAGTCCCTCGCCTGGATCGCCGAGCTCGCCGCCCAGCGCGAGATCCCGGCCCAAATCCACCTCTCCGAGACCGAGCAGGAGGTGAGCGACTGCCTCGAGGCCCACGGGAAGCGGCCGGCAGCCTACCTCGACGAGCTCGGCCTCCTCGGGCCCAGGACCCTGCTGGCCCACGGCGTCTGGCTCGACGACTCGGAGCTCGAGCTGATCGCCGAGCGCGGCGCGACCGTCGTCTCCAATCCGGCGGCGAACATGAAGCTCGCCGTCGGAGGAGTGCTGCCGTATCCCGCCGCGGCGCGGGCCGGAGTCTCGATCGGGCTCGGCACGGACGGCGTCTCCTCGAACTCCAACCTCGACATGTTCGAGGAGGTGAAGCTCTTCGCCCTCTCGCAGAAGCACGCGAGCGGCGACTCGGCGACTCTGCCGGCGTCCGAGGCGTTGGCGATCGCCAGGGGACAGCGCTCGCCCGCCCTGGGCGCCACCCCGCTCGCCGCGGGGGAGCCGGCCGACTTCCTGCTGCTGCGCGGCTCGGACCCGGAGCTCTCCGCGGGCGAGCCGGATGCCGACCTCGTCTACGCCGCGGGCGGGTCCGTCGTCGACACGACCGTGGTGGCGGGCCGGGTGCTGATGCGCGGCCGGGTAGTGCCCGGCGTCGAGGAGATCGTTGCCGAAGTGCGGGCGCGCGCCAAACGGCTCACGGGGTAAGAATCCCCGAGCCGGTTCGACCATGGCCCAGATCGTGCTCTTCCATTCCGCGCAGGGGCTTCGCCCGGGCGTCACCCAGTGGGCCGATTCGCTGCGCGAGGGGGGCCACGAGGTCTGGACCCCGGACGTGTTCGAGGGCAGGACCTTCGACCGGCTCGAGGACGGGATCGCCCACCGCGACCAGCTCGGCATTCCCGAGCTGATGAAGCGGACGGCGGACGCGCTCGAGGAGCTGCCCGCCGAGCTCGTCTACGCGGGGTTCTCGATGGGCGCCGCCACGGGGCACTACTTCGCCCTCACGCGGCCGGGCGCCCGCGCGGCGCTGCTGATGCACGCCGTCGCCCCGGAGGAGACGCTCGGCGGCAAGTCCTGGCCGGCCGGGGTGCCGGCGCAGGTCCACTACGCGGTCGACGATCCCTTCATGAACGCAGGCGATGTACCCGATCTCGAGCGCGCCGCCGGCGAGCTCGTCGAGACCTACACCTATCCCGGCGACGGCCACCTGTTCGCCGACCCCGACGCGCCGGAGTACGACCACGCCTCGGCGGAGCTCATGCTCGAGCGCGAGCTCGCGTTCCTCGAGCGGCTCAGCAGATAGCGTCTCGGCGGTGCGGACGAAGGCGCGCTTCCCCGACGTCCCGGAGAAGGCCGGGCACTACGAGAGCTTCTACCTGAAGCTCGTCCAGCCGGGCGGCGGCACGGGTGCCTGGATCCGCCATACCGTCCACAAGCGCCCCAAGCGACCGGCGACCTGTGCCCTGTGGTTCGTCCTCTTCGACTCCTCGGCGACCGGCCCACGCGCGACCAAGCGGCAGTTCGGCGCGGCTGAGCTCAGCGCCGCGCCGGACTGCTACATCCGCATCGCCGACGCGAGCCTGACGGACGGCAGCGCGGTCGGTGGCGTCGCCACCGATGCGCTCGAGGCGAAATGGGACCTGAGCTTCGCCGACAGCCACGAGCCCTTCCACCACCTGCCGCGCGACTTCCTCTACAACGCGCCCGTCCCAAGGACGAAGTTCCTCAGCCCCTACCCCGACTCCGTCTTCAACGGCCATCTGGAGGTGGGCGGCGAGTGGATCGCCGTCGAGGGCTGGCGGGGGATGATCGGCCACAACTGGGGGGCCGAGCACGCCGAGCGCTGGGTCTGGATCCAGGGATCGGGCTTCGAGGACCGCTCGCCGGAGGACTACTTCGATATGGCGGTCGGCCGGATCAAGGTGGCGGGCAGGACCACCCCCTGGGTCGGCAACGCGATGCTGATGCTCGATGGTGAAGCGCACCGGCTCGGCGGCTTCGGCCACATCCCGAGCACGGAGGTCTCCGAGCAGCCCACCGGCGCGGGTTTCGAGCTCCGGGGAAAGGGCGTCAAGGTCACCGGCAGCGTCCAGGCTCCGGCCAAGGACTTCGTCGCGTGGGTCTATGCCGACCCGGTCGGCCCCGAGCACAACACGCTCAACTGCTCAATCTCCGATCTGGAGCTGGACGTCGAGCTCGACGGCGGGCCCGCCCAGCGCCTTGCCGTGAACGGCGCCGCCGCGTACGAGTTCGGAACGAGGGACACCGATCACGGCATCCCGGTGCAGCCCTACCCCGACGGCTGAGCTTCGCCACCTCCATTAATCGGGTTGCGCTGCCGCGCACCCTCTCATCACGCTGACGCGCGCCCTCGCAGCTACTTCTTCTTGAAGAAGGCCCAGGTGTCGGGCAGGCCAAGCGCCGTCTGGAGCTGGGGACCAGTGACCGCGGTGCTCCCGCCGCCGCCGACCAGCTTCGCGTGGACGATCCGTGGCGAGGCGCCTCGCTGCGTCACCACGATGTTGCGCAGCTTGCCCCGCAGGCCGAGCCCGCTGAGGGCGGAGTTCATGCGGCCGAGGGAGAACTTCCGCTTCCAATGCTCGTAAGGGGACCCCACCTCGGCCTCGTAGGGGTCGTCGACGCCGCGCAGGTACGGGATCGGTGGCTGCCCGAAGCCGAGCGACGAGAACTCGTTGTTCTCGGTGTGGCCGCCGGAGGTGGAGAAGAAGAAGGTCTGGGCGACCCTGCCGTTGTAGAGGACGACCTGCAGGTGGGTGGCGCTGACCGCCCGGTCGGTCTTCGCGGTCTCAGCACCGACGCCCCCGTACGCCTGGCTGCGGGTGTCGTCGAAGACGTCGAAGGTGCTGCCGTGAGCGGCCGTCGAGATCGCAAATGAGCGAGCGGCCACCGCCTGGGCATTGAGGGCCTCGGGCGGCCAGGACGCCGGCGACTCCTTCGAGACCACGCCGCGCACGTAGTCCTCGAGCGCCACCACGTTGATCACGTCCAGCCCGCTGGACGACGCCCTCACCTCCAGCGAGCCGCGATAGGTGCCCTTGCCGTTGACGGTGACCGCGGGGGCCCCGGCCGCCGTCATCACCCCTCCGCACTTCGCGATCAGCGTGCCCTTCTTGGAGCGCAGCACGACCGCGCTTCCCTTGCGCTTGGCGACGTAGCTCTTCGCCGGCCCCAGACCCGCGCCGCAGGCCGACCCCGCACCGCGGAAGCTGACGCTGCGTGCGTCGTTGCGGAGCAGCACGCGAACGCTCTGGTCCGTGGTCGTGCCGAGAGTGGTGCCCGTGTAGTAGTGGGCCAGGATCGCTCCGTAGGGGAAGCCGTGCTTGGCGTACCCGTAGGCCCCGTACTGGCTCATCCCCACGCCGTGTCCGAAGCCCGCACCCTTGACGATCCAGACCTTGGCCGAGGCGGCGGCCGGGAACCCGAGCGCGCACAGCACCCCAATCAGAACGATTCTCCGCCCCCGCAGCATGTCCCAGGAATAACGGCCCTCGCGGCGGGAAGTTGCGGAGGACTAGGCTGTGGGTAGGCAACGGTCAAGGAGAGGACGATGGCGACCGAGACGATTCAGGCAACGGACCACAAGCTCTATGTCGCCGGCGAGTGGATCGAGACCGGCGAGTGGTCCGAGGTGAACGCGCCCTATGACGGCACCCTGATCGGCCGCGTGCCGAGGGGCGACGCGGCGCTGGTCGGCAGGGCGACCGAAGCCGCCACGAAGGCCTTCTCCGAGGGAGGCTTTCCGGCGCACGAGCGAGCCGCGATGCTCGATCGCGCGGCGGAGCTGGTCCGCGAGCGCGAGGACGATCTCACCATGACGATCGCGGCCGAGGCTGGCAAGCCGGTGAAGACCGCGCGGATCGAGGCCCAGCGCTGCGTCTCGACGATGCAGTTCTCGGCGGTCGCGGCCCGCACGCTGACCGGCCACACGGTGCCGATGGAGGCGGGGGCCGCCGGCGAGGGCAAGCTCGGGATCGTGATTCGCGTCCCCTACGGCGTCGTCGGGGCGATCAGCCCCTTCAACTTTCCGCTCAACCTGGTCGGCCACAAGCTCGGCCCCGCGATCGCCGCGGGCAACGCCGTCGTGCTGAAGCCCGCCGGCCAGACGCCGATCTCCGCGATCAAGCTCGCGGAGATCCTCTACGACGCGGGCCTGCCCGCGAACTGGCTGCAGGTCGTCTGCGGGTCGGGATCCGAGGTCGGCAACGCGATCGTCGAGGACGAACGCATCGGGGCGATCACCTTCACGGGATCCGCGCCCGTAGGCTGGAGCATCCGCTCCAAGGCGCCGCACAAGAAGGTCAACCTCGAGCTCGGCTCAACCGCCCCGCTGATCGTCCACGAGGACGGTGACTGGGAGCAGGCCGCGGACAAGGCGAAGCTCCACGCCTTCTCGCATGCCGGCCAGAGCTGCATCTCGGTGCAGCGGATCCTGGTCCACGAGTCAATCGCCGACGACTTCACCGTCCGCTTCGTGGCAAACGCGGAGTCCCTGGTCACAGGCGACCCGATGGACGAAAACACCGACGTCGGCCCGCTGATCACCCCCGGCGACCGCGACCGGGTCAAGTCCTGGGTCGACGAGGCGGTCTCGCAGGGCGGCGAGCTCCTCACCGGGGGCGAGCTGGTCGACGAGGAGCGCTGCCTGGCGCCGACGGTGATCAGGGGCGAGCCCCGCGAGTGCCACACCTGGAAGGACGAGATCTTCGGGCCCGTGGCGACGATCCACACCTTCAAGAGCTTCGAGGAGGGTCTGGAGATGGCGAATGACTCCCGCTACGGCCTCCAGGCCGGGGTCTTCACGCGGGACGTCGGCAACGCGAAGAAGGCCGGCGAGACGCTCGAGTTCGGCGGCGTGCTGATCAACGAGGTCCCAACCTTCCGCACGGACCAGATGCCGTACGGCGGCGTCAAGGACTCGGGCAACACCCGCGAGGGCCCGAACTACGCGGTGCGCGAGCTGACCGAGGAGCGCCTGGTCACCTTCCAGGGCTGACCAGCTTCACGAAGCGGGCCCTGGTGAGAGTGCGCAGCGCGCGCAGCTCGCCCGCCGTCTTCTCGAACAGGGTCACCTGCTCATCTCCCCCCGTACCCATCGGGTGAACCAGTCGACCGCTGTCCGCCAGCTGCTGCGCCAACGGCGGCGGCACCTCGGGCGAGGCCGCCGAGACCACGATCGCGTCGTAGGGGGCATGCTCGGCAACCCCCTCGCAACCGTCGGCGACCCTGACCTCCGCGTTCAGGATGCCTTCGTTCGCGAGGTTCCGCCTGGCCGCCTCCGCGAGGTCGGGGAAGCGCTCAACGCTCCGTACCCTGCCCGCCAGGGTCGCGAGCAGGGCCGTCTGCCAGCCGAGTCCGGTACCGATCTCCAGCACATGGTCTGCTCCGCGCAGGCTCATCGCCTCGACCATGCGAGCCACCAGCGATGGTTGCGTCGTCACCTGCCCGTGCCCGATCGGGATCGGCTCGTCGAAGTAGGCGTCCGCGGCCGCCTCAGCAGGCACGAACTCGGCGCGCGGGACGCGAGCGATCGCCTCCAGCACCCGCTCGTCGCGAATGCCGGCGGCACGGACCGCGCGCAGGAGCTCGGCGATGCCCGGTCGACTTGATCTCGGCATCACCAAGAGGGTTACCCCTGAGCTATTTCGAGCGCTCCAGCCACGGACCGGGTCTGTACGCGGCCAGGGCCCGGGCGCATTGCGTCCGCGAGCGGATCAGTTCGTGTCGCCTCCTCCCGACGTCAACGAAGACGACGTTGGAGTAGGGCTGGAGCTTCGCCGTGCCCTCCTCCGTGACGCTGATCCTGTCGTAGAGGGGAGTCGCCAGGTAGTCGATGGCGACTCCCTTGGGGGAGCACCGCAACGTCGACCCCGCAAACACGGGGTACGTGTCGATCTCGCTCGACGTCGCCAGGCGCGCGGCGGGCTTGAGGTCATAGTTGACGTTCAGGACGGGGACCCCGCGCGCGGTCTCCGCCGGATAGTCGAAGACCAGGACCACCGCCCCGTCGGCGGGATTGGCGCGCTCGACGGCAGCCAGCACCTTCGGCTGGAGCTCGGCGGAGCGGAGCCACTGATTCTGCTGGCGAACGTCCTGGATCCCATAGCCGGTCGCCACACAGGTAGCCCCGACGATGGCGAGGACGTAGCCGTTGCGCTGCAGCAGCGAGCCGGCGGCGCGCATCACCGCCCAGACGAGAACCGCCGCGGGGTAGAGGGCCAGGATGTTGACCCGGTCCTCGATCCCGCGGAAGGTGGGCGTGTAGAACGCCTGCGGGACGTAGATCACCCAGCAGACCGCGAGAGCCGCCAGCGCGGCCGCCGCGACGGCCGGCCACCGGATCCGGGGGCGAGCCTCGGCCCCATGCTCGCCACGACGCGATCGCATTGCTGCCAGAACGAGGACCGCGACTGCGGCCGCGAGGACGGTCGCGGTCAGGGCGGCGGGCATTTCCGCCGGGATCGTGACCGGCAGCAGCGTCCCCGTGATCAGGTCGGCGCCCTCACCGGCGATGTCGGGCACGTGGCGGAGTTGCTCGGCGAGGCTCTCGACGTTCTTGTTGGTGTTCTCCCCCGTGTAGATCGCCGCCGCCGCGACCGCCGGGACGTCGAGCGCCATTCGAGGGAACGCGGCGCGCCAGCCACCCAGCCAGGCGTAGGCGGTCCAGGCGAACAGCGCGACGCCGGTGGTGACCTCGTAGGTGAGGATGCTGGCCACGTAGCAGGCGGTCGCCGCAACGTGGATCAGGATGCCGCGCGGGCCCTCGACTCGCAGGCCGCGCAGGGCGATCAGGAGACCCGCGAAGAGTAAAAGGACGGCGAAGTTGTTGAGACCGCCGGTGGGCCAAAACCTGACTGACGAAGCCCAGGGGAAGAGCAGCGCCAGCAGCGTGATCGGGACGGCGTCCTTGGGCGGAAAGCGGAGCCCACGGAGCAGGAAATAGAAGCCGACCGTGCAGGCGAGGGTGAGCAGCGCCACGACGAGCTGATGCCGGGCGGGATCGGTGCCGAGCACCTGGTATGAGCCGATCAGCATGATGCCGAGGAGCGGTTTGCTTCCGAGGATGTCGAACTGTCGCGAGAGGGCCTCGGAGAAGCCGTAGGCGTGCCACTCCCATTGGATCGCCCAGTCGTCCGAGTAGAAGCCGCCGTCGGCGACCTGCCGGATCACGATCAGCAGCCAGAGCCCGAGGACGGCCGCGACGGCGGCGAACGCGGCGACCCGCACCGGTTTTGAGAGGGCGCTCGTGGACACGGCCCCACGGAGCACGGTAGCGGCGCAGTGTCAGTTGGAAGGGCTGCGCTCCCGCTCCGCTGCCCGGGCGATCTGGCGCAGCCAGCGGCGCCGGATCAGGCCCGAGAAGGGCCCGACCACGAGCCAGTACCCACGGAAGCCCCGGCGGGCGGTCTCATCCGTGGCGTCGACCTGGGTCTCGGTGATCACCCTTGCGCCTCCAAGCTGCCGCCGGTCTTCAATCCGCGACGCTTGTCCATTCCTCGATCGGCACGGAGCGAGGGTCAATCGTGGGGGCGCGCCATCTTGCGATGGTCGAGCGCCTGCTCCAGGATCTCCTCCTCGACGCCCCTCTCCCGCGCCACCTCACGCAGCGGGCGGCCCGAGGAGTGGGCCTCCTTGACGATCTCGGCGGCCCGGTCGTAGCCGATGTGGGGGTTGAGGGCGGTGGCGGTCGCGAGCGTCGCTTCCGCGTGCCGCTCCAGCATCTCCTCGTTCGGCTCGATCCCGCTGACGCACTTCTCGTCGAACGCTCGCGATGCCGCGGCGAGCAGCTTGATCGAGTCGAGCAGGTTCCGGGCGATCAGCGGCACGCGCACGTTGAGCTCGAACTGGCCCTGGCTCCCGGCCAGCGTGATCGCCGCATCGTTACCGACGACCTGATCGGCGACCTGGATCACGACCTCGGGGATCACCGGGTTGACCTTGCCGGGCATGATCGATGAGCCCTTCTGCAGCTCGGGCAGGACGATCTCGGCGAGCCCGGCGCGCGGCCCGGAGCCCATCAGCGCCAGGTCGTTCGCGATCTTGAGAAGCGAGACGGCGACGGTCTTGAGCGCGCCGGACAGCTCGACCAGCGCGTCGCGGTTGCCCTGCGCCTCGAATGGGTCCGCCGGCTCGGAGATGTCGAGACCTGTGTCGGCGCTGAGCTTCTCTCGGACCTTCGCGGCGAACTCGGGATGCGTGTTGAGCCCGGTGCCGGTGGCTGTGCCGCCGAGCGGGATCTGGCCGACGCGGCCAAGGGTGGAGCGGACCCGCTCGGCGCCGAGGCGGACCTGCGCCGCGTAGCCGGAGAACTCCTGGCCGAGGGTCACGGGGACGGCGTCCATCAGATGCGTTCGGCCCGCCTTGACCAGGTCCTTGAACTCGTCGGCCTTGCGCTCGAGCGCGGCGCGCAGCTCGTCCAGGGCGGGCAGGAGGTCCGAGTGGACCTCACCCAGAGCGGCGAGATGAACCGCCGAGGGAAAGACGTCGTTCGAGGACTGGCCCCTGTTGACGTGGTCGTTGGGGTGGGCCTCGTCGCCGGCGAGCTCGGCGATCACCTCGTTGGCGTTCATGTTCGAGGAGGTGCCAGAGCCGGTCTGGAAGACGTCGATCGGGAACTGGTCGTCGTGCTCGCCGTTCGCGACCTCGTCTGCGGCCTTCGCGATTCGCTCGGCGAGGGCGGCATCGAGCTCGCCCAGCTCGGCGTTCGCCCTGGCGGCGGCGGCCTTCAGCCGACCCAGCCAGTGGATCACGGGGGCGGGCACCGGGCTGCCTGAGAGCTGGAAGTTTTCGACGGCTTTCGTGGTTTCGGCTCCCCAGAGCTGGTCGGTGGTCTTGGCTTCCATCTCCATTCAGGCTATCTAGCCGGAGGTGTGCCCGGCCGCGTATCCACGGCCGAAGGCCCGCTCGAAGCTCGCCGGCAGCGTGCCGCCCGTCTGGCTGAAGCGGGCCGCCGAATTGAGGCGCCGCACGAGGTCGGTGTGGATCGCGTCGGCCCCCTTGCCCACCGCGCCGATCAGGTAGCCGAGTTGAACGGTGGCCGGGCCGCCCGGGTCCCGGCGCGCTTCGGCGTTCAGCTTCGTTGCGGCGATGATCATCTCGTGCCCGATGTTGGCGAGCTGGCCCGCGTCCTGCTCGGGGACCAGGCAGTCGGAGATCGGCGTGCTGCCCGCGAGCCGGACCCGCCCCGGCGCGCTCTCGAGTGCCCGCAGGTATCCCTCGTTTCCGATCAGGCAGGCGGCGGGCGCCTCGTCGTTCTGCTTCGTGCCGCAGCCGGCGGCGAACAGGACCCCCGCGGTCGCCGCCAACGCGGCTGCCCGGCGCGCGATGGCGGATGGGCGGGGCACCCCAACGATCCTAGTGACGGGATCTCGTCCGCCGCGCCCCATAACTTGATCACTCGTGACCGACGAGGCGACGCCCCTTCGCCCCATCGATCCGCTCGCGCACCGCGCGCTCGAGGCGCTGGTGCGGGCAGAGGCGAACCTCACCCGCCGTCTCGCGGCGGACCTCGAGAGGATCGGCGTCTCGGCGACCGGCTTCACGATGCTGGTGCTACTCACCAGCGCCGGCGGACGCCTGGAGCTGCGCACCATGCGCCGCCGCCTCGGCGCCTCCAAGGCGACCGCCACCGAGGTCCTCGACACGCTCGAGAGCCGCGACTTCGTCAACCGCAGCCGGCTCGAGAGCGACCGTCGCGCGGTCGCCGTCGCGCTCACCCAGGCTGGCTACAACCTCGTTACCCACGCCTTCCCGGCCCACGCCGAGCGCGTGCGGGAGGCCTTCGGGGTCCTCGACGAGGCCGAGAAGCGCCAGCTCGCGGACCTCTGCCGCAAGCTGGACCGAGCCGCCTAGCTCGCCCAGAGCGCCGCGAGCCGGGCGGGCGCCAGCCCCGAAAGTCGGACGCAATCGCGCGTCATGTGGGCCTGGTCGGCGTAACCGAGATCGGCGGCGATCCGGGCGAGATCGCCGTCTCCGGCCGCGATGGCCGGGGCCTGCGCGAGCAACCGCCTGAAGCGCAGGACCCGATCCAGAGTCTTCGGCCCGTAGCCCACGGCTCGATGGAACCTCCGCCTGAGCTGACGGTCGCTGATGCCGAGAGCGTCGGAGAGCCAGTCGACGCGGCTCCCGGGGAACCCAAGCCGGCGGCTGGCGGCAAGCACCAGTGGATCCGGCTCGGCGTCCCGGATTCGCGAGCTGACCATCGCCTCGAGCAGCTCGAACGCGTCCTCCTCGCCGCGCGCCTCGCCCAGGCGACCCTCGAGCTCGGCGGCCGGCGAGCCGAGTAGGTCCTCGAGCGGGAAGTGGCCGTCGAGCACCTCGCTCGCCGGCATTCCCAGCATCGCCCCCGCAACGCCGGGTCGGAGCCGAAGTCCGAGGATCGTCTGCAGGGGGGTGATCGCGATGGAGCGGGCTCGGCGGTCGGGCCCGGCGAGCACCAGCTCGTCGCCCCGCCAGATCAGATCCACGCAGCCGTCCGGCAGCACGAGCGTTGTCCCGCCGCCTCCCTCCGGCACACGTCTCACCCACCGGCACGCGACGAGCGAGTACAGGTCGCGTGATGGGGCGAGCTCGCGGTAGAGGCTCACGCTCGCAACCTAGCGAACGTCCGAAAAGTTCAAGGCAGCCGGGTCGTTGCCGGATAGGGTCGCGGCCAATCGCAACTTCGGAAAGGAGCTCGGCATGGACCAGCGGCTCAGCCTGATCACGCTCGGCATCTCCGACCTCGCGCGGGCGCGCAGGTTCTACGAGGACCTCGGCTGGAAGACCGGCGCGGAGGAGGCGGACGACGTCGTCTTCTTCCAGGCGGGCGGGATGGTCGTCGCCCTCTGGGGCCGGGACAAGCTGGCCGAGGACAGCGCCGTCACCGACGGCGAGGGCTGGGGAGGGGTGACCTTCGCCTACAACACCCGCTCCCCGGACGAGGTCGATGAGGTGATCGAGGAGGCCCGCAAGGCGGGCGCGACCATCGGCCGCGAGCCGGCCGAGACCTTCTGGGGCGGCTACTCGGGGATCTTCATCGATCCGGACGGCCATCCGTGGGAGGTCGCCCACAACCCGCGCTGGACGATCGAGGAGGACGGCTCGGTCACGCTCCCCTCCGACTAGGAGTCAGGCGCTCGGCTGACCTGCATCGGGCGGGGGGCGCGCGGCTGCCAGAATCCGCCGCTCATGGCTGGATTCCGCCCGGTGGACCCGAAACAGTCGTTTCCCGAGCTCGAGGAGCGGGTGCTCGAGCGCTGGCGGGACCGGGCAATCTTCCGGCGCTCGCTCGCCAATCGCGAGGGGGCACCGCTGTGGGGGTTCTACGAGGGACCACCGACGGCAAACGGGCGTCCGGGCTCGCATCACGTCCTCTCGCGGGTGTTCAAGGACATCTACCCCCGCTACCGGACGATGACCGGCCACTACGTGCCGCGAAAGGCCGGCTGGGATTGCCACGGCCTGCCGGTCGAGCTCGAGATCGAGCGCGAGCTGGGGATCTCCTCGAAGGAGGAGATCGAGGAGTACGGGATCGCGGAGTTCAATGACCGCTGCCGGGAGTCGGTGTTCCGCTACGTCGAGGACTGGAACCGGCTCACCGAGCGGATCGGCTTCTGGCTCGACCTCGACGACCCCTACGTCACCCTCAACAACGAGTACATCGAGTCGGTCTGGTGGGCGCTGCGCAGAATGTGGGACGACGGCCGCCTCTACGAGGGCCACAAGGTCGTGCCGTACTGCCCCCGGTGCGGCACCGCGCTCTCCTCCCACGAGGTCGCCCTCGGCTACCACGACGTGGAGGACCCGAGCGTCTACGTCAAGCTTCCGGTGCGAGAGCCGGCCTCCGAGAGCCCGCTCGAGCCCGGCGACCAGCTGCTGGTCTGGACGACCACGCCCTGGACCCTGATCACCAACGCGGCGGTCGCGGCCGGGCCGGAGATCGAATATGTCCGGGTGCAGGTCCTGGGCGGGGACGAGGCGATCGGGCACGCGGCGGGGGATGAGGTCTTCGTCATGGCCCGCGATCGCGTCGAGCACGTCCTCGGCGAAGACGTCGAGGTGCTGTCGACGTTCCCCGGTACGGCCCTCGCCGATACCTCGTATGAGCCGCCCTTCGACTACATCACCGACTACGGCCTGCGCGGCCACACGGTGCTGCTCGCGGACTTCGTCACCACCGAGGACGGCACGGGCCTGGTCCACAGCGCGATCGCCTTCGGCGAGGACGACTTCGGGCTCGGCGAGCAGTACGGGATCACCCTGCAGAACCCGGTCGACCTACGGGGCCGCTTCGATGAGCGGATCACGGACTTCGCCGGCCGCAAGGTAAAGGAGGCCGACCCCGACATCGTCAAGGCCCTGGATGAGAGGGGCAAGCTCCTGCGCGCGGAGACCTACCTGCACGCCTATCCCCACTGCTGGCGCTGCGACACGCCGCTCCTCTACTACGCCAAGGCGAGCTGGTACGTGAAGACGACCGAGGTCCGCGACCGGCTCATCGCCGCCAACGATGAGATCGGCTGGCACCCGGAGCACATCAAGCACGGGCGCTTCGGCAAGTGGCTCGAGGGGAACGTGGACTGGGCCCTCTCCCGCGACCGCTATTGGGGGACCCCGCTGCCGATCTGGGAATGCGACGCCGAGGGCTGCGAGGAGCGCTTCTGCGCCGGGTCTATCGCGGACCTGCGCGAGCGCGGCGCTGAGGTCCCCGATGACCTCCACCGGCCCTACATCGACGAGGTGACCTTCGCCTGCGAGCGCGAGGGCTGCGAGGGCACGATGCGCCGGGTCCTCTCCGTGATCGACGCCTGGTTCGACTCCGGCTCGATGCCCTGGGCCCAGTACCACTACCCGTTCGAGAACGAGGAGCGGTTTACGGAGCGCTTCCCCGCCGACTTCATCTGCGAGGCCATCGACCAGACCCGCGGCTGGTTCTACACGCTGCTCGCCGAGGCGGTCCTGCTTTTCGACACCTCGAGCTACCGCAACGTCGTCTGCCTGGGCCTGATCCTCGATCCGGAGGGGCAGAAGATGTCGAAGAGCCGCGGCAACGTGGTCGAGCCCTGGGACGTGATCAAGCGCCACGGCGCCGACGCGTTCCGCTGGTACTACTTCGCCTCACAGCAGCCCTGGGCCGGCTACCGCTTCTCCGTCGAGACGGTCGGGGAGGCGGTTCGCCAGTTCCTGCTCACCCTCTGGAACACGTACTCGTTCTGGGTGCTCTACGCGAATGCCGAGGGTCTCGAACCCGCCAAGCTCGCCGGGGTCTGGAGCGCGGGTGAGCGAAGCGAGGGGTCAGCCGCTGAGCTCGACCGCTGGGCGGTCTCCCGGCTGCAGCGAACCATCGCGGAGGTCCGCGAGCACATGGACGCATTCGACTGCACCGCCGCGGGCAGGGCGATCGCCGAGTACAGCGAGGAGCTCTCCAACTGGTACGTCCGCCTCAGCCGGCGCCGCTTCTGGGACGGGGATGAGACGGCCTTCGCCACCCTGCGCCACTGCCTGATCACGATGGCGACGCTGCTCGCTCCCTTCACGCCCTTCCTCGCGGACGAGATCTACACGAACCTGGCGGCTGGAACGGACGAGAGCGCCTTCGGCGACTGCCCCGACTCGGTCCACCTCTGCGACTACCCGGAGGTCCACGAGGACCTGATCGACGCCCAGCTCGAGGAGGGCATGGAGGCCGTCCGCCGGACCGTCGAGCTCGGCCGCGCGGCTCGCGCGCAGGCGAAGGTGAAGCTCCGCCAGCCCCTCCGCAAGGCGGTGGTCGTCGCCTCCGACGCAGAGCGGGCCGCGATCGAGCGCCTCTCCGGGGTCGTTGCCTCGGAGCTGAACGTGAAGGACCTCGACTTCGTCCACAGCGAGGCCGAGCTCGTCTCGTACCGGGTGAAGCCGAACTACCGCTCGCTCGGCCCCCGGTTCGGAAAGAACATGCCTCAGGTGGCGGCGGCGGTGGAGGCACTCGACGCCGCTGGCGTGGCAGAGCGGCTCGAGGCGGGCGCCGAGGTCGGCATCGCGATCGACGGCAAGGAGCACACGCTCTCCGCCGATGACATCAACCTGGTCATGGAGCCGCTCGAGGGCTACCAGGTCGAGGCCGAGGCGGGCCACGCGGTGGCCCTCGAGCTGGACCTCGACGACGACCTGCGGCGCGAGGGCCTCGCGCGCGAGGTGGTGCGCGCCGTGCAGGAGGCCCGCAAGCAGGCCGGCCTGGAGGTCTCCGACCGGATCTCGCTGGAGCTCGGCGGCGACGACGAGCTGCTCGCGGCCGCCCGCGAGCACGAGTCCTACATCGCCGGTGAGACGCTGGCCACCTCGGTCGGCTACGCCGCCGACGGCGCCGGGGAGAAGGCGACGATCGAGGGCCGCGAGCTGCGGATCGCCGTTTCCAAGGTCTGAGTGTCACCGGGACCCACAGCAGCCGGCATCGCCGCGGTCGTCTTCGACCTGGACGGCGTGCTCGTCGACTCCGAGGCAGTCTGGGACGACGTACGACGGCGCTTCACCGAGGAGAACGGCGGTCGCTGGCACGAGGGGGCGCAGCGAGAAATGATGGGGATGAGCTCGGAGGAGTGGTCGCGGTACGTGCGCGATCGCCTCGGGGTTGAGATGGATCCCGAGCGGATCTCGGCGGCCGTCGCGGACCGGGTCGCAGAGGTCTACCGCGAGCGCCTCCCACTCCTGCCCGGCGCGCTGGAAGCAGTCAGGTCGCTCGCGGCCGAGTGGCCGCTGGGCCTCGCCTCCTCCTCCAATCGCCACGTGATCGACCTCGTGCTCGACCTGGCCGGGATCGCCGGCGACTTTCGGGTCACGGTCTCCTCGGAGGAGGTGGGCGCTGGCAAGCCCGCCGCCGACGTCTACCTGGAGGCGGCCGGGCGCCTGGGCGCCGATCCGGGCGCCTGCGTCGCGATCGAGGACTCGACCAACGGAATCCGCTCGGCCGACACCGCCGGCATGGCGGTGGTCGCGATCCCCAACCGCGACTTCCCTCCGGAGCCCGACGCTCTCGGCCGCGCCTGGCTCGTCCTGGACTCGCTGGAGGAGCTCACCCCCGAGCGACTGCGCGGCTAGTCGATCGTCGCCTCCGCCTCGATCTCGACCTTCCAGCGGGGATCGAGGAAGCCGGAGACGACGACCATCGTCGCGACCGGGGGCGCCCCGCCGAAGACCGCGGAGTGCGCGCGCCCCACGGCCTCGCCGTCCGCGGGGTCGGTGAGGAACATCCTGGTGCGAGTCACGTGCTCCGCGCGCGCCCCGCACTCGGCGAGCGACTCGACGATGATCTCGAGACAGCGGCGCGCCTGCTGCTCGGGATCCGGGTCGCAGGAGCCGTCCGGCCAGATCGGGGCGGTGCCGGCGACGATCACGCGATCGCCGACGCGCAGCGCGCGGCAGAATCCGATCTTCGCCTCGAAGGGCGAGCCCGACGCTACTCGCTGCCGCTCAGCCGCCACCGGCCAATCCTAGGCGCGGCGTCAGGTCGAGAAGGTGAGCCGCGCGAGCAGGCGCTCGCTGAGGGAGCGGCCGAAGAAGCGGCCGCGGAGGAGCTAGGTCGGCTACGCCAGCACCGGCTCGAGCTCTGACTCGAGTCGAGTCTTCGGCCGGGCGCCGACCAGCCGGGTGACGACCTCGCCGTCCTTGAAGACGATCATCGTCGGGATGGAGAGGACCTCGTACTTCGCCGCGGTCTGCGGGTTCTCGTCGGTGTTGAGGCTGACGATCCGCAGGTCCTCGCGCTCAGCGTCGATCTCCTCGAGGACCGGATGCACGACTCGGCAGGGACCGCACCAGGGCGCCCAGAAATCGACCAGCACGGGGCCTTCGGCCTCGATCACATCGGACTGGAAGGTGGCGTCGGTTACGTCTGTGAGCTTGCCCGGCACTGTGGGTCTCCTAGGTCGTGGTTGAAGGTCCGCTATTCAGTCTAGCCAGACCTGCAGGAGTTACTTTACAAAGTGAAGCAAGTCACCAGCGGCGGAACCGCATCGCGGGCACCCGCCATATCGCCTCGGCGACGATCGCCTTGCTCATCTTGGATGTCCCGTCTCGCCGGTCCCTGAAGGTGATCGGGACCTCGACGACCTTGAAGCCGGCCCGAATCGCCCGGTAGGTCGTCTCGACCTGGAACGCGTAGCCGCGCGCCTCGATGGTGTCGAGGTTGATCGTCTCCAGGACCTCGGGGCGGAAGCATTTGAACCCCCCGGTCAAATCCCTGATCGGCAGGCCGAGCGCGACCCGAGCGTAGGCGCTTCCGCCGCGGCTGATGAAGCGCCTTATCGCGCCCCAGTCGGTGACCCCGCCCCCGGGGACGTAGCGGGAGCCGATGGCGAGGTCGGCGGTCTCCGTCGCCTCGATCAGCCTCGGCAGGTACGCGGGGTCATGGGAGAAGTCGGCGTCCATCTCGACGATCCGCTCGGCGCCGGCGTCGAGGGCGACGTGGAACCCGGCCAGGTACGCGGGCCCCAGGCCCTGCTTCACCTGGCGATGGAGGACCGCGACCGATTCGTTGGACCCGGCCAGGCGGTCGGCGATCTCGCCCGTGCCATCGGGAGAGTTGTCGTCGACGATCAGGACGCGGCCTGGCTCCGGGATCCGCTCCAGGACCGCGCCGACAATCCGCTCGAGGTTCTCGGCCTCGTCGTAGGTCGGCAGGATCACCCAGGCGCCACCGGTGCGAGTCGCCTGCGGCGCGGTCGAGGCCGCGGGCTGTGGAATCTCGGCCATTGACTAAGGCTAGTTAGCGCCACCGGATCCGGAGGGGCCGTCTCGGCCCCGCTTTGGCCGGGCAATAGGTTGTCTGATATGCGCAACGCCGAGATAGCCGCGGCCCTGCGGGAGCTGGGCATCCTCTACGAGCTCGACGGAGCCGATCGCTTCCGCGTGCTCGCCTACAGGGAGGCGGCCCGGACGGTGGCACAGAGCCCGGTCTCGATCGAGCAGCTCGCGAAGGAGGGCCGGCTCACCGAGCTGCCGGCGATTGGCAAGACGCTCGCGGAGAAGATCGTGACCCTGATCGAGACCGGGAGCATCCCGTCGGCCGACAAGCTCAAGGCGAAATTCCCGGCGACGCTCGTCGAGGTGACCCGCGTGCCCGGGCTGGGAGCGAAGACCGCCCGCCGGATCTATGACGAGATCGGCGTCGAGAACCTCATGGAGCTGAAGGAGGCCGCGGAACAAGGGCGGATCAGTGGGATCCGCGGCCTCGGCCCGAAGACGGAGGAGAACATCCTCGCCTCGCTGGAGGGGATCACCGAGGACGGCCTCGGCGAGCGCCTCCTCCTCTCCCAGGTCCTGCCGATCGCCGAGGAGATCCGCGGTGATCTGCTGGAGCTCGGGGTTGCGCACAGAATCGAGATCGCCGGCTCCGCGCGCCGCTGGACCGAGACCTGCAAGGACCTCGACCTGATCGCGACCACGGACGATCCGGCGGGCCTCGCGAGGGCTCTCTCCACCCACGACCTGTCGGCCGAGACCCGCCGCGGTGGCGACGCGGCGGCCAGCGTGCTCACCCACTCGGGCCTCAAGGTCGACCTCCGGATAGGGACCGAGGAGGAGTTCGGCGACCTGCTCCAGCACTTCACCGGTTCGGCGGCGCACAACGTGCAGCTGCGGGAGCGGGCGCTTGCGCGCGGCTTCTCGGTGAGCGAGTACGGGGTCGCGGAGGCGGAGGGCAAGCGAGTCCACAAGTTCGCCGACGAGGCAGGCGTCTACGAGCTGCTCGGCCTCCCCTATATCGAGCCGGAGCTCCGGGAGGGCCGCGGCGAGATCGAGGCCGGGGACACCGGGGAGCTCCCCGACCTGGTGACCATCGACGACATCCGCGGGGACCTCCACTGCCACACCACCCTCTCGGACGGCCGCAACTCGCTCGAGGAGATGGCGGAGGCTGCGCGACGCCGCGGATACGCGTACCTCGCGATCACCGACCACTCCGCGAGCCACGGCTTCGGCAACGACGTCAGCGCCAAGCAGCTGGCGAAGAGGATCGAGGAGGTCCGAGCCTGGAACGAGATCGCTCCGCGCGGCTTCCGGCTGCTGGCGGGATCCGAGGTGAACATCGGCAACGACGGCTCACCGGATTACCCGGACGAGCTGCTCGCCGAGCTCGACTGGGTGATCGGCAGCGTCCACACGTCCTTCAACATCTCCGAGAAGGCGATGACCGACCGTGTGATCGAGGCGATGCAGCATCCGCTGATCGACTGCATCGGTCACCTCACCGGTCGCCTGCTCTTGCGGCGCGAGCCGTACGGAGTCGACATCGAGCGGATCGCGGAGGCCGCGGCGCGGACGGGGACGATGATGGAGATCAACGGCAACCCCAATCGGCGCGACCTGAACGAGGGTCACGCCAAGCTGGCCGCGGAGGCGGGCGTGCGGATCGTCTGCAACACGGACGCCCATGGCACGGAGACGCTGGCGAACATCCAATACTCCGTCGCGACTGCGCGCCGGGCCTGGCTGAGCGCGAAGCAGATCGCCAACACCCGGACGTGGCGCTCTTTCGCCCCGCTGCGGAAGCGGGCGAGACAAGGCTGACTTAGACCAGGGGCTTCGGCAGCTTCGAGCTGCCGGGAGGGCGCAGGCCGTCGATGATGATCTCGACCAGCCGGGGCCAGCGTCCGGTGGCGGGCCCCATCTCCGACGGCGTGATGCGCCCGAGGCCGCAGGCAATCATCGGGATGTCCTCCCACTCGAGGTCCTTGCGCAGCCGGCCGGAACGCTGGGCCCTGTCGACGAGCTGGTCGCAGAGCTCGGGGAGGCCGACCGTCAAGGCCGAGTCGTTCATGACCTCGGGACGGGAGCCCATCACCTCGCAGAGGCCGCGGTCATCGGCCTGGATCTGCGCGGAGAAGCGGATGAAGTCACAGAGGCCCTCCCATGGATCCTCTGCCGCGATCCCCTCGCGCGCCTTCTCGGCGAGGCGCTCGAAGCGCTCGGCGGCGAGGGCCGCGATCAGGTCTTGCTTGGTCGGGAAGTGGCGGTAGACCGTTCCCACCCCGACCTTCGCGACCTTGGCGACGTCGGGCATCTGCGCGTCGAGGCCCTCATCCGCGAAGAGCTTCTTCGCCGCAGCGATCACCGCCTCGCGGTTGCGGCGGGCGTCCGCCCGCTGCACCCTCTCGACGACGGCAGTCTTGCCCGCTGGCCTGGGCTTTGTCTCTGTGACGGGGGTCATTTGGTCTCGCTCCGCTCGCTGCGATTCTCTCGGAGAGTCCCGATGCTCTGATTGCAAACGGAACTCGGATTCCGTATAGTTCTAAGCGAAACCGGAACTCAGGTTCCGAATAGAGCATATCGGACCTGTCTATTTCGGCAAGTCCCGTTCGTCGTCAGAGTAGGAACCGGCGAGAAGGAGCCGGGAGAAAAGGAAAGGAGCAAGGGGGATGACAACAGCACAGGAATATCTGGAACGTCGTTGGACAGCTTTGATCCTGCTCTGCGTCTCGCAGTTCGTTGTCGTCCTCGACGCATCGATCGTCAACGTCGCGCTGCCGAGCATCGGCAAGGGCCTGGACTTCTCGGAGGAGAATCTTCCGTGGGTCGTCAACGCGTACGTGATCGCCTTCGGCGGCTTCCTCCTCCTCGGCGGACGGGCGGCGGACCTTCTCGGCCGGCGTCGGGTCTTCATGGCCGGTCTGATGGTCGTCGCGGTCGCGTCGCTCTTGGCCGGCTTCGCCGGCAACCAAGGCCAGCTGATCGCCGCCCGCGCCGCACAGGGTCTGGGCGCCGCGATCATCTCGCCGCCGGCACTCTCGATCGTCACCTCTCTCTTCGAGGACGGGGCCGAGCGCAACAAGGCCCTGGGAGCCTGGGGCGCCGTGGCGGGCTCGGCCGGAGCGGCCGGCGTGCTGCTGGGCGGCATCCTCACGGACGGCCTCGGCTGGGAGTGGGTGCTGTGGGTGAATGTGCCGGTCGCGCTGATCGCCCTGGCGTTCACTCCGGGTCTGATCCCGGAGAGCCGCTCCGAGTCGGCGACGCGTCACTTCGACGCCGCCGGCGCGGTCAGCATCACGGCCGGCCTCTCGGTTCTGGCTTACGCGCTGCTCGACGCGAGCAACTCCGGCTGGGGCTCCACCAAGATCGTCGGTCTGCTGGCGCTCTCGGTCGCCCTGATCGGAGCGTTCGTCGCGATCGAGCTCCGCTCCAAGGCGCCGTTGGTCCCCTTCCGCATCTTCCGCCTGAGGACGCTGACGGGCGCCAACACGGTCGGCGTCCTGCTCGGCGCCTCCCTGTTCTCGATGTTCTTCTTCATCTCGCTCTACATGCAGCAGGTGCTCGGCTACAGCCCGATCCACGCGGGGCTCTCCTACCTGCCCCTCGCCGTGACGATCATCGTCGCGGCCGGCCTTGGCGGTCAGCTCGTCACCCGGTTCGGCTTCAAGCCGATCCTGGCGACGGGGATGCTGTTCGTATCCGGCGGCCTGATCTGGTTCAGCCAGGTCTCCCTCGGGGGCGGTTTCCTCACTGACATCCTCGGGCCGTCGCTGCTCGCGGCAATCGGTCTCGGGTTCGGATTCGTCACCTCGACGATCGCCGCCGTCTCCGGAGTTGAGCAGAGGGAACAGGGTCTGGCGAGCGGGCTGATCAACACCTCGCAGCAGATCGGAGGTGCGCTCGGGCTCGCCGTGCTCTCGACCATCGCAACCACGCGGACCGACGACGTGATGGCGACTGGCCACTCAACCCTGCCGAACGCGCTCACCGAGGGATTCCAGAGCGCGTTCCTGGGCGGCGCCGTGATTGCGCTGCTGGGATTCGTGGCGACGCTGGTCCTGATCCGGAGCCGCGACAGCAAGGCGCACGTCGAGATGGCGAAGGCCGAGGCGGCACCAGCGAGCGCCTAGGTATTCATGCCGGGGCCGTCGGCGGGGGCGGATGCCCCGGCGGCGGGCGGTCCCGGCGAAGGCCCGGCGTGCGAATCAACTTGACGGGCTGTAGCGCCGAGCCCGGCTCGACGTAGAAGCGGACGCCGTCCCTCTCCTCGATTGCGGCCACCGCTCCATCCCGGGCGCGCAGCGTCAGCGCCGAGCCAAGGGCGAAGCCGGCGCCGATCGCGGCCACCCCGGGGAACAGGAACCCGAGGCCGCCGGCGATGACAGCGAAGGCGGCGAGCGGCCAGAGACGGGCGAGCGCGGCCCGGGTCGGGTTGCCGAGCGTGGGCAGGGCCGTCGCCATCCGGGCTTCCGCCAGCGCGGGCCGCATCGCCTCGGCGGCGCGTGCCGGACGCCCGAGGATGATCCCGCCGACCAGGGAGAGCGTCCACCAGAAGGCGGCGACATACAGCGTCAGCGTGTCGTCGGCCCCGGTCGCGGAGATCACCGTCACGGCGGCGAGGACGGTGGCCGCGCCCGCGGCGAGCAGCACGGTCATCCTCAGCAGGTCGCAGAACGCCATTGGCGGCGACCCTATTCGGCCAGCGCTTCGAGCACGCGCACGAAGCCCTCAGGCCCGGCCACGGTCAGATCGGCCTCCCGCGATACCTCCGGCGGGGATTCGTCCGACGCCACCGCGATGCACGCTGCAGCCCTCAGTGCGCTGTCCTCCAGCAGCGTTCGCAGTGCTGTGAATGCGTCGACGTCGGTGCGATCGTCGCCGGCGTAGAGCGCGAAGTCGACCGGGCGCACTGGGATCAGCGCCGCCACCGCGATGCCCTTGTTGACCGCGACGTTGGGACGGATCTCGAGCACCTTTCGCCCCCGGTGCGGGATGAGCCCCTGCCATTCGGCCTCGCTGGCGATCTCATGAGCGAGGGACTCGGCCGCCCCCTCGTTGGGCGAGCCGCGCCAGTGCAGGGCGACGATCGCTCCCTTGTCCTCGATCCTGATCCCGGCGCGCTGGAGCTCGGCTCGGTCAAGGGACTCCACGAACCGGGGGGCGTCCGCCTCGTGGCCATTGAGGGACGGATCTGCCCTCACCTCGTCCTCCCCCGGCAGGAGCAGCTCAAAGCCGTGATTCCCCGAGTAGGCGAGCTGGTCGAGACCAACAACTCGTTTCGCATCCAGCGCCCGGCGCCCGCTCAGGCAGCCGACGAGCGCGTAGCGCTCGGCGAGCGAGCGCAGCAGGTCCCGGGTTCTCTCGGGCACTGCCGCGTCCCCCGGCTCGAGGACGATCGGGGCGATCGTGCCGTCGACGTCGGTGAGGATCGCGGAGCGCCCCGGGTTCTCCCGAAGCGGCGCGATCAGCTGCCCGAGGCCGCTTTCACCTGCCATCAGCCCTCTAGTATCGCCCGCCATGCCGCGGACCTTGAAGCTGGCGGTGATCGGGACGGCTGCCGGTGCTTTCAGCGGCCTGCTCGGCGTGGGAGGCGGCAGCGTGATGGTTCCCCTGCTGATCGTCTGGCTCGGCTACGGCGAGCGGGAGGCGACCGGGACGAGCATGATGGCGATCGTCGTGATCGCCGCGCTCGCGGTCACCCTGCAGGGGATCTACGGCAACGTCGACCCGTCGAATGCGGCGGTGGTGGGGATTCCGGCGATCGCGGGAGCGATAGCGGGGACCGCCGTGCAGCAGCGCGTGCCCGAGCGCGCGATCTCCCTGCTCTTCGCCGTGCTGCTCATCGTGATCGCCGCGGAGCTGATCGTGCCGTGAGCTCGATCGCCGCGGCACTGATGGGATTCGCCGGTGGGATGGTCGGCGGGCTGCTGGGAGTCGGCGGCGGCATCCTCTTCGTCCCCGCCCTGGTGATCTTCCTCGACGAGAGCCAGGTGAGGGCCGAGGCGACCTCGCTGCTCGCGATCGTCCCGGTGGCGATCGTGGCCGTCTGGCGGCAGCTCGGCTACGGCAACGTCCGGGTCAGGGAAGGCTTGGTGATCGGGGCGCTCTCGCCGCTCGGCGTCGGCATCGGAGTGGTTGTCGCCAACGCCGTTTCGCAGCGAGCGCTCGAGCTGATCTTCGCCGGGCTCGCGCTGGTGATCGCCTTGCAGCTCGTGATCCGCGCGCTGCGGCCGCCCGATCGACCAGCCGCTAGAGCCCGTGCTCGAGCGCGCCCTTGACGCCGGCGTCCAGCGCGTTGAGCCGGTGGAGGGCGAGAGCTTCGGGGACGGCGAAGCCCCGGCCGCCGGGGCGATTCGCGTCGGCCCCGTGGTGTGAGAGCACGCAATGCAGCAGACCTGCCCGCCGCTGCGGCGCGAGGCCGCCGGCGGCCGAGCCCACGATCTCCGCGCCGAGAGCGAGATGGCCGATCAGCCTCCCCTCATCGGTGACGCCGAACTCCGCCCCGTAGCTGAACTCGCGCACCTTGCCGACGTCGTGCAGGAGGGCTGCGGCCATCAGCAGGTCGGAGTCGAGCCGGGGATGCAGCTGGCAGACCTCGCCCACCAGGGTCCCGACGGCAACGGTGTGCTCGAGCAGCCCGCCAACGTAGGCGTGGTGCCCGGCCCGTGTGCAGGGGGCGCGGCGGAACTCGGCGGCCACCGGGTCTGTGAACAGCACACGGCCGACGACCTCGCGAAGCGGCGCGTCATGGACCTCCCGGGTGAGGTGCTCCAGGAACCCCTCGAGCTCCTCGGCGTCCCGGTAGGCGGTGGGGAGGAACTTCGCCGGGTCGAGCTCGCCGTCGCCGACCGCCTGGATGTCCGCCACCTCGACGACGAGCTCGCCCCGGAACCGCTCGACCTTGCCTGAGACCCGGATCGCCTCGCCTCGCTCGAAGCGCGCAGCCAGCCGGTCGACGTCCCGGAAGGCGCGTGCGGGGATCGAGCCGCTGCGGTCCCGTAGCTCGAGGGAGAGATAGATCGACCCGTTGCGCGCTGAGAGCCGGTCCTTGCGGACGCAGGCGTAGATCCCCTGGAATCGCTGGCCGGGCCCGAGCTCGGCGATCGACGGGGCCGCGACGGTGCCTTCCATGCACGCAGTCTCCAAAGTCGACCGGACAGCGAGTGGGGTACCTGATCTGCCCGAGTCGCTAGTCTCGAACGATGGACGCGCTCGCCTGGGAGGCCGAGCCTCCGCGGCTCCGATCACCGGTCCTCGTCTGCGCCTTCGCCGGCTGGAACGACGCCGCCGGCGCGGCGACCACCGCATTGACGACCGCAGCCGAATCGCTGGATGCCGAGGTGATCGCGCAGGTCGACCCCGAGGAGTTCTTCGACTTCCAGGCGAACCGGCCCACGATCCGGCTGACCGAGGGGCAGACTCGGGAGATCGAGTGGCCGGGCAATGTCCTGCTGGCCGCGACACCGCCGGGCGCCGAGCGCGACCTCGTCCTGCTCGCCGGCACCGAGCCCAACCTGCGCTGGCGCACCTTCTCCGATGGGATCGCTGAGACAGCCGAGTCGCTCGGGATCGAGATGGTGGTCACTCTCGGTGCGCTGATCGCCGATGTCGCCCACACGCTGCCCGTCCCGATCACCGGCCTGGCCTCGGCCGAGGAACTCGTCGAGCGCCTCGACCTGGCGCGCTCCAACTACGAGGGCCCGACGGGCGTGGTCGGCGTCCTCCACGACGCCTGCCGCCGCCGCGGTATCCCGTCGGCGAGCCTCTGGGCGGCTGTGCCGCACTACGTTGCGGCAGTGCCCAATCCCAAGGCGGCGCTGGCGCTGCTCCGCCGCCTCGAGGGGCTGGTGGGCGTCGCTCTCGAGGCCTCCGGCCTCGAGGAGGAGTCGGAGTCCTACGAGAGCCAGGTGAGCCGCGCGGTCGCCGCCAACCCGGAGATCGAGGAGCTCGTCCACAGGCTCGAGGAGGAGCAGTCCGAGCGGCTCGAAATGGAGGACGACGTCCCCTCGGGCGAATCGCTGGCTCGGGACTTCGAGCGCTACCTGCGCCAGCAGGGCAACAACTAGCCGACGAGACGCTCGATCAGGCGCCGCAGCTCCGGCCGGAACTCGGCCGCGGCCTGGGCGGGATCCTCCTCCCGGGCCAGAACGCGCTCGCCCAAGCCGTCGAGCGCCGCGACGACCAGGCTGGCGTCGGCGCGCGGATCGCTGCTCCCCAGCGCCTCGAGAGCTCCCGCGACCGAACGCTGCTCAGCGTCGCACCAGCTCTGCGCCGCCTCGCGCAGCTCGGGGCGGCGGCCGGCCTCGAGCCAGAGCTCGTACTCCGCGATGTAGGCGGTCCGGTCCTCGGCCGCCGCGACCAGCTCCGAGATCAGCCGGTCAGCAAGCGCCCTCGGGGTCTTCAGCGAGCGCAGCTCGTTCCCGAGACTGCCGTATCGCTCGATCTCCTGCGCTGCCACGTGCTCAAGCGCCTGCCGGAGCAGGTCGTCCCGCGACTCGAAGTAGTAAGTCGTCGAGCCCAGCGGCACACCCGCCTCCTCGGCGACCGCCCGGTGCGTCGCCGCTCCGCGTCCCGAGCGCCCGATGACGCGAAGCGCAGCGTCCAGAATCTGCTCCCGGCGCCCCCGGGTTACCTGCTCCGCCATGTCGGTCAGGCTAATTGGCACCGGAGAGGTTCAGCCCCACCACGCCGCCGATCACCAGGACGATGCTCGCCAGCTTGAGCGCATTCACCGACTCGCCGAGGGCGGCCATCCCGATCACAGCGACCGCCGCCGTTCCGACGCCGGCCCAGACGGCGTAGGCGAGGCTGATCTCGAGCTCCCTCAGCGCCAGCGCCGTCAGCCAGAGCGAGGCGGCGTAGGTGACCAGCACGAGGGCGGAGGGAGCCGCGTTCGTGAAGCCGTCGGTGAATCGCAGGAAGACGGTCCCGACCACCTCGCTTGCGATTGCCGCCGCCAGATAGATCCACGCCAACATGATGTGTACAAATGTACCACATCCCTGTACAAATGTACAGCCGTAGGGCGTCAGGCTTCCGAGGCCGGGCAGATCAAGCGGAAATCGCACCAGGAGCAGATCTCGGGCGAGGGCCTAGGTTCGAAGTCCTGTCCGAGGATGCCCTCGCCGACCTCGAGGACGACTGACTCGACCCGCTCGAGATCATCGGGGGAACCGCCGACCGCAACCTTCTCGTCGGCGAGTACGTACCAGTAGCTGCCGGCGGCGCCCTCGAGGCGCCAGGCCTCGCGGGCGGCGAGGCGATAGATGGCGAGCTGGACATCTGACTCGAGCTCCCGCGGCGGCTTCGGATCGCCCGTCTTGTAGTCGATCAGCTCGTAGCCGCCGCCCGGCAGCTGGTCGACGCGATCGACCCGGCCTCGGAGGTGGTGGGGCCCGATCCGGAAGTCGAACTTGCGCTCGACCCAGCGGGGATGTGATCCGCTCGCCACCTCCCGGGCGTGGTAGCGGTGCAGGGCCTCGATCGCCTTCTCGCGGAACTGCAGCTCGTCGTCGGACTCGCCGAAGCCCGACCGTCGCCAAGCGGCGGCGAACAGCGCCATCAGGCGCTCCAGGCTGCCGGCCTCGGCCTCCTCCCCGGCGGCCTGCTGGCCATGGAAGCGCTCCAACACCTGGTGGATGACGATGCCGAAGCGCTGGTTGATCGTGGTCTCCTGCGGGATACCGAAGACGCGCGCGAACTTGTACTTGAGCGGGCAGGTCCGGTAGAGCTCGATATCGGTGGCGGAGAGGGCGAGCCCCTCGCCGCGCCGGGGCAGGAAGGCCTCGAGCGAGGGCTCGTCGCGCTGGGCGATCAGCTCCCGGCGGCGCTTGGCCGCACCCTCCTCGTCGAGCAGGTAGGCGTCGAGGCCGGAGTCCCGGAGCGCGCTGCGCTGCTCGGGCGAGATCGCGTGCTCGAGCAGGTCGTTGATCGCGGCGAGTGAGTCGGCGACGGGGTCCTCGGTCGATCCCTGGATCAACCCCGCCAGCTTGACCAGCTCCAGAAAGCGGGCCACGGCGCGGGTGACGTCGACGTAAGTGTCGAGCCGCGGCTCCCTGAGCTTCCCGCCCGCCCGCCAGGCCTCCTCCAGGACCTCGTCCTGGATCATGCGGTAGGTCGCCTGCAGGCCCTCCGCCGGGCCGAAGAGCTCCTCGCCGTGCTTCTGCTCGGTCCCGTCCAGGACTGCGCGCGCGTCCTCGTAGAAGGGAGACGGGCGGGCGGGGCCCGCGTCGGTCGCGGCGGGCCTCGAGAGGACCAGATCCTCGCTCGCGCGCGTCATCGCGACGTAGAGCAGGCGCCTGGACGCGTCCTCGTGGGAGGGCCCCCCGCCGCCCGCGCCGGGCGGCACCATCGGCGGGCCGGCCGGCCCCGATCCAGGCAGGGCACCCGCGTGCAGTCCGATGACGTAGACGCGTGAGAACTCGAGACCCTTGGTGCGCTCCAACGGCATCACCCTGACGGCATCGGCCATCGGCTCGCCCGGCTCATCAACCGGAGACACGCCAGCCTCCGAGACCGCCACGAGGTAGCGGACGAAGTCGCGGTTGGAGCCCGTCGGCTCGCGCCTGGTCCACGCGGCCGCGAGCTCGCCGAGTCGCGACAGATTGCGAAGCCGCTCGGCGGCCTCCGGGTGCGCGGCGAAGAGCCGGTGGCGGCGGAAGCCGATCCGCTCGATCAAACGGCGCACGAAGACGTCAGCTCGCATCTCGCCCATCGCCCTGGCCGCGGCCCGGTGGAGCTGGAGGAACTCGCGGATGCGATCCCGGGCCTCGGGCGGGATCTGGGGGCTCTCCAGGGACGCCTCGAGGGCGGAGACCATGTCCAGCTTGCGCCGGCGGGCGATCGTCGCGCAGCGGGCGAGGTCGACCGAGCGGAGCTCGACGGGGGGGCGGCTCAAGGCGCGCACGGCAGCGGCCGCGTCAGTCGGGTCGGCGAGCAGTCGCAGCCAGGCGATCACGTCGCGGACCTCGGGGCGCTGGAAGAACGCCCCGGGCCCGGTGAGTCGGTAGGGGACCCGCCGCTCCTCGAGGGCCGCCGCGATCGCCCGAGAGCGCCCGCCGCCCCGCGGAACCGCGACGCAGACCTCCTCCAGCTTCACCTCGCCGGCGGCCAGGACCGCCTCGATGTCCCTTGCCACCGACTGGGCCTCGGCGCGCTCATTGGTCCCGGACCAGAAGCGCACCCGGGTCGCGGGCCCGGCCGCCCGGCGTGAGATCTCGGCGCCCCGCTCCGTGGGCGCGACCACCGCGTGGGCGGCATCCAGGAGGTCCCCGCCGTAGCGCCAGGCAGGCTCGAGCGTGATCTCGCTCGGGCCGAGCGCCCGGCGGGCCCAGGCCGAGGCAGCGCCGCAGGGGGCACCGGCTTGCTCGTCGTCGCAAGAGAGCACAGCGGTCGCGGCGCCCCGTGCGAGCGCCTCGATCAGTGAGCGCTCCGCCGGACAGGCGTCCTCCGTCTCGTCGACGATCAGGTGCGGGAAGCGCTCGGAGATGGCCTCGGCGAGCGCCGGCCGCTCCTCCACCAGCCGGCTCAGCTCGAGCACGGCGTCGATGTCATCCATCGCCCCCGCGGAGCGCAGCATCGAGTCGTGCTGTTCGTAGATCTCCGCGAACTCCCGCTCCCGCGCCGCGGAGTCACGCTCGGAGCGGGAGCCTCCGGCCTGCTCCTCGGACCATCGCCGGAAGCGCTCGGCGGTCACCCCGGCGGACTTGAGCGCGTCGATCCGGCCAACGATGCGCGCGAGCAGGCCGGCCGGGTTCCCCCGGATCTCGTGGCGACGCAGCGGCAGCTCATCGATCCGGTCGAGGAGCATCGCGAGCCGCTCGGCTGGGCTCAGGGACTCGAAGAAGGGGTCGAGCTCCGCCTCGGTGGCGTGCTCGCGCAGCAGGCGAGCGGCCGCCACCGGGTGGGTATGGACGACGAGCTCCTCGTAGGCCGTCTCGATCGTCTCCTCGGCGCGGGTCCTGATCCGATTCGCCGCGGCCACCGAGCGAGTCAGAGCGAGGGCCCGCTCGCCGGCGCCAACCAGGCGCCCCAGTCTGCGCGCCAGGGCCTCCGTGCGCCCGGTGCCGGCGGCGCCGAGGACCAGCAGCGCGCCGCCATCGTGAGCGACGACCGCCTCCTGCCGCTCGGTCAGCCCCGGGACCCCGTGATCGCGCTGTTGGTCCATCGATTCCAGGCTAGTTCATGCGTCCGCCGCCTCGAGGCGCATTCCCGCTGACCGCGCAGAATCGCTCGCTAACCTGGCGCCGATGGTCCTCCATGACTGAGGCCCCAGGCCGCGGCGACGCGGCGCAGGCGTCCCGGGCCGCGGGTCCGAGCGACCAGGAGTGGATCGCGGCCTGCCGCCGATCCGTCGAGGTGCAGCGCAGGATCTTCCACGAGCACCGCGGGATCGAGGAGCGCACCCGGTACGAGGGGATCGGCGAGGGCGGCGATCGCACGCTGGTTATCGACCGGCTCTGTGAGGACGCGATCTTCGCCGAGCTCCAGACGCTGCATGAGGCGGGCCACGAGTTCACCGCTGTGTCAGAGGAGCGCGGCGCCGTCAGCTTCGGCAACGACGAGTCGCCGCTGCGTGTCGTGATCGATCCGATCGACGGCTCGCTCAACGCACGGCGGACGATTCCGCTGCACAGCGTCAGCATCGCGGTCGCCGACGGCGATTCGATGGACGACGTCACCTTCGGCTACGTCTACGAGTTCGGCGCCGGCGAGGAGTTCATCGCCACGGCTGACGGCGAGGCCCTGATCGATGGGCGGCCGCTGCGGGTGTCCGCCGGTGACGGACTCGAGGTGATCGCGCTGGAGGCGACCAAGCCGGAGCGCGTGCTGAAGGCCGCCGAGCTGCTCCAGGGCCGCGCCTACCGGATACGTGTCCCGGGATCGATTGCGGTGGCGCTCTGCTACGTGGCGGCGGGCCGCTACGACGGCATGATCACCACCCGCAACTGCCGCTCCGTGGATGCCGCAGCGGGCCAGCTGATCGCGCGGCGCGCCGGCGCCGCCCTGGAGTTCGCGGGTGGTGGTCTCGAAGACGCGCCGCTGGATCTCACAGCCCGTTACGACGTGGCCGCGGCGCGCACCTCCGGCGACCTGAGGGTGCTGCGCGAGGCGCAGGACGCCGTCCATGCCTGAGGGGGTCGTGGATTGGACCCTGGCCCAGCGCGTCGCCGGCGCGCTGGCGGGATCCGGGCCCGATTGGGACGGGAGCGAGGAGGAGCTGCGCTCCGAGTCGGAACGCGCGGCCGAGCTGGTCCGGCACTACACGCGTTTGAGGCCCAAGGGCCGGGTCCCGTCGGCCGAGCTGGTCGACCGAGCCGAATGGGCCCGGGTCAACCTGGAGTCCTTCCGCGGCCTCTCCGCGCGGGTGGAGGAGCACCTCCAGGACCGGATGAACGGATCGGCCGGCAAGGGCGGCTTCCAGCGGACCATCGTGCGCGCCGCCGCCGGCGCGGAGGTCGGGCTCGCGGTCGGCTATCTCTCGCAGCGGGTGATCGGGCAGTACGACGTCGCGCTGATCGGCCCCACTCGTGCCCCAAGACTGTTGTTCGTCGGCCCGAACCTCTCGGCCGCCCGCGCGCGACTCGACGTTGACCGCGAGCTCTTCCTGCGCTGGATCGCGCTCCACGAGACGACCCACGCCGTGCACTTCGCCTCGGTCCCCTGGCTGCGCGAGCACATCGGAGGGATCGCCGAGGAGCTCTTCGAGAAGGCCGCGCTCGACGTGAAGCCCGGGGAGCTGCTCGGCAAGCTCGCCCGGCTCAACCCCAAGGAGCTGGTCCGCTCGGTGGCCAGCGGCGAGCTCGCCATGCTGCTCTGGCCCGAGCCGCAGCGCCGGCTGGTAGAGAAGTTGACGGCCACGATGACGCTGGTGGAGGGATACGCGGAGCACGTGATGGACGCGGTCGGGGACGGCCTCGATCCCGGATACACGGACCTCCGTCGGGCACTCGACCGTGATCGCGAGCGTCGCGGCCTCCTCGACTCGATCGTCTCGAAGGTGCTCGGGCTGGAGATGAAGCTGGCGCAGTACCGCCGCGGCAAGGCGTTCGCCGACGAGGTGGTTCGCTCCCACGGGATCAGGACGTTGAACCGCGCCTGGCGAGGGCCAGAGGAGCTCCCTCGCCCGGAGGAGCTCGACAGCCCCTCGGACTGGGTCGATCGCGTCGGCGCAGCGCACGAAGGGCGCCTCTTCTCGCTCTTTCGCTAGACCGGATACCTCCGTGTAACACCCTCGCGGCGGAGGGGTAAGAACATGTGTTCGGGAAACGTGTGTTCGGTGCTAAGCTCCGAACATCCTTAGAGCTAATAAGACGAGAAAGCGACGCTGAAGGGATCGACAGCCCAGATGGCCCCAAAGACCGAAGAGAAGACCGAAGTCACCAGCAACAGCCGCAAGCCTTCAGAGCAGGCGCTGCAGGCCGTGGATGTCGCCGTCGGAGCCGTTCCGACGGTCGCCGAGGCGGTCCGCAATACAGCGGACACCTGGCGGAAGTCCGAGACTCGCTCCCAGGAGATCGAGACACTGCAGAAGCGGGTCCAGACTCTGCGTGACGCGGAGGGCAGGACGAGCGAGATCGAGGCGCTGCGCAAGCGACTGGGCTCAGAGCTCGAGAAGGCCGAGGCGAAGGGCGGGGACGTCCGCCGTCAGGTCACCGACCAGCTCATCGGCCAGGCTCGCAAGGCGCGCGAGCGCGTCGAGCCCGTGTACCGCGAGCGGGTCGAGCCCGTCGTCAAGGAGCGGGTCGAGCCGGTCTACCGCGAGCGCGTCGAGCCGGCCGTGAAGAAGGTGCGCGAGCGCATCTGACCCTTAGCCCGGGCCGCCCGGAGAGGTGGCGCGCCCGGAGAAGCCCCTCACCATGTGAGTGGGAAGCAGCAACCTCTCCTCCCTCGAAAACCGGGCCCTCGTGGCCCGGTTTTCACGTGTGCGATCGGCCGCCGCCGGGCAACCTCGGTTGGTCCCTAGACTTCCAGCCATGCCCAGCAAGGAACAGGTAACCGAGAAGCTGACCAAGGTCATTGACCCGGAGCTGCGACGTTCGATCGTCGACCTCGGGATGGTCCGGTCGATCGAGATCCGCGACGACGGCCGCGTCGAGGTCGTCGTCTCGCTGACCACACCCGGCTGCCCGATCCGGTCGCACTTCCAGCAGGCCGTGGTCAAGCAGGTTTCCGAGCTCGAGGGCGTCAATGCCGTCGATGTCGGCTTCGACGTCCTCTCCGACGGCGAGAAGTCGGATCTGCAGCAGAAGCTCGGCCGCCCGAAGCTCCCCGAGGGCGCCCTGGCGCAGGTGAAGAACGTGATCTGCGTCGCCTCCGGCAAGGGAGGCGTCGGCAAGTCCACGATG
Source organism: Solirubrobacterales bacterium (assembly GCA_036505735.1). Classification (GTDB taxonomy): domain Bacteria; phylum Actinomycetota; class Thermoleophilia; order Solirubrobacterales; family 70-9; genus DASUPK01. The sequence continues at coordinate 41,284 of DASXSZ010000203.1, forward strand.
ACTGCCAACCTCGCCGCCGCCCTCCATGCCGAGGGCTACAAGGCCGGAGCGCTCGACTGCGACGTCTACGGCTACTCGATCCCGCGCATGCTGGGGATCAACCGAAAGCCCGACGTCTCGCCGGAGCGCAAAATCATCCCGCCCGTCTCGCCGGCCGGCCCGACCGTGATGTCGATCGGCTTCTTCGTCGAGGAGAACGCCGCCGTCGTCTGGCGCGGGCCGATGCTCCACAAGGCGATCCAGCAGTTCCTCGAGGACGTCGCCTGGGACGAGCTCGACTACCTCCTCCTCGACCTGCCCCCTGGCACCGGCGACGTGTCGATGACGCTCGCGCAGCTGCTCCCCCAGGCGAAGATCGTGGTCGTCACCACCCCTCAGCCCGCGGCGCAGACCGTCGCCCACCGCGCCGCCGAGATGGCCGCCAAGGTCGACCTCGAGGTCCTCGGCGTGATCGAGAACATGTCCGCCTTCACAGGCCCGGACGGCGAGCGGGTGGCGATCTTCGGCGAGGGCGGCGGCCAGCTGCTCGCCGACGAGCTGGATGTGCCGCTGCTCGCGAAGGTGCCGCTCTCCGGCGAGCTCCGTGAGCACGCCGACGAGGGGAAGCCCCTCGTCGTCGAGGAACCCGACGCTCCCGCCTCGCAGATGATCCGCGAGGCGGCCCGCGGCATCGTCGCCTCCACCCCGATGGAGCTGCCAGTGATGCAGGCGGTACCCGCCGCCGCGCAGCCCGGTAACGGCGGGGTGAGCGGCACCGAGCTGCCGATGGTGCAGTAGTAGTGCCGACCCGCTGGCGGGCGACCGCCGCGGTCCTCGTCTGCGCCATCCACATAGCCGCCTTCGTTCCGACGATCGGGGACTGGTCGTCCATCCTCATCAACGACTTCGCGCCTCAGGCGCGGGCGATCAAGGCCGGTGATCTCCCTTACCGGGACCAGGACATCGAGTACCCGCCTCTCTCGGTCCCGGTGCTGATCGCCCCGATCTACGTCGACGACTCCACCCAGGGGTTCGTCGACGGCTTCATGTGGGAGATGCTCGCCTTCGACCTGGCGATCATCGTCCTGATCGCGCTGGCGCTGCCGGGCGACACCAGGCGGGTGCTCTCCGCCCTCGGGATCTACACGGTCGGCCTCCTGATCCTCTCGGATGTGGTGCTCGATCCCTCCCTGATCGACACCGGTCCGCTCGCGCTGGACCGTTTCGATCTGGTGCCGACCCTGTTCGTGCTGGCGGCGGTGCTGGCGCGCGACCGGGGACGCTCCGCGACCTGGTCCGGATTGCTCTCAGTGGGCGTCGCTATCAAGGCCTTCCCGCTGTTCCTCTACCCGGCGCTGTTGCGGCGGGAGATAAGCCTCCGGAGGGTGGCCGTGGCGGGAGCGATCCCGCTGCTGCTCTGCGCCGCCGCCGTGATCGTGACGGGCGACGAGTTCGGCTCAGCGATCAGCTACCACACCCAGCGCGCGCTCCAGGTGGAGAGCCTCGCGGCCAGTCCCTTTGAGATCGCGCACGTGCTCGGCGCCTCTGGCATCACGACCGGTGTCGGGCACGGCGGCTTCGAGATCTCGGCATCGGGCGCGACGGCGGCCCGCTGGATCTCGGTCGTCATCGGTGCCGCCCTATACCTGGCGATCGTGGGCGCGGGCTGGCGCTCGAAGACATCCAATCTCCAGTTGGTCACCGCCCTGCTGACGGTGATGGTGGTCTTCGCTCCGGTGCTCTCGCCGCAGTTCCTGCTCTGGATCCTGCCGGTCTCCGCCTGCGCGTACGGCCTGAGCAGGGAGAACCTCGTTCTGCTCGTGGCCATCCTCTTCACCCAGATCGAGCTTCAGAACTACGACGGCGTGGATGCGCTCAGCGGCGCGTTCGTCTGGCCCCTGGCGGCGAGGAACGTCTATCTACTGGTCTATCTGGCGCTGGTCGCGACCCCGATCCTGCGCCCGAGGACCGCGGACCGGGCGCCGAGCGCCGGGACCGCTTCACCTGACTCCTCCGCGGATCCGTCCGAGTTCAGCGATTCGCCGCATCGCTTCCGAGCGACTAGCCCGGCCGAATTTCAGCCCTGCGACTTGTAGTACTCGAGGTTGATCTGGGTGTACTTGGACCACTCCTCGGGGAGCTGGTCCTCGGCGAAGCAGGCGTCGACGGGGCAGGCCTCGACGCAGGCGTCGCAGTCGATGCATTCGTCCGGATCGATGAAGAGCTGCTGGACGTTGTCGTAGTCGGGCTCGTCCGGAGTCGGATGGATGCAGTCGACAGGGCAGACCTCTACGCAGGAGTTGTCCTTCTCGCCGATACAGGGCTCCGCGATGACGTATGCCAAGGCGCCAATTCCTTTCCCAGGTCGTGGGTGCGATCGCGGCGCCCATCGGGGCGCCGCTGGATGCCCAATTCTAGGCGAGGCGGCACCTCGGCGGGCGCCTGGGCGGGCTGGCTACAGTGGCGGCGTGATCCTGCTCACGGGAGCCACTGGGGTCGTCGGGGGAGAGCTTTTGCCCGCGCTGCTCGCGGGCGGCCAGGAGGTCCGCGTCCTGGTCCGCGATCCGAGAAAGCTCGGCGAGCACCGGGTGAACGTGCAGATCACGCTCGGGGACCTGCGTGACCCGCTCTCGATCCGGCACGCGATGCGGGGCGTCGACACCGTCGTACACCTCGCCGCCACCATCCGCGACCAGCCGGGCGGCACGATCGAGGAGCTCAACGGGCTGGGGACGATTCGGCTGCTCCGGCTCGCGGAGCGCGCGGGGGCGGAGCGCTTCGTCTTCTTCTCCGCCATGGGGGCGACCGCGTTTCAGCGCACCCGGTTCTTCCGCTCGAAGGCCCTGGCCGAGCGGGCGGTCCACGAGTCTCCGCTGGAGACGACGGTCTTCGCCCCTTCGATCGTCTACCGGCCCGGCGATCCCTGGATCACCCTGCTGCAGCGCTTCTCGCTTCTGCCGGTCGTCCCGGTCTCGGGGACCGGGCGGTCGCTCTACCAGCCGATCTGGGCCCGGGACGTCGCGCGCTGCGTCGACGCCTCAATCAACGGGTCCGCGCGTGCGGGCGGCGACGATTCGCACGCTCGCTTCGAGCTGGCCGGCCCCGATGTCCTCTCCTACGACGAGATGGTCGAGCTCGTGCTCGAGGCGGCCGGCCGCGAGCGACCCCTGGTGCACGTGCCGCTGCCGGTGGTGCGCGCCGGGTTGCGCGCGCTCGAGCTGGTCGCGGGGGCCTCGGTCTTCGCCACCTGGGAGGAGGCGGAGCTGATGGAGGTGCCGATGACCAGCGAGCGTGGCACCGCGGACGTGGAGCGCCTCGGCGTCGAGCCGCGGCCGATGGCGGCCGTCCTGGGGACCCAGGGATAGCCGCTCCCTAAGGGGCGCCCAGCGCGGCGCGGAGGGCGTCGACGTCCTCCGCCCCGAAGACGACGCGATTTCGTGTGGCGACATAGACGAGATCGAGGTTGACCCCGGCTCGGGCGATCTTGCGAGTCAGGTCCGCCAGGACGCCGGGGCGATCCTCGACATCGACGACGACGACCTCGCGCTCGCCGGTGACCGCAACATGAGAGATCGCCAGCGAATGCTTCGCGGCCTCGGCATGCGGCACGAGGATGTGGAGCTCGGCCCGCTCGCCCGGCCCGACGCATGTGGCGGCGGCGATGTTCACGCCCGCATCGCTGATCGCGGCCGCTACGCGCGCCAGCGCGCCGGGGGTGTTCTCGATGTCGATGACCAGGTCGACGGCCATATTTCCCGGAAGCCTCAGCCTACTTTGTGCGAAGTCGCCCGATTGCGAGCGGGGCCGCCCCACCGACGGGCTCCGCGAGTCCTCCGATTCAGGAAAGCGAAGGGCCCGGTCGCCCGGGCCCTCCAAAAACACTCGCCTGTTGAGAGCGAGATTACCGCTACATCATCCCGCCCATATCGGGCATCCCGCCGCCGGGCATGCCGGCCGGCTCCTTCTCGGGCGGCTCGGCGACGATGGCCTCGGTAGTGAGGATGTTCTTCGCGATCGAGGCCGCGTTCTGCAGTGCCGAGCGGGTGACCATGGTCGGGTCGATGACGCCGTCGGCGACGAGGTCGCCGTACTCGCCAGTGTCTGCGTTCAGGCCCTCGCCGTTCTTCAGGCCGCGCACCTTCTCGACCACGACCGACGCCTCGAAGCCCGAGTTGTCGGCGATCTGCCGGATCGGTGCCTCGAGGGAGCGCTGGATGATCGACGCGCCCGTGCGCTCGTCGTCGTCGTCATACGAGTCGAGCTTGATCGCGTCCTGGGCGTTGAGCAGGGCGACACCGCCGCCCGGGACGATGCCCTCCTCGAGCGCCGCACGGGTCGCCTGCAGGGCGTCCTCGACGCGGTGCTTCTTCTCCTTCATCTCGGTCTCGGTCGCCGCCCCGACCTTGACGACCGCGACGCCGCCGGCCAGCTTGGCCAGCCGCTCCTGCAGCTTCTCGCGGTCGAAGTCGGAGTCGGTGGTCTCGACCTCGGACTTGATCTGCTTGATGCGGCCCTTGATCAGCTCGCTGTCGCCGCCGCCGTCGATCATCGTGGTCGTGTCCTTGGAGACGACCACGCGACGCGCCTTGCCGAGCTGGTCGAGCTGGGTGTTCTCCAGCTTCAGGCCCATCTCCTCCGTGATCACCTCGCCGCCGCTGAGGATGCCGATGTCCTCGAGCATCCGCTTGCGGCGATCACCGAACCCCGGCGCCTTGACTGCCACGCCGGTGAAGGTGCCGCGGAGCTTGTTCACCACGAGGGTCGCGAGGGTCTCGCCCTCGACGTCCTCCGCGATGATCAGCAGCGACTTGCCGCCCTGCATCACCTGCTCCAGGACCGGCAGGATGTCGCGCACCGAGCCGATCTTCTGGTTGGCGATCAGGATGAAGGGCTCCTCGAGCACGGCCTCCATGCGGTCCTGGTCGGTGACCATGTAGGGCGAGATGTAGCCCTTGTCGAACTGCATGCCCTCGGTGAACTCGAGCTCCATCCCGAAGGTCTGGCCTTCCTCGACGTTCACCACGCCGTCCTTGCCGACCCTGTCGATGGCGTCGGCGATGATGTTGCCGATCTCGTCGTCGGCGGCCGAGATGGCTGCGACGCGGGCGATCTGCTCCTTGCCCGCGATCTCCTTGGACTGCTTCTCGCGGAGGTTCTCGACCACGGTCTCGACCGCCTGCTCGATGCCGCGGCGCAGCCCCAGCGGGTTGGCGCCGGCGGCCACGTTCCGCAGGCCGTGGCGGACGATGGTCTGCGCGAGCAGCGTCGCCGTGGTGGTGCCGTCGCCAGCCACGTCGTTGGTGGCGGTCGCCACCTCACGGACCAGCTGAGCGCCCTGGTTCTCGAAGACGTCCTCGACCTCGATCTCGCGAGCGATGGTGACGCCGTCGTTGGTGATGGTGGGGGCGCCGAACTTCTTGTCGAGGACCACGTAGCGGCCCTTGGGACCGAGCGTCACCTTGACCGCGTTGGCCACGGCGTCGACACCATCCTGGAGGGCGCCTCGCGCATCCTCGTCGTACTTCAGCTCCTTGTGAGCCATGTGTTCGCTTCCTCCTTCCTAAGTTGTCTTGGCTAGCTGACCTTCGCGAGTACGTCCGACTCGCGTAGGACGAGCAGTTCGTCGCCGTCGACGGTGATCTCGGTGCCGCCGTACTTGGAGTAGAGGACCTCGTCGCCCTCGCTCACGTCGAGCGGGCGGCGACTGCCGTCCTCGTTGATCGCTCCGTCACCGACAGCGAGCACCTTGCCCTTCTGCGGCTTCTCCTTGGCCGTGTCGGGGAGGACGATCCCGCTTGCGGTCGTCTCCTCCTCCTCGACCGCCTGCACGATCAGGCGATCGCCTAGCGGCTTCAGCTTCATCGGCATTCCTCCTGGGTCTCGATGGGGGGTTTCGTAAGTTCGTGTCTCGATTTGGCACTGTCGATGGGAGAGTGCCAGACGCTGGGTGATTGTAGCCAGAGGCGGGCTTCGGCCTCTAGTCGATCGCCAGGAGAGGGGCGCCGAGCAGACCGGCGAGCCCCTTGGCGCCGTTGCGCATCACATAGTCGTGATTGACGGCGAAGATCGGCCGGGCGAGCGGAGCCAGGAGGTTCATCCACGTCCTCGTGGTCCGGACGTTCCACTCATAGAGCACCGCGGTGATGCCGCCCTGCTCGAACAGGCGCCAGCGCCCAACGCCGGCGAGCTCTCCGCTCGCGTCGCCCTCCAGCAGATGGGGGCGCTCGACCTTCGTGGTCCGGACGAAGAACTCGAGCCTGTAGGGGAGCTTCGACTTCCAGACGTAGCGGCCGTATTGCCCCACGCCGGACCCATCTCCCTCCTTCAATTTCTCGGCTTCGACGACGCCCCGCCACCACTGCGGCCACTGCTCGGACTCGTAGATCGCGTCCCAGATCGGCTCTCGGGGCGCCTGCAGCAGCCAAGTTGTCAGGAACCGGTATTCAGCCATTCACGCTCGGCGCGCGTCAGTTGCGCGACGGTGGCTCGCCGTTGCCGAACTGCGTACTCGGCCTTTCGACGATCTGCGAGAAGCGGATCACGGTGACCGTGTCCTCGTCCGAGATCGGGCGCGTGTAGATCGTCTCGAGAAAGTCGACCGTCTCCTCGCGCCGCCGGAACTCGGGGTTGTCGTGCTCGATGTCCCGCGGGGAGAGCTCCTGGACCTTCTTGACCTCCACGTCGTCGACCACCGCGGCGAAGATCTTCTCGCGCGGCTGGTGGCGGTAGCCGACCGTGATCCAGACCACCTGCCCGCGCTTGTACTTGCGCGACTTGTCGCCCAGACGGATGGTCGCGGTCTTCCGGCCGCTGCGCAGCTGGTCGACGAAGATCGGGGAGTAGAAGTTGAGGACGTAGAGGGCTGAGTTCACCGGGCGAGCCTACTTATTCGCGCCTATTCCGGTGGTATTCGCGCCTATTCCGGTGGCTCAGGCGGGCTGAAGCCCTCCGCCCCGATCAGCGGGACGAATCGGCAGGGCCCGATCGTCTCCTGGCGGAGGTCTCCGTCCTCCTTGGTGAAGGCGGTGAGCAGATCGGCGGCGCCGGTGGCGATGGGCACAACCAGCCGGCCGCTGCTGGCAAGCTCGGCGAGCAGGCTGTGCGGCGCCTCGGGGGTGGCCGCGTGAACGGCGATCGCGTCGTAGGGAGCGCCCTCGGGATAGCCGCGGCTCCCGTCGCCGACGACCACCTCGACGTTCCGGATACCGAGCTCCTCGAGCCTCTCGCGCGCGGTCTCGCCGAGCTCCGGGACGCGCTCGAGGCTGATCACGTGCCCGGCGAGCTCAGCCAGGACGGCGGCCGAATAGCCCGAGCCCGTGCCGATCTCGAGCAGGTTCTCCCCGCCGGTCAGCTGCAGCGCCTGGCAGATCGCCGCTACCACCCATGGTTGCGAGATCGTCTGCTCGTGACCGATCGGCAGAGCCGAGTCGTTGTAGGCGCTGTTGCGAATCGGCTCGGGCACGAAGTGCTCGCGAGGCACCCTGGCCATGGCGTCGAGCACGCGCTCGTCGTCGATCCCGCGCCGGTGGAGCTGGCGCTCGACCATGAGCGCTCGCTGCTCCGCGAAATCAGGCGGACGGCCGAGAGGCGTCACTCAGAAAATGTAGGCGTCGAGCCGTTCGGGCTCGATCACCGTGACGCGGCCGCGCCCGACCTGAACCACGCCCGCCCGCTCAAGCGTGGCCAGGAAGCGGCTGACGCTCTCGCGCGAGGTCCCCGCCATCTGGGCGAGGTCGGACTGGCGCAGCCTGATCGTGACGCCGTCTCTGACGAGCCGTGTCACTGCCTCCTCGGTGAGCAGCTGGTTGAGCACCCCGGCCACGCGGCTGGGGACCGTCTGGAAGGACTGGCGCGCGATCCGCTCGTTCGCCTCGCGCAACCGGCGCGTCAGCGCAACGACCAGCTTCTCGGCCATCTGGGGGTGCTTGCGGATCAGGGCGCGCATGTCGCTGGCCGGAAGCGCGAGCAGCTCGGTGTTCTCCGCGGCCTCGACGCTGGCGGAGCGCCGCTCGCCGTCCAGCATCGCGAGCTCGCCGAAGATCGCTCCGGGGCCGAGGGTGGCCAGGGTGATCACTCGTCCATCCGAGTGCTGCCGGATCACCCGGCAGCTGCCGCGATGGACGATGTAGCAGGCGTCGCCCGGGTCGCCCTCGTGGAAGACCCGCGTGTCCCCGGGGTAGCTGCGCGGGATCGCGACCTGAGCGACCCGGTCAAGCTCGTCGGCCGAGAGCTCCGAGAACAGGGGAACGCGGCCCAGGAGCTCGAGAATCCCTTGTCTTGCTCCTCTCTCCAATCCGCGGTCGATTATCCGCGACTTGGGCAAAGAATGCTGAGGACTGCTCAGCCCTGCTCAGGCGGCTGACACCGCGGACACCAGTAGGTGATCCGCGCGGAATCTCCCTGAGCGCGGGACCGGATCGCCGTTCCGCACCTCTGGCATGGCTGCCCGGACCTGCGGTAGACGCGGCTAGGCTGGCGGCCCGTCTCCGCGGCCTCGAGCATCAGCGCGCGCGTCAGCTCCAGCACAGACGCCAGCTCCTCGTCCGCGACCGTGCTCAGTGGACGCCCGGGATCGACCTTCGCCTCGAAGCACCCCTCCGACTTGAAGATGTTCCCGATCCCGGCGATCAGGGTCTGATCGAGCAAGGCGTCGCCGAGCTCGGCCGCCGGACCCGCGGCGCGGAGGCGACCTGGCGCAGCGCTCCGGTCGAAATCCTCGGCCAGGAGATCCGGGCCGAGGCGCGCCAGGCGCGGGTCGCGCCGGAGCTGAGCCTCCCGGGCGATCCGCATCGTGGAGCCGCCGAAGTTGACCGCCTCGCGGCCCCGGCCGGCGAGGGAGATCCACGCCTGGTGTGCGGGTCGCCTCCAGCGCTCGCCCGACTCGTAGAGGTGCCAGGAGCCGCGCATCCCGAGATGGCTGTGCAGGGTGAGCCCGCCCTCGAAGTGAAGGAACAGGTGCTTGCCTCGGCTCTCCACCCCCTCGAGCACTCGGCCGTCGAGCTCGGTGGGCGGCAGCCCCGACGTGCGTCTCGGGCCGGGCGTGCGCACGGACACCTCCGCCCCGGCGAGGCTCTCGTCGAGGCGCCGGGCGAGGCGGAGGATCGAATCACCCTCCACGATTAAACGGGTCGCTCCTCCGACATCTCACGGGTAGCGCTGTCGCGCGACCTCGCGTTATCGGAGCGCCCTCGCATATCCCTATGCGACCAGGCGGCGAGGTTGTCTGCGGAAGCCGGCCTCGATCAGGGCCGCCTCCATTCCCGAGCCGATCACCGGCTCCCCGTCCAACCGCTCGATCGCCAGCCGTTCGATCAGCCCCCGCTGGGCGGCATCGGCGAGCTCGGCGAGCGCGGCGGCGAGCTCCTCGTCGCTGAGCCGCTGGAGGCGCAGGATTCCCTTGCCGCCGCGCTCGACGTAGAGCAGCGGCTCCCCGTCGCGGAGCATCACGTAGGCGCCCGCGGTCCGGGCCGGCCGTCGCTGCCCGTCGAGCTTCGGCCACGACAGGGTCGCTCCGTACGGGTTGGCGGGATCGGTGGCGGCGAGCACCTGGAGCGAGCCGTCCGCCCGCGGCAGGCTCCGCAGCCTCTCGACCGCGCCGGGAAGGGCGAACTGTGCCCCGCCCAGCCCCTCGACGAAGTAGCCCCGCCTGGCCGTGCCGAGCAGCTCGAGGTTCTGCAGCTCTCCGTAGATCGAGGCGAACCCGCCTGGGATGCCCTCGGCGATCGCCGTCTCCCTGGTCACGATCCCGTGGCGCTCCAGCATCAACTCCGCCAGCGCGCGCATCCGGGGTCCCGCGGAGGGGGCGTCCGCGAAGAGGGGCGAGGTGAGCGACCAGCGACCCAGAACCGTTCCGGCGGCCGCCGCCCGCCGGCGTGCGAAGCGGCGCCCTCCGCGCTCCGACCGCTGGGCTGCACGCAGGCGCGGGGCACGCAGCGGGGCGAAGGCGTCGTTGGTGACATCGCCCGACCAGGCGAGGTCCCAGAGCGCCTCGTGGAGCTCCTCCGCCGAGCCCTCCAGCTCCAGCAGGTCGAGCCAGAAGCAAGGGCCCTGGGCCAGGCGCTCTCGGATCGCGTCATGACTCTCGCCCTCGGGCGGGTCCATCTTGGCGTTCGCCGGCGGCGGTCCGGCGAGGCGGACGTCCTCGCGGAAGTAGAGGGCCACGCGGCCGTCGCTTCGGCCCAGCGCACCGGCGCCGACCCAGACGAGCTCGCCGCTGGTGCAGAGCTCGTCGAGCCAGGTTGGGCTGTATTCGCCCAGCCGCCGCGGCAGGACATCCCGCTCCCAGGTCTTCGGCGTCAGGACGACGCCCTGGAGCGAGATGAGGGCCTCCCGCAGGCGGTCCGGCCCCGCGCCCGAGCGTCCGTGGGCGTCGACGTTCTGCCAGCTCGGCAGGAAGCGAGCCAGCTCCCTCTGGTCGGTCGCCTCGACCTCGTGGCGCAGCCGGGCCAGGCTCGCCCGGCGAAGGCGCCGAAGCACGTCCGCCTCGCACCACTCGCGCGATGAGCCACCGGGGAGGAGCTCGCCGCGGACGACCTCCCCGGCGCGCTCCAGCTCCTTCAGGGCCGAGCCGGGGTCGACGCCATAGCGGTCGGCGAGCTGGCGGGTGGGGAAGGGAACGTGGGTGGCGGCGTAGCGCCTGATCACCGAGACCAGGGCGTCCTCGACCTCCTCGAGGAAGCTCTCGGGCAGGCCCGCGGGCGGCGGCACGCCGAGGGCATCGCGGTAGAGGCCGGCATCCTCGGCGGCGATGTAGCGCTCCTCGCCCGCGATCCTGACCACCGCCGCGCGGCGTTCCTTGACGAGCTTGTCGAGCATCGACTCCGCGGAATACCCCTCCTCGACCCTCTGCTGGCACTCCTCAGCGGTCAGATCTCCCAGGCGGCGGAGGATCTGCTGGAGGCCGTCGCGATCCTTCGCCCTGGCGGCCTCGGTCAGGTGCTGGAGGGCCTCCGCGACCTCCTCGAGCGCCTGCGGATCGATCAGCTCGCGGAGCTCCTCCTGGCCGAGCAGCTCGGCGAGCAGATCGCGGTCGAGCGCGAGGGCGGCGGCGCGGCGCTCCGCGTTCGGTGTGTCGCCCTCGTACATGTAGGTGGCGACGTAGTCGAAGAGCAGCGAGGAGGCGAAGGGCGACGCGGTGGGTGTCTCGACCTCGACCATCGTGATCTTGCGAGATTGGAGGTCGCGGAGCAGGTCGCGCAGCGCCGGCAGGTCGAGGACGTCGCGCATCACCTCGCGGTAGGTCTCGAGGATCACGGGGAAGCGCGGGAAGTCCCGGGCGACCTCGAGCAGGCTCTGGGACTTGAGACGCTGCTGCCAGAGCGGGGTCCGCTTGCCGGGCCAGGCCCGCGGGATGAGCAGCGAGCGCGCGGCATTCTCGCGGAAGCGGGCACCGAACAGGGCGGAGCCCGAAAGCTCCCGAATCACCAGGTCCTCGAGCTCGTCAGGCTCGATCATCACCAGGTCGCCGGGCGGCGGCTCGTCGGCGTCCGGGAGGTGGACGACGATCCCATCGTCGGACCAGATCGCGTCGGCCTCGAGATCGCGCTCGTCGCGGATCTTGGCCGAGAGGGCCAGGCCCCAGGCCGCGTGGACCCGGCCGCCCCAGGGGGAGAGGACGCAGAGACGCCAGTCGCCGATCTCGTCGCGGAAACGCTCGATCACGATCGCCTCATCGGAGGGGACGACCCGGGTCGCGGCCTGCTGCTCGGTCAGGTAGTTGACGAGGTTCTGCGCGGCGAGCTTGTCGAGGTCGTTCTCCGTCGCCAGCTTCTTGGGGTCGGCGTTGACCGCCTCGCGGCTGAAGGCGCCGATCGCCTTGCCGAGCTCGGCCGGGCGGCCGATTCCGTCGCCGCGCCAGAAGGGGACGGCGCCGGGGGTGCCGGGAGCCGGGGTGACGATCACCCGGTCGCGCGTGATCTCCTCGATCCGCCAGGTGCTCGCCCCGAGCAGGAATGTCTGGCCTGGCCTGGCCTCGTAGACCATCTCCTCGTCGAGCTCGCCCACCCGGCGGCCGTCCGGGAGGTGGACGCCGTAGAGGCCGCGATCGGGGATGGTCCCGGCGTTGGCGACCGCGAGCTGGCGGGCGCCGGGACGCCCGCGCATCGTCCCCTTGGTGCGATCCCAGACGATCCGGGGCCGCAGCTCGGCGAAGCGCTCGGACGGGTAGCGGCCGTCGAGCATGTCGAGGACGTTCTCGAGCTGCTCGCGCGAGAGCTCGGAGAAGGGCTGCGCCGAGCGGACCAGGCGCTCGACTTCGTCGACCTCCCACTCGTCGAGGGCGGCCATCGAGACCAGGTGCTGCGCGAGCACGTCGATGGGGTTCTGGGGGATGACGGTCTCCTCGATCTCCCCGGAGCGCATGCGGCGGGCGACCACGGCGCACTCGAGCAGGTCGGCGCGGAACTTGGGGAAGATCCGCCCCTTCGAGACCTCGCCGAGGGTGTGCCCGGCGCGCCCGACGCGCTGCAGCCCCCGGGTCACCGACTTCGGCGACTCGACCTGGATCACCAGGTCGACCGCGCCCATGTCGATGCCCAGCTCGAGCGAGGAGGTGGCGACCAGGCAGGGGAGGTCGCCCGACTTGAGCAGCTCCTCGACCAGGGCCCGTTCCTCGTGCGAGAGCGAGCCGTGATGGGCGCGGGCGATCTCGGCCGGCGGCTCGTCGCCGTTCTTGGAGTTCCCGGCATGCTCGGTGGCTGGCAGCTCCTGCTCGAGCTCGTCGTTATGCATCTCGTTGAGGCGCTTCGCGATCCGCTCCGCGGCGCGGCGGTTGTTGACGAAGACGATCGTGGAGCTGTGCTCCCGGACCAGGCGGAGCAGCTCGGGGTAGATCGCCGGCCAGATCGATCGGGTGTTGGTGGCGGGATCGAGCGAGGCCTCGATCGGGCCGGGGTCGATGCGCTCGGGGGAGGTCTTCAGGTTCTGGTGTGGAGTCTTGCCCGTGTCGGCGCCGTCGCGCCGCTTGTTGGACAGTGGGCTGGGCTCGACCATGTCCTCGACCGGGACGACGATCTCAAGGTCGAGCTGCTTCGGCTCGCTGGCGTCAACGACCTCGCAGTCGCGCCCAGCCCCAACGAGGAAGCCGCCGATGCGCTCCAGCGGCCGCTGAGTTGCAGACAGTCCAATCCTTTGGATTCGCGCGCCGGCAGCCAAGTGATCTAGTCGCTCCAGCGTCAGTGCCAGATGCGAGCCGCGCTTCGACGGCGCCACTGCGTGGATCTCGTCGACGATCACGGCCTCGACCCCGCCGAGGATCTCGCGAGCCTGCGAGCTGATCATCAGGTAGAGGGACTCCGGGGTGGTGATCAGGATGTCCGGCGGCTCGCGGCGCATGGCGCGACGCTCGGACTGGGGGGTGTCCCCGGTGCGGAGCGCGACCGCGATCGGCGCCCCGATTCCCTGCAGGGGCGCCCGCAGGTTGCGCTCGATGTCGTAGGAGAGGGCCTTGAGCGGCGAGATGTAGACGATCCGCACGCCCGAGCCGAGCCGCTCGGGCTCGCGCGCCAGGCGGTCGATGCCCCAGAGGAACGCGGCCAGCGTCTTGCCGGAGCCGGTCGGGGCGCAGATCAGCGTGTGCCCGCCCGACGCGATCGCGGGCCAGCCCGCCTCTTGGGCGGGCGTCGGGGCCTCGAATGACGCCCGGAACCACTTGCGAACAGGCTGCGAGAAGAGCTCCAGGGGTGACTTCGGGGTCGCGGACGTACTCATGGCCAACCTACTGACCTTACAGATCAGCGATGCCGGCTTCGGTCCCCGCGGCGGCCCGCGGGTCCGTCTAGGTGCGCCGCCCGCGCGGCAGGATCAGCGAGAGGAGCGAGCGACGCCCGCACTTCGGGCACCGCGAGAAGGACCGCTCGAGGGTCGCGCCGCAATGGCGGCACGCAGGCTTCTGCGCGACGACGCCCTTCACACTGGGCAGTCTAGGCAGCCTCTGGGGCTGACTAAGGCTGACCCTCCGCCGTCCCGACGGCGACCCGCTCGACGTCGAGCCGCGGCAGGATCCGCTCCAGCCAGTCCGGGATCCACCAGTTGCGCTTGCCGAGGAGCTGCATCACAGCGGGTACCAGAACCATCCGGATCAGAGTGGCGTCGAGGAAGACAGCGGACGCCAGGCCGATCCCGAACAGCTTTAGGAAGACCTGGCTTGACGTGACGAACGCCAGGAAGACGACCACCATGATCGCCGCTGCGGCGGTGATCACTCGGGCCGTCTTTGCGAGCCCGTCGGCGACCGCACGCCGGGTGTCGCCGTCCTTCAGGTACTCCTCCCTGATTCGCGAGATCAGGAAGACCTCGTAGTCCATCGAGAGGCCGAAGAGGATGGCGAACATCATCACGGGCATAAACGGTGCCACCGGCACCTCGTGGTCGATGCCGATCAGGTTGCTGAGTCCGCCCCCGTTCGCCGCCAGCGTCATCACACCGTAGGCGGCGCTCACCGAGAGCAGGTTCATCACCGCAGCCTTCAGCGAGATGAACGGGGAGTGGAAGGCCACCAGCAGCAGGAGGAACGAGAGCCCGACTACGCCGGCGATGAAGAGCGGCAGGCGGTCCTTCATGTAGTTGCTCTGGTCCTCCAGCGCTGCGGTTACTCCGCCCACCTTCACCTGGATGCCCGAGCTGCCGACGGCGGTCGGGATGGTGTCGTCGCGAAGCTGCCTGACGAGGTCCGAGGTCGCAGAGTCCTGGGGCGAGCTCTTCGGGACCACCGTGATCAGCGCGGCGTCGCCCGGCGGGTTGATGCGAACTGGTGAGACGAAGGCGACGTCGGGATCGCTTTTGATGCGGTTGGCGAGACTGTCCATGGTCGTCTTCTGCGAGGGGTCCTGTAGCTCCGCGGCCAGCACCACCGGGCCGTTGGTGCCCGGGCCGAATCCCTCGGCCGTGAGGTCATATGACTGGCGGGTCATCGTGCCGGGCGGGTCGTTGCCGGCGTCGGGGAAGCCGAGCCGCATACCGAGGGCGGGTGCAGCCAATGCAAGCAGGATCGCCGTGGCGACGATCGCCGCCGACCAGGGATGGCGCTGGACCATGTGGCTCCAGCGGGCCGCCGGAGACTCCTTGCCGTTGGCCTCGGTCCTGAGCGTCCGCCCCAGGAGGGGGATGCGAAGCCGGTCGACCCTCGGCCCGAGATACGAGAGCAAAGCCGGCAGCAGGCTGATCGCCGCGAGCATCACGACCAGGACGGCGATCGCGGCCGAGAGCGCGACACCGTACATGTAGGACAGGCCCGTGAGGAATAGGCCAAGGACCGCGATGACGACGGTG
Organism: Solirubrobacterales bacterium; assembly: GCA_036505735.1. GTDB lineage: Bacteria > Actinomycetota > Thermoleophilia > Solirubrobacterales > 70-9 > DASUPK01. The sequence goes on from DASXSZ010000203.1 coordinate 56,530, forward strand.
AGGCCGGCGATGATCACGCTCCGCCCAGCGGTCGTGATCGCCTCGACGACGGCGTCGTGCCGGTTCTTCCCGCCGTTCATCGCCGAGCGGAACCGGGTCAGGACGAGCAGCGAATAGTCGATGCCGACGCCGATCCCGATCAGTCCCGAGACCGCCGTGGTCCAGTCGGGTACGTCAATCACGTTGGCGAGCAGCGGGATCAGCCCGGCAGACGAGATTCCCAGCCCGATCAGGGCGATCGACAGGGGCAGTCCAGCCGCGACGACCGAGCCGAAGGCGATCAGGAGGACGATCGCTGCGCCGAAGAACCCAACCCCTTCGGGGCTGCTCTGCTCCTCAGCGCGATTGATCGGGTCGCCGCCGAGCTTGATCTCAAGACCATTGCCGTCGTTGGCCTGGGCGGCGTCGATCAGCTTGGTCCCCTGATCCTTGGTGACGTCCCAGCCCGGGACGGTCAGCGGAAGCGTGGTTGTCCCGATCTGCCCGTTCTGGGAGTAGCGGATCGGGGTGTGGCCTGCGATGTTCTGGACCTTCTCGGCCTGGGCGAAGAAGGCGTTCATCCGCTGCTGGACCGCGGGGCTCTGGGCGCCCGCCGGGTGCTTCCAGGTGACGTAGACCTCCTGCGCCGAGTAGCCGCCGAAGCGCTGCTCGGTGATGTCGCTCGCCGCCTTCGAGTCCGAGCCGGGGGTGTTGTAGTCGGCCTTGTTCTCGCCCTTGAGGGCGGAGCCGACCCCGATGATCAGGACCATGGCCGCGATCCAGGCGAGGACCATGCGGCCGCGGTGCCGATATGCGATGTCAGCAAGACGGGCTAGGTGACGGGTCATCCTGTTCCCCCTTGAGTCACAATTCCTTTACTGCCTCAACGATTACCGAGAGCAATGATTCATAGCAAAAACGAACTGCTCTAGTCTCCCGGGAGCGATGCCCTAGTGACTACATCTAAGGACGAAACTCATCGGAAAAACGTGACAAAGGCGGGTGCCCGGCCGCTCGCCTCAGACAAGGCACCCTGGAGCATCGGCTTTCTGCTCTCTCAGGTTGGCATCTACGCGTCGCGCCGGTTCGCCGAGAGACTTGCGGCGATCGACCTCCATCCGCCGCTCTTCCGCGTGCTCAACGTGGTAGACGCCTCCGAGGGCCTTTCACAGCAGGCGATCGGGGAGGCGATTCACGCGCCCGCCAGCCGCATGGTGGCGATCGTCGACGAGCTCGAAAGCCGAGGCCTGATCGAGCGCCGGCAGTATCCTCGCGACCGTCGAGTCCATGCTCTCTACCTGACCGAGAAGGGCCGCGAGCTGCTCGCCCGCGGCCGCAAGATCGCGAGCGAGCACGAGGCCGAGCTTACGCGCGGGATGAACAAGGCCGACCGGGAGCGCCTGGTGTCGCTCCTGCGGAAGATCGTCGAGCGCCAGGCGATCGGTCCCGGCGTCCACCCGGGACTCACAGACGGCAACGGCCCTTAGTCACAGTCGTAGACGATCTCCACCGCACCGGCAGCCCATCGGGCGTCGCGATGAAGCCGTCGAGGCTGATGCAGGTGCGGGTCCGGATCGTCACCTGGCGAGGGACTGAGCCACGTCGGCCAGGCGGGGAGCGCCGCGGTCGCGATCCGAGAGGATCGGGTCCCGGATGGGCCAGTCGACCGCGATCTCCGGATCGTCCCATGCCACCTCCAACTCGAGCTCGGGGTCGTAGTAGCTCGACAGCCGGTAGAGCACGTCGGCCGAGTCCGAGAGCACGCAGAAGCCGTGGCCGAAGCCGTCCGGGATGAAGAGCTGGCGGTGGTCGGCGTCATCCAGCTCGTAGCCCTCCCAGTGCTTGTAGGTCGGGGAGTCGGGCCGCAGGTCCACCGCCACGTCGAAGATCCGGCCCCGCGCGCAGCGGACCAGCTTCGCCTGGCCGCGCTGCATGTGCAGGCCGCGCAGGACCTGGCCGCCGGAGCGGCTGTGGTTGTCCTGGACGAAGTCGACGTCGATGCCGAGCTTCCTCATCTCGCTCTCGCGGAAGGTCTCGACGAAGAAGCCGCGCTCGTCGCCGTGGATCGTCGGGTCGATCAGCACGACGCCGTCGATCTCCGTGGCCAGGCGGCGGAAGCTCACTTCAGGGCCTTCCCGTACTGCCGCTCGTAGTAGTCGCGGTACTCGCCGGAGCGGATCGGCCGCCACCACCACTCGTTGTCGCGGTACCAGGCCACGGTGCGCTCGATTCCCTCGTCGAAGTGGACCGCCGGCTCCCAGCCGAGCTCCCGCAGGCGGGCGGCGGAGAGGGAGTAGCGGCGATCGTGGCCGGGCCGGTCGGTGACGTATTCGATCAGGGACTCGTCGCGATCGGTGAGCGCGAGGATGCGCTTCACCACCTCGAGGTTGGGCAGCTCGTCCGGCCCGCCGACGTTGTAGACGTTGCCCGGCTCGCCCCGCTCGAGCACCATGTCGACCGCGGCGCAGCAGTCCTCGACGAAAAGCCAGTTGCGGACCTGCATGCCGTCCCCGTAGACCGGCAGCGGATCGCCGGCGAGGGCGTTGAGAATGCAGAGCGGGATCAGCTTCTCGGGATGCTGGCGCGGCCCGTAGTTGTTCGACGCCCGGATGATCAGCGCCTCGGCGCCGTAGGTCCGCGCGAACGCCGAAACCAGCAGATCGCCACCGGCCTTCGAGGCCGAGTAGGGGGAGGACGGGTTGAGCGGCGATTCCTCCGTGGCGGAGCCCTGAAAGAAGTCGCCGTAAACCTCATCGGTCGAAACCTGGAGGTGGCGTGTCCCAGCGTCGCGGGCCGCCTCGAGCAGGACGTAGGTGCCATAGACGTCGGTGGTGATGAACTCCCCCGGCGCCTCGATCGATCGGTCGACGTGCGACTCGGCGGCGAAGTTGACCACCGCGTCGCAACCGTCGACGGCCGCCCTGGCGGATTCGCGATCGGCGATGTCGGCCTCGATCAGCTCGAAGCGCTCCTCGGAGAGCCCATCGAGGTTCTCGCGGCGCCCGGCGTAGGTCAGCTTGTCGATGACCCGGATGCCGTCCTCGGGATGGGTCTCGAGGTGCAGTCGAACGTAATTCGAGCCGATGAAACCGGCGCCGCCGGCGACCAGGATCCTCATGCCGCGTCCTGGCCCTCGCCTCCCTCGGCCTCCCCGATCTCCGCGCCGTCCGCCTCGCGCTCCTCGCGCTCCCGGCGGGTCCAGTCGAGCATCGGCTGCCGCCGCGACGCGCTCGAACGCCGTCTCGGCGCGTCCTCCTCCGCCTGGTCGCGGCGGGCGAGATAGTCCGAGAGGCCGCGCTGCCAGGGAGGCAGTGTGATCGGGGCCGAGCGACGGCTGATCAGCACGGAGTTCGCCGGTCGCTTCGCCGGCCGCTCCATCATGTCGGTGGTCGACGCCATCACCCTGGTGACCACCTCGGCCTGGCGGAAGATCTCCATCGCGAACTCGTACCAGGAGCAGCTTCCCTCTGCGGCCATGTGGTGGATGCCGTAGGCCGCGCTTTCGATCAGGCGAAGCAGCCCAACCGCCAGGTGGCCCGTGTAGGTCGGGCAGCCGACCTGGTCGTGGACGACGACCACGGGCCCGCCGCCCTCGCCGAGCCGCAGCATCGTCTCCACGAAGTTCCCGCCGCGCGGCCCGAACAGCCATGAGGACCGCACGATGAAGCTGCGCCGGTTGACCAGGGCGGTCGCGCGCTCCCCCGCGAGCTTGGTGCGCCCGTAGGCGTTGATCGGCGCCGGGTCGTCGGACTCGCCGTACGGTCCGTTGGTCCCGTCGAAGACGTAATCGGTCGAGATGTAGACGGCCTTCGCGCCCACCTTCGCCGCCGCGTCCGCGACGAATCCCGCTCCCTGAGCATTGATCAGCGATGCGTCGTGCTCGGATTCCTCGGCGGCGTCGACGTTGGTCCAGGCTGCGCAGTTGATGACCGCGTCCGGGCGCTCGCGAGTGATCACCCGCTCGACCCCGGCGGGGTCCGTCACGTCCAGGTCCTCGTGGCCAAGCGCCACGACCTGGTGGCGGATCTCCTGTGCGACCCGGACCACGTCGTTGCCGAGCTGGCCGCCGGCGCCGGTCACCAGGACCTTCATGGGATCGAGATGTCCGCGTTGTCGCCGACCAGGAAGCGCAGCGTCTTCGGCATGCCCTCGCTGCGGCTCAGGCTGACGTTCTTCCCGAGCAGGCTCGCCTCCATCCGGGCGTGCAGGTCGCGAATGCTCGACCCGGCGAGGACGATGGAGTGCTCGACCTCCGACCCTGTGATCACGACGTTCCGGTCGATGGCCGTGTAGGGGCCGATGTACGAGTCCGAGATCCGGGAGTCGGCGCCGATGATCGCGGGCCCCCTGACCACGGATCGCTCCAGCTTGGCTCCCCGCTCGATCACGACGCGGCCCTCGACGCGAGAAGCGGAGTCGAGGTCGCCGTCGATGCGCTGCTCGATGTCCTCGAGCACGAGCCGGTTCGCCTCGAGCATGTCCTCGAGCTTTCCGGTGTCCTTCCACCAGCCCTTGACGATGTGGGGCTCGACGCGTCGGTCGGAGTCGATCAGGGCGTCGATCGCGTCCGTGATCTCGAGCTCGCCGCGCGCCGAGGGCTCGATCCCGTGAGCCGCCTCGAAGATCGAGGGACCGAACATGTAGACGCCGACCAGCGCGAGGTCGCTGGGCGGATCCTTCGGCTTCTCGACCAGCCGCACGACGCGGTCGCCGTTGAGCTCGGCCACCCCGTAGGCGGACGGATCCTCGACGTGCGTAAGCAGGATCAGCGCGTCGGGCTCCGAGCGGCGGAAGACCTCGACCAGCTCGACGATCCCATCGCGGAGCAGATTGTCCCCCAGGTACATGACGAAGGGGCTCTGGCCGAGGTAGTGCTCGGCGGTGAGCAGGGCGTGGGCGAGCCCGAGCGGCGCCTCCTGCTCGACGTAGGTGATCGACGCGCCAAAGGCCGAGCCGTCACCGGCCGCCTGCCGGATCTCCTCGCCGGTCTCGGGCGCGACGATCACGCCGATTTCGGTGATTCCCGCCTCGACCAGCGCCTCGATGCCGTAGAAGAGCACCGGCTTGTTGGCCACCGGCACCAGCTGCTTTGCCGAGGTGTGGGTGATCGGGCGCAGGCGCGTGCCGGCACCTCCCGAGAGAATCAACCCCTTGAGCGCTTCCATGACGCGGCAAGGCTAGACCCTCGGCCGCGAACACCGGCCGACGGTTTGCGGCGGCTAGTGCGGCTTAGAGGGGTTCTTGTTGGCGAACTCGCAATGGTGCGGCTTCGGATCGATTCTGTCCCGGCGAACCATGTCACCGTGGCCATCACCGCACGAGATGAAGGTGTCCCTGAGCCCATCCAGGGTCTGCAGGTTGTCCCGGCCGCGGCCGCCCTTGTAGGTATCCGCCCCGCCCCGTCCGCGCAGGGAATCCCGGTTGTTGTTGCCCTTCAGGATGTCGCCGCCGTTACCGCCCATCAGGTTGTCATTGCCGCGGCCGCCGATCATCAGGGCGCCGACGGGGACGGTCTCGGCCACCTGCGCGGTGTCGTCGCGGTCGCGCACGTCGATGATCAGGCTGCCGACGAATTCCTGCCGGCACGACGCCACGCCGTTGAAGAACTCGCAGGGACCGCCGCTGATCGAGATCGGGTTGGCGTCGGCATCCTTGAAGGTGTACACAGGCACGCTGCCGCCGAAGAACGTTGCGGTATCGACCAGGACGTCGTTCTTCTCACCCTGGTTCGCGACGTAGGTGATGATGCCGCCGGAGCTGGAGAGGACCCCGGCATGGGCACTACCGGCGCTCATCATCAGGACGCCAATTGCCCCGAGTGCCACCGCGATCCGTCGCGCCCCCCTGAAGGATCTCCTATTCACAAGGATCGTGATTCTGCCACTTTTCGCGGGATTCTCCCGCAAATTGGGGAGATTGAAAGATCTCACCCAGATCCCGACTAATAGATCCCCCCGAGCTTGCGATGGTCCCAGCTCGCGACTCGCTTGGGGCGGAAGCGGATCGCGACCCGCTTGGGCGCCTGCGCGAGGAGGCCCGCGGCCGCATCTCCCTCGACCGAGTCGATCCCCTCGCTGTAGCGGATGGTGAGCTCCTTCGCGAAGTCGACGATCCGCTCGGTGTCGCGGATCAGCTCGGCCTCGGCCTCGATCTGGATGCCGCGCAGCTCTGAATACTCGACCCCCGTCTCGATCAACAGGGTCGCGCGCGGATCGCGCTCCAGGTTCCTCACCTTCTGCGACTTGGCGTAGGTCCAGATCCAGATTTCCCCATCCCGCGGGACGTACCAGAGCGGCATCACGTGCGGCCAGCCGCGGGGACCGAGCGAGGAGACGACCACGATCCTCTCGCGATCGATCAGCTCACGCTGCTCCTCGTCGGAGAGCTTGATCAGGTCCCGCCGCGAGGGCATCAGCCGCCGGCAACGCCGTCCGCCGGTGCCACGACGAGGGTCTCGAAGGGCTCCTCTCCCCGCATCGGCTGCACTGCGCCCCCCTCCCAGCGCGGCTGCAGGTCGTCGTAGTGGCGGCTCCAGGCGTGGCCGGACTGGCCGGTGAACGCCTGCCATCCGGAGCGGTCCGGCGCAGAGGGATCGGCCACCATCCGCCAGCTCGGCGCCCAGATTGCGTGGTAGGGGTCGTTGGGGTTGTAGGCGATCTGGGCGATCGTCTCCTGCGCGCCACCGGGATGGAGCGTCCGGTTGAAGACCCAGTCCGCGATCGGATGTCCGGCGCCGAGCGCATGCGGGAATTCGAGCGCGTGGACCTGGCCCCAGCGCCACTGCTCGGGATCCGGACCGAAGCGGTCCTCGAGGTCGTCGAGCGCGCCGCGGAGCGCCTCGAGGACAAGCTCGTCCCAGGAGCCGCCGATCAGCTCCTCATCGGCGTCCTCCCACAGATCCAACAGGTGGGCGTGCCAGCGCCAGGGCGAGGTGACGTGGGCGATGAACCCGTTGTCCGCGCGGTCCAGGTAGCGCTCGGCGAGGTCGCGGTCGCCGATCGCCGCCCTGGTGAACTCTCGCGCGAGGCGAAGCAGGAAGGCCTGATAGATCGTCCCGGCGACCGTCCGCGGGCCGAGCCGGCGGTCCCAGCTCTTCAGCCTCTCGACCGCTCGGACCTCGCGCTGGCTCGTCGGCTCGAGCCGCGCCAGGCGATGCACGACCTCGTCGCCCGGGATCGAGTAGAGGTCGGTCTGCATGCGCCGGAAGCTGTCCAGGTCGTGCTCCTCGGTCTCGCCGATCAGGTGCTCGATCCGCGCCGCCCGGTAGCCGTCGAGCCAGTCGCTGGTGATGTGGTGGGGGTAGGAGTCATCGACCACCCGGTTGTTGGCCGTGACGATGAAGCCCTGCTCCGGGTCGGTGAGCTCGGGGAGCTCCTCGAAGGGGATCCAGCCGTCCCACTCGAACTCGCCGGTCCAGCCCGGCTTGGGCAGGTCGGGGCAGTCGCCCTTTCGCATGGGGATGCTGCCCACCATCTTGTAGCCGATCGATCCGTGCCGGTCGGCCCAGACGAGGTTCGAGACGGGCATCGTCAGCGTGCGAAGCAGCTCCAGCAGCTCCGGTCCACTGCGCGGCTCCAGTACCCCGACGTGGGCATGGGTGACCGAGGGCTCGTCCAGCGCCGCCCAGCGAAGCGCAAGCGGCTGCTCATCGTCGGCGCCGAGCGCCTGGTTGACGATCGGGCCGTGGTGGGTGATCCGCACCTCGAGGCGCTCGGCCTGATCCCGGCCGCGGACGGTGATCAGCTCCTCGAGGATCTCGAGGGGCCGCTGCTCACCCCGGTACTCGTAGCTCTCGTCCTCGATCCGCTCAACGAACAGGTCCTCGACGTCGGCCATCACGTTGGTGAAGGCGAAGGCGACGTCGTCGTTCTGGCCGAGGGAGATGCCGGGCAGCCCTGGGATCGAGGCTCCCCGGCAGCTCCGGCCGTCGAGCTCGAGCCCGACCTCGTACCAGACCCCGGGCATCCCGCTGGGCAGGTGCGGGTCGCCGGCGAGCAGGGCGCCTCGGGTGGCCGAGCGGTCGGGGCTGACCGCCCAGTTGTTCGACCCGCTCGAGGCGGCGGCCAGGCCGATCTGCTCGCGTACCCGGCCGATCTGCTCGGCGAGCGCGAGCCCGTCCCCCTCGAAGCCGTGGCCGGGCCGGAGCACCACCGGATTGCCCTTCGGGTAGGTCGGGTCGATCCGCACCGCGCGCTCCTCACCCAGCTCCCGGACCAGGTCAGCCCGCAGGAGCTCGCGCTCCCAGTTGGTCGAGAGCCCGAAGGAGAGCAGCTTGCCGCCGGCGAGCATGTCCGCGGGGCGCCAGGGCTCGAACTCCAGCCGCAGCAGCTGGAGCTCCGCCGGCGGAGCGGAAGCTACGCGCGCCGCCTCGTTGAGCCCCGCGCAGTAGGCATCGAGCAGAGGGCGAAGGTCTGAGTCGAGCTCGGCCTCCTCGCGCAGTGCGGCCCGGCGGAGCCCGAGGGTTCGCATCAGCCGGTCCGCGGCGAGACCGGCGTCCCCGGCGATCTCGGCGATCCGGCCCGAGGACATCCGTCGCTGGACGTCGCACTGCCAGAGCCGGTCCTGGCCGTGGCAGAAGCCCTGTCCGAACCAGAGGTCCGCAGCGCTCCGTGCCCTGACGGTGGGCATTCCCCAGCGATCGCGGATGATCTCGATCCGGTCCTCGAGCCCGCGGACCGTGAGCTCGCCCGAGGTGCGAGGCAGGGGACGGCGGAAGAGCTGCCACCAGAGCCCGGCGGCGGTCGCGCCGAAGAGCGCGGTTCCGACTCCCATGCCCTTGGCTCCGCCGCGCACGAAGCGGCCTAGATCCATGCCCATCGGACCTTCATACCAGGGGCGGGACCGCGGCGGTCAGTCACGAAGGTCGGAGGGGAGACGCCCCTCGTCCGCGAGCTTCTCGAGATGAGCCTGCATCGCGACCGCGGCGGCGCCGCGGAGCTGCTCCGGGACGTCGTCCCAGACCTCCGCGAGCAGGGCGGCTGTGGAGCGCTCGCCCCGATCGAGCGCCGCCACCAGCCGATCCTCGCGCTCCTGGCGGTGGGCGATGTACTCGGCGATCTTCGCCTGCGGGTCATCGACCTGCGGGCCGTGCCCCGGGTAGAGCACGTTGAGGTCGAGCAGCTGGAGCTTCCTCAGCGACTCCATGTAGTCGCGAAGCGATCCGCCGGTCTCCCGAGGCCCGACGATGGTCGAGCCCTCGCCCAGGATCAGGTCGCCGGTGAAACACGCGTCCTCCAGCAGAAAGCAGAGGTGATCCTTGGCGTGGCCGGGAGTGGCGATCGCCCGCAGCCCGGCGACCACCTCCCCGTCGTCCGGCCTCGCCGGCTCGATGCCCAGCTCCGCCACGGCTCCGCTGTGGTCGCCGTGGCCGTGGGTGAGCAGGACAGTCCCGATCCCTCCGCGCGCCTCGCCGACCTCGCGAATCGCCTCGATGTGCCCGGCCTCGTCCGGACCGGGATCGATCA
>DASXSZ010000204.1:0-5191 GCA_036505735.1 Solirubrobacterales bacterium
ACACGGACCGTGACGCTGTACTGAGCGGAGGCGGCCATCGGGCGAGAAGGATACGGGGGTCGCTGCACACGCCCGGCGGCGCCCACCGGCCGTCGAGGGCCGGTGGCCGCCGCGTGGAGACCATCAGCCGGGGCGAGGGCCTGAAAACCGGCAATGAAGGGGCCGGCAGTTGGCGGCTTATGCCAGGTATGCGGGCGGAACCCGCCAATAGGGATCGAGTGATCGCGCAGATCGCTTCCCGCCAGCACGGTGTTGTCAGTGCGGCGCCAGCCGGTTTTCCGGCGCGCGGTCCGCCGTGCCCTTGACCGGCGGCTGATCACCGATGCCGACCTCGAGCGTGAACCCGACCTCACCCGCAGCGAGCTCGAGCGTCTCTTCCTCAGCCTCTGCAGACGCCACCGCCTTCCCCAGCCCGAGGTGAAAGCGCGTCCTGTGCTTCACCTACCGGCAGGTCCGTGAACAGCCAGACGCCCTCCTGACGTCGCTGCGGGCCTTGGTCAGCCGGCTACCGGCCACTCATGGGCCGGTGGCCGGTGGCGATCGGCGGGACCGGGGCCGCTCCTAAGATGGTCGTGTGCCCGCCACCACCCAGAAGGCCCCGGCGAAGGGCGCGAAGGGCAAGCAGAAGCCCGGCGAGCTCTTCCTGATCGACGGCAATTCGCTCGCCTACAGAGCGTTCTTCGCTCTGCCTGAGTCGATCGCCACCCACGACGGCCGCCCGACCAATGCGATCTACGGCCTCGCCTCGATGTTCGCCAAGATGCTGATCGACTGCGACCCGGCGGCGGTGGTGGTCTGCTGGGACGCCGGCTGGTCGGGCCGCGAGCTCACCTACGAGCCCTACAAGTCCGAGCGCAAGCCGCGCCCGGACCTCCTACGCGATCAGTGGCCCCATCTGATGCCGCTCGCCGAGGCCTTCGGCTTCACCAACATCAAGGTCGACGGCTACGAGGCCGACGACGTGATCGCCTCTCTCGTCAGACGCGCCCGCGAGCAGGACATCCCGGTGATGGTCGTCTCCGGCGATCGCGACGTCTACCAGTTGGTCGAGGACCAGGTGCGGGTGATGACCACCTCGCGCGGCGTCACCGACACCAAGATCTACGACCGCGAGGGCGTGATCGAGCGCTATGGGGTCCCCCCGGAGCTGGTCACCGACCTGATCGGCCTGAAGGGCGATACCTCGGACAACATCCCCGGCGTTCCCGGCATCGGCGACAAGACCGCAGCCCAGCTGCTTCAGGAGTACGGCGACCTGGAGGGCGTGCTCGCCAACGTCGACAAGATCTCCGGCGCCAAGCGCAAGGAGAACCTCACCAACCACGCCGAGGACGCCCGGATCTCCAAGCAGCTCGCCACCGCGATCACCGACATCGACGTCGAGCTCGACCTCGACGACCTGATGTCGAAGCGGATGGATCGGAGCCGGCTCCGCGAGGTCGCCCGCGAGTTCGAGCTCCGCGTGATCCTTCAGCGCCTGGAGGAGGAGCTCGGCGCTGACTTCGTTCCCGACGCGAAGGTAGAGGAGGAGCTCGACGTGACCGCGGAGCAGGGTGGGGTGGAGGACCTCGCCAAGGGCGAGGTGGCCCTGGCGATCTTCGACTCGACCTGGGCGGGCTACGACGGCAAGCGCCTCGTCGAGGGCCAGTGCCCCGACCTGAGCGAGCTGGCGAGCGCGCTCGGCAAGCGCCGCCTGATCGGCCACGACCTGAAGAGCCTCGGCGGTGGCGCGCAGCACGGGTTGATCGCCGCGGCCGGGCTCGGTGCGCTCGACCTACGCCACGACACCATGGTCGGCGCTTACCTTCTCGATCCCGCGCGCCGCACATACGACCTGATCGACATCGCTGCGCAGCGAGGGCTCGCCGCCGCGCCGAAGGAATCCGAGGGCGCCGAAGGAGACGGCCAGCTGGAGCTGGGCGAGGAGCCGCCGCCCGATCCAGCCGCCGAGGCCCGCCTGGTCTGGGAGATCGCCCAGCGCCAGCGCGAGGCGATGAAGGAGGCCGGGATCGAGCAGCTCATGAACGAGGTCGAGATGCCCCTGGTCGAGGTGCTGGCCGGAATGGAGCAGACGGGCGTGCTCCTCGACCAGAAGCGCCTCGCGGACATCGGTGAGGGATTCGAGCAGCGAATCGAGACCCTCCAGGCCGAGATCTTCGAACTCGCCGGCCACGAGTTCACGATCGGCTCCCCGCAGCAGCTCGCCGAAATCCTCTTCGACGAGCTCGGCCTGACCAAGAAGCGCCGCGGCAAGACCGGCTTCTCGACGGACGCCCGCGTGCTCTCCCAGATCCGGGAGGAGCACGAGATCGTTGCCAAGGTCGAGCAATGGCGCGAGCTCACCAAGCTGAAGAGCACCTACCTCGACGCCCTGCCCGAGCTGATCGACCCGGATACCGGCCGCCTACATACGACCTTCAACCAGACGGCCACCGCTACCGGGCGCCTCTCGAGCACCAACCCCAATCTGCAGAACATCCCGATCCGCACGGAGGAGGGCCGCCCGATCCGCTCCTGCTTCGTCGCGCCGCGCGGCCATCGGCTTCTCTCAGCCGACTACAACCAGATCGAGCTCCGGATCCTCGCCCACATCGCCGGCGAGGACGCGCTCAAGCAGATCTTCGCCCGCGGCGAGGACATCCACGCGGCGACCGCAGCGGAAGTGCTCGGCTCGGATCCGGAGAAGGTCAGCCCCGGCGAGCGCTCGAAGGCCAAGATGGTCAACTACGGGATCGCCTACGGCCTCTCCGCCTACGGACTCGCCGACCGGCTCAACATCGAGCAGGAGGAGGCCGGCGCCTATATCGACCGCTACTTCGAGCGCTTCCCCGCGGTGAAGCGCTACATCGAGGAGACCATCGAGTCCGCGAGGAAGGAGGGCTACGTGAGCACCCTGCTCGGCCGGCGTCGCCCGATTCCCGAGCTGCGCTCCGGCCGCCCCCAGGTCCGTAGCCAGGGCGAGCGCCTCGCCGTCAACATGCCGATCCAGGGGACCTCGGCGGACATCATCAAGATCGCCATGGTGCGTTGCCAGAAGGCGCTCGCCGACTCAGATCTCGAGACCCGCCTGGTACTGCAGATCCATGACGAGCTCCTCTTCGAGGGACCGGTCGCCGAGATGGAGGCCGCCGGCGAGCTCGTCGAGCGCGAGATGTGCCGAGCCTTCGATCTCGAACCGCGCCTGGCCGTCGACGTCGGCGTCGGCAAGGACTGGCTGGCCGCGAAGTAGCGGACTGATCTGATCGTGATCGCACGGCTGCGTGTCGGTGCTGTCCGTCGTCCCATCGCCATCGGTGTCCGCCTCGCGGGGGCTCGTGCCGTCCTTGTACTCGGCGAGGTTCTTGACGCCGTCTCCATCTTGATTGCGCGGCCTGGTTCTTGTTCAGGGAGAGGTGAACGAGACCAGCCCCGGGCGATAGCGTCGCACGATCTCCTCGAACGCCGCCTCCGATCCCTGGCCGGCCAGCTTTGCCAGCCGCGAGTCGGGCTGGGTACGCAGCAGCGCCCCGGCGATGCGCGTGGGCGCGCTTTGAGAGGCGGTCGAGGCGGCGATCACGCCCTTCTCATCGAATCGCCTTCGCCTGAGATCTTCATGAGAATCGCATCGCCACTATGTCGACACGGCGGATCGGCGAAGATCACGCGATGGACAGGGGCTTTGCGGTCTTGATCATGGCCATCGTCGGCGGCTGCATCGCCCTGCAGGCGCCGATCAACGCCGGGCTCGGTAAGCACACCGGGAGCTTCGCCGCGGCGACGATCTCGTTCGCCGTGGGGACGGTGCTGCTCGCCGCGATCGTCCTGGTGAGCGGCAAGGCGGGCGGGCTCTCCAGCGTTGCGCACGTCGAGTGGTACTACCTGCTCGGGGGCGCTCTTGGAGCCGCCTATGTCTTCTCTGCGCTCGTCCTCGTCAGCCAGATAGGCGCCGGCGCGGTCGCAGCGGCCACCGTCACCGGCCAGCTGACCACCTCCGTGCTCCTGGACCGGATCGGGTTCCTCGGCCTTGAGCAGACCCCGCTCAGCGCAAGCCGCGTCGCGGGGGTGGGCCTGCTTCTTGCCGGCACGTACCTGGTCGTTCGCTGACGGCGCGGTAGACTTTGCAACGATTGATACGTCTCCTCTCCACGGGAGGTGAGGCGATGAGCGTGATGTTCAACTTCCTCTGGGCCTTGTGCGTCGGCGCGGTTGCGCTGTTTGGCTTCTTCGTCGTCATGGGCGGCTTCGCACCCGGCGACGTCCTCTGGCTCACGCTGGTCGTCGTCAGCCTGGGCGCCTTGTTTGCAGCTCACCAGATGCACCTCAGGCGCGAGCTCAGCGAGCACCATGAGCACGACGACGAGACGCTCCGGGAGGTGCAGCGAATTCGAGAGCGGCGCGGCTTCTAGCCGCGCCGCCGGGCCCGATCGTTCGTCGAATACACGGTTCTGCCGATGATCGCGCCCGCCCCCGGCGCTAGATTCGTATGGTCACTTCAACGATCGCAGGAGGTGACCGATGTTGAGCAGGATGCTCGGACCGCTCTCGGTCCTCTGTCTCGGGGCGGTGGTGATGTTCGTCTTCTTCGCCGTGCTCGGCGGCGTCGCTCCGAGCGAGGTCCTCTTTCCGTCGATCGTGGTCGCAGCGCTCGCGTTGCTGTTCACGGTCCGCTCGTTCGTCGTCAGGCACGAGCTCGGCGAGAACGGCAACCGCAACATGCTGCGCTCCGTCAACAGCCTCCGGGAGCGCCGCGGGTTCTAGCTACGCGGCCGCCTGAACGACCTCGGGCTCGCCCGCGCGCTCGGGCGGGGGCCCCGCAGATTCAGGCGGCGCGATCCGGAGGTAGTGGCCGAACGCCCAGTCCACGAAACGCTTGTGGCCGACGGCGCTGATCACGGCGCGCTGCAGGCGGGCGGGGAGCCGCGGCAGCAGCCGCTGGGCCCGGAGCATCCAGCGGAACTTCGATTCGTGTGAGTCCACGAACTCGGCGTAGGCGCGAAGCGCGTCGTTCCGGTCCTGTCGCCCCTCAACCACGGCCCGGAGCTCGTCGCCCAGGTTGATCCCGAAGTAGAAAGCGGTCCTGATTCCCTCCGCGGTCAGCGGAATGCAGTGTCCGGCCGAGTCGCCGACGAAGAAGATCCCGTCCTCGGTCCCGGGACGCAGCTTATGGGGGATCCAGTTGCCCTGGTAGCGAACCGCCGGTCGCTCGAGGTCG
>DASXSZ010000205.1:0-9000 GCA_036505735.1 Solirubrobacterales bacterium
ATCCGTCGCGGCTCCGGTGCCGGGGTAGAGCGGGCTCTGGTGGATGCTCGCGTAGAGCACCTGCGACGACCCGTAGAAGATCGCCTCGGTCCCGTTCCCGTGGTGGACGTCCCAGTCGAGCACCAGGATCCGCTCCACACCTCCGCTCTCGATCGCGTGAGCGGCGGCCACCGCCACGTTGTTGAACAGGCAGAAGCCCATCGCCCGGCCGCGCTCGGCGTGATGTCCGGGCGGGCGCAGGCCGCAGAAGGCGAAGCCGCCCTCGGCGAGCAGCCGGTCCGCCGCATGCACGGCCCCGCCGGCGGAATGAAGCGCGGCCCGCCAGGAGCCCGCGCTCGCCACCGTGTCGAGGTCGATCAGGCCTCCGCCGCGGGCCGCAAGCTGCTCGATCGAGTCGACGTGAGCGTCCCCGTGGACACGAAGGAGCTGCTCGCGCTCGGCCGCCGGGGCCTCGACCAGCTCCAGCCCGAACCAATCGCGCTCCGACATCGCCTCCTCGATCGCGGTCAGGCGCCTGGCGCTCTCGGGATGCCCGCCGGTGTCGTGCTCGAACGAGCTCGGATGTCGGAGATAGAGCCCCGGGGTCAGGTCTTGCATTCCAACTGCATTAAACGGGTCGCTCCTTGCGGAGCGCCCTCGCACCCCGCAAGACCGGCCCCGGTAGTAGACCCCTATACGGTCTGCGCTCCGATGACGCCGGACGATCTCCTCGACGTCGTTGTTGTCGGCGGGGGCGCCGCCGGTCTCTACTCGGCGCTGACCGCAGCTGACGCGGGGTCCAGGGTCGCGGTGGTGTCGAGGAAGCCGCTCAGCGAGAGCTCGAGCTTCTGGGCGCAGGGCGGGCTCGCGGCCGCGATCGGCAGCGACGACTCGCCCGAGCTCCACGTCGAGGACACGCTGACAGCCGGACGCGATTCCTGCCGGCGGTCGGCCGCCGAGCTGCTGGCGCGAGAGGCGCCCGGCGTGGTGGCGGAGCTCGAACGCCGCGGTGTCGAGTTCGACCGGGACCCCGACGGCAGCCTGTCGCTCGCCCTCGAGGGCGGTCACTCGCGCCGCCGGGTCGTCCACGCCGGCGGCGCCGGCACCGGCCGCCGGATCACCGAGAGGCTCGCGGCGCTGGCCGCGCAGGACGAGCGTGTCGACGTGATGGAGGAGACATCGGCAGTGGCGCTGTGGAGCGACGGGGAGCGCTGTCACGGGGTGCTCACCGACGCCGGTCGGATCCGGGCGCGGGCCACGATCCTGGCGAGCGGCGGTGCGGCGGCACTCTGGGCGCGCACGACCAACCCCTGGGGCGCGATCGGGGCCGGCCCGGTGATGGCCCACGCAGCGGGGGCCGCGCTCGCGGACCTCGAGCTCTGCCAGTTTCACCCGACGGCGCTAGCCGCGCCGGGGTCGAGGTACGACGGGCTGCTGGTCACCGAGGCCGTCCGCGGGGAGGGCGCGACGCTGCTCGATGCGCGGGGGGAGCGGTTCACCGACGAGCTCGCGCCGCGCGACGAGGTCACCCTTGCCGTCCTCGACCGCATGGCGCGCGACGGCACCGATCACGTGCTGCTCGACCTGCGGGCGATCAGCGAGGCGCGCTTCCCGAACGTCTTCGAGGCGCTCCGCGCCGCCGGACACGATCCCGCCCGCGAGCCGATACCCGTGGCGCCGGCGTCGCACTACGTGATGGGCGGAATCGCGACGGACCTCGACGGACGCTCGACGCTGCCGGGCCTGTTCGCCGTCGGAGAGTGCGCCTGTACCGGCCTGCACGGCGCCAACCGGCTCGCCTCAAACTCGCTCACCGAGTGCTTCGTCCTCGGGGCGCGCGCGGCGGCCGCGGCCGCCGAGGAAACGGGCTCCAGCGAGGCGCCCGAGCCGTCTACCTGGCGCTTCGAACCGCCCCCGGCGGAGACCCGCGACGCCGTCTGGGCCCTCGCCGGGCCCCTGCGGCGGGCGGACGAGCTCGAACGGCTGCTCACTGATCGGTATCCGCTCGCTCGCCTGATCGCGCGCTTCGGGCTGGAGCGGGAGGAGTCCCGGGGCTCTCACCGCCGGCTCGAGTTCCCGGATCGAGACCTGCGGCTCGACGGCCGGCACCTCGTCTGCAAGGGCGACGAGCTCGCCTGGCAGACGTGGGATTAGAGCGGTCGGCTACCTAAAAAACGTGGGTCGTGCCTACTTAAAATTACTTAATCCTGGCTTAACCCAATTTTGGGTATGTCCTGGTTCAATCAGCTTCGCCTGAAGGTCTCCAGGGGCAGGAGAGCCCCGGGACAGGCTTCAGGGGGGTAAGGAGAGATCCGGATGTATCAATTCAGTCGTTCGATCTACCGGGAGCTGGCTCCTCGCATCGACACGTCCGGGGGTGCCGAGAGGACGTTCGCGGCCCGGCAGAAGGTGTTGGACGCCTGCGAGTCGACCATCCAACGGCTGGTCACCGACCGGCGCTACTTCGCCAGGCCGGTCAAGACCCTCTTCGCGGAGGTTCGGGAGCACTACGCGCTCGCCGAGCAGGTTCGCGTTTACATGGTGATAGAGCGGCACATCGAGCTCGTCGAGGAGTTTCTCGACTCTCTACCCGCCGATGTGACGCTGGACGGCCAGGAGCGGCACTGCCTGGCTAGCACCCGGAAGGGCACTCCCTGTCAGCGGGAGCCCCTGCCGGCAATGGA
Organism: Solirubrobacterales bacterium; assembly: GCA_036505735.1. GTDB lineage: Bacteria > Actinomycetota > Thermoleophilia > Solirubrobacterales > 70-9 > DASUPK01. The sequence goes on from DASXSZ010000205.1 coordinate 2,664, forward strand.
CTACTGCCCCTCGCATAAACATCTCGAGGAGACCCTCGAGGTGCGCGAGGTCGAAGCGGCGGCAGCGTAGGGAGAGAGAGATCGGTGTGGGGTCGCCCTGAGGGGTGGCGACCTCACACTGCATCGATAACGTCGCCGAATGCTGCTCGGAGTCGACGTCGGCGGGACCTTCACCGACGCGGCCCTGCTCGACGGCGACCGGCTGCGCACGGCCAAGGTGCCGAGCACGCCCGACGATCAATCCCGCGGCGTGATGGCAGCGGTCGAGGAGGTCCTCCGCCTGACCGAGGCCGAGCCGCACGACGTCGAGGCGTTCACCCACGGGATGACCGTGGGGACGAACGCGCTCCTGGAGGAGCGCGGCGCGAGGACCGGGCTGATCGCGACGCGAGGGTTCGCCGACCTCCTGGACATCGGCCGCCAGAACCGCCCCAGCCTCTACCACCCGTGCCGGGCCAGGCCACGCGCCCTGGTGGACCCGGACCTGCGCTTCGAGGCCGAGGAGAGGATCGGGACGTCGGGGCCGATCGATCAGCTGAGCGAGGCGGAGGTCGAGAGACTGGTCGACCGGACACGCCGCAGCGGGGTCGAGTCGATCGCGGTGTGCCTGCTCTTCTCCTTCAGCGATCCGAGCCACGAGCGACGGATCGCCGAGGCGTTGCGCGAGGCCCTGCCGGACGTCCACGTCTCGGCCTCGCACGAGGTGCTGCCGGCGTTTCGCGAGTACGAGCGCTTCTCGACGACGGTCATCGACGCATACCTCTCCCCCCTGCTCGGACGCTACCTGGCGAGCCTCGCGGCCGCCTGCCGTGAGCGATCCCTGCCCGAGCCGGAGGTGATGCGCTCCTCCGGTGGCACCGCGGAGGCCGCTGAGGCCGCCCGGGCGGGCGCGTGGAGCGTGCTCTCGGGACCGGCGGGCGGCGCCGTCGGGGCGAGCCTGCTCGCCCGGGCCGCGGGGCATCCCGACGCGATTGGGATCGATATGGGCGGGACCTCGTGCGACGTCTGCGTGGTGGACGCCGGAAAGGTGAGGCGCACCGACTCGCGCGAGATCGACGGGCGCCCGATCCAGCTGCCGATGGTCGACGTCCACACGGTTGGCGCCGGCGGGGGCTCGGTCGCCTGGCGCGACGCGGGCGGGGCACTCAGGGTCGGGCCGCGCTCGGCGGGCGCCGAGCCCGGGCCGGCCTGCTATGGCCGGGGCGGCAAGGAGGCGACCGTGACCGATGCCAACCTGCTGCTCGGCTACCTCGCCTCCGACTCGGGTCTCGCCGGTGGCGTCGCCCTCGACGAGGGGGCGGCGCGGCGCAGCATCGCGAGCCTCGGCGCCGGGTTGGGCCTCGGCGAGATCGAGACCGCCGAGGGGATCGTCCGCGTCGCCAACCAGGAGATGATTCGCGCGCTGCGGGTCGTGACCGTCGAGCGCGGCGTGGATCCGAGGGGCTACGCGCTCCTTCCGTTCGGGGGGGCGGGCCCGATGCACGCAGCCGCGCTGGCGGCCGAGCTCGAGATCAGCCGGATCGTCTGCCCCCGCGCAAGCGGCGTGCTCTCGGCGCTCGGGTTGATCGCCGCCGGCCGGCGGCGAGATACCGCCAGGACGGTCCTGCTCTCCGGGGAGGAGATCAGCGCAGACCGCATCGCCTCGGAGGTGGCGGCCCTGGGCGAGCCGCTGCTCGCCGGCATGGTGGGGGCCGAGATCGAGGTCGTCTACGAGCTGCGCTACAGGGGACAGGCGTTCGAGCTGCCCGTCCCCGGCCCGCCGAAGCCCGATCCGTCCCGCCTCGCGGAGGACTTCGCCCGCGAGCACGAGTCCCGCTACGGCTACCGGGACCCGAAGGGCGAGCTGGAGCTGGTGACCATCCGGGTCGCGGTGGTCCAGCCGGGCCCCGAGCCGCATCCCCGAGCCGCGGCGGTCGGGGGTCTGGCCGAGGCGAAGCGCAAAGCGCGCTTCGGCGGCGCCTGGATGAAGACTCGCGTGTTGCGGGGCGAGCCCCCCGCCGGCTTCGCCGCCGAGGGCCCCTGCGTGTTCGAGCTGCCCGAGGCGACGCTGGTGCTGCCGCCGGGCTGGAGCGCCACGGTGGACGAAGCCGGGACGATCGACGCGGAGGTAGATGCGAGGGTGCTCCGAGGCGGAGCCGAGGAGCAACCCGTCAGATGAAGTCGGGACTGGACCCCGTCGCGCTGCAGGTGATGACCGGTGCGCTGCGCGCGGCGTGCGACGAGATGGGCGCGGTGCTGATCCGCTCCGCGCACTCTCCCAACATCACCGAGCGCCATGACTGCTCGACGGCCCTCTTCGACCCAGCGGGCGAGCTGATCATGCAGGCGGAGCACATCCCGGTCCATCTCGGCTCGATGCCCGACGCCGTCGCCGTCGTCGTCGGGGAGGAGCACCGCGAGGGCGACCTCTGGATCCTCAACGATCCCTACCGCGGCGGCACTCACCTTCCCGACGTCACCCTGATCAGCCCCGTTTTCGAGGGGGGCGAGCTGCTCGGCTTCGCCGCCAGCCGCGCCCATCACGCGGACATCGGCGGACCCACCCCGGGGGGCATGCCGGCGCTCTCGGTGACGCTCGACCAGGAGGGCGTGGTGATCCCGCCGACGAGGGCCGACGATGCCGTGCTCTCCGAGCTCGCCTCGCGGATGCGCAACCCCGAGCAGCGGCTCGCCGATCTGCGTGCTCAGCGGGCGGCGAACCTGACCGGCATCCGGCGGCTCACGCAGCTGGCGCAGAGAAACGGCATCGATCTGCTGCGAACGGCGACGGCCGAGATCCTGGACTACGCCGAGCGGCGCACCCGGGCGGCGCTCGAGGCGATGCCGGACGGGGAGAGCGCCGCCGAGGACCGGCTGGAGGGCCGCGACGACGACATCCGCCTGAGGCTGCGGGCGACGGTATCCGGGGATTCGCTCGACCTCGACTTCGAGGGCAGCGCGGAGCAGGTCGCCGGCAACCTGAACTGCCCGCTGTCGGTGACCAGGGCGGCCTGCTTCTACGCCGTTCGCGTGGTATGCGACCCGGACGCGCCGCCCTCGGCCGGCGCCTGGCGCCCGGTCACGGTGCGCGCGCCGCAGGGATCGCTGCTCAACGCCCGGCCCCCCTCCGCGGTCGTCGGCGGGAACGTCGAGACCTCGAGCCGCGTCGCCGACCTCGTCTTCGAGGCGCTCGCCGCCTTCGCCCCGGTCGGCGCGAACGGACAGGGCACGATGAACAACCTGACCCTCGCCGGCAAGGATTGGACCTATTACGAGACGATCGGCGGCGGTCAGGGGGCCTGTCCCGACGCGGACGGCCCGAGCGCCGAGCACGTTGCGATGTCGAACACGCTCAACACACCGATCGAGGCCCTCGAGAGCGACTTCCCCGTGCTGGTCAGGGAGCTCTCGGTGAGGCGGGGCAGCGGCGGGGCCGGCAGCCACGGCGGCGGCGACGGCATCGTTCGCGAGCTGGAGGCGCTGGAGCCGATGCGATACACGCTGATCGGGGAGCGCCGCAGGCACGCCCCGCAGGGCCGGGAGGGCGGACGGCCGGGAGCGACGGGACGCGACCTCCTCAACGGGAGGCCGATCCCATCCAAGGGCGAAGGGGCGCTCGAGCCCCGCGATCGACTGCGGATCGAGACGCCTGGGGGCGGCGGGTTCGGTTCGGCGTCGAATTCTTAGCGACCGCCTGCGAATTTTCCGCACCTTCCGTCGATTGGCCGGTCAACCAGGCCCCGCGCCGCATTGCAATGGGCTATTCGGTTATTACAACTAAGCCTTTCGGCTTGTGACAATCGAGCACAAGCCTTGTCAAAGCCAATCTCGTGGTCTACACTGCGCGCCTCCGAGGGGGCTCCGATGAGCCTCGGGCGCGCGACAGAGCGACCCGTCAGACGTAGGAGCATCCTGCCCCCCGCCCACGAACGAATCTGATTACTCACTGACTCTCATGCCGATTGCTTTCAAAGAGTGGGCCGTGACCGTGCGAGCGCTGGCGGAGGGCGAACAACTGGTCGCCCTGCGGAAGGGCGGAATCCGCGAGGAGAACAAGCATTTTGAGGTAGAGCACGACCAGTTCTTCCTCTACCCCACCTTCGACCATCAGCGGAACGATCTGGTCCGCGAGTCCCACCATCCCGAGCTTCGTCGCGCCCTCGAGGAGGGCGTCTGGCCCGACGAGGAGCCGCCCCCGCGGGCGCTGCTCCAGGACGGCGGCATCCCCCAGCCCGACCGGGTCCGGATCCGCGCCTGGGCCGAGATCACCGATCACTTCACGACCGACGACCACCGCGTGGTCGAGGCACTGACGCCGTTCCACATCTGGACCTCGGATTACGCCCAGAAGCGGCTGGCCTGGAAGCGGCGCCACCCGTTGTACGTGCTGCTCCTCCGGGTTCACCGGATCCCGCGGCCCGTGACCGTCCGGGTCAAGGACGAGCACCACGGTTGCCGCTCGTGGGTCGAGATCGATCGCGACCTCCCCTTCGAAGGGACGCCCGTGATGGCCGACGAGGAGTTCGAGCGCGCCGCCGGGGCGATCCGCGAGATCTGCCAGGGCGAGCTCGTACTCGCTTAGGCCTCGGCACTCCAGGCGTTAAGAGACGCGAGCCGCGCCCTGCTGATCGGGATGGGCGGCGGCGGCGACGTGGTCGGCGCCCTCGCGGTCACCGACCTGCTCGAGGGACTGCAGACGGAATGGGTCCTGGGCGGGGTCGCCTGGGAGCGCTCGCCGATCGATCCCCGCCCGGGCCCGCGCTCGCTGGATGAGATCCGTGGCGGGCGGCCTTGCGGGAGCGCGGCGGTCCTGAGCGAGGGATCGACGACGAGCCTGGACGGGGTCGAGTTCTCGGAGTCCCACATGGCCACCCACCTCGGCCGCCCGACGCTGCTGCTCGACATCACCCGCGGACCGCAGGCCCTCGCCACCGGCCTGGCGGAGGCGGCGGCAGAGCTCGACTGCGACGCGGTGATCCTGCTCGACGTGGGCGGGGACGTCCTCGCCCACGGGGACGAGCCGGGGCTGGCGAGCCCCCTCTGCGACGCCATCGTCCTTGCGGCTGGTCTCTTCCTCGCCCGGTCGACCGAGGTGATCGCGGCGGTCTATGGACCCGGTTGCGACGGTGAGCTGACGCCCGATGAGGTGCTCGAGCGCATCACCGGCCTGCAGGAGGCGGGCGCACTGCTCGGGGCGTGGGGCCTGACGCCGGAGGCCTGCGTGCTGGTCGAATCCGCGGCCGACGTGGTGCCCACCGAAGCCAGCCTGATGGCGGTCCGCTGCGCACGGGGAGAGCGGGGCCGCGTTCCGATCCGGGGCGGCCGTCGAACGGTCGAGCTCACACCCCTCGGCGCGCTCACCTTCTTCTTAGACCCCCGGGCTGCCGCCGTCTCGGCGGTGCCCCTCGCCACGGCGGTCTCGCCCGCCGCGAGTCTCGAGGAGGCTCATCGCGCGCTGACGGGGATGGGCGTCCGAACCGAGCTCGACCTCGAGCGGGCCCGTGCCGCCGGGACCCCCGAGTAGCCTGAGAGCGCGGCCTCCGGCCCGCCCATGACCTGGATCGAGACCGACTCGCTGAGCTTCACCGCGCGCCACGACGACGCGGACCTCGCCTGCGCCCACCGCGTCCTCGACTCGCTCGAGGACCTGCGCATGAGCCTCGAGGACCGCTTCGACCAAGCGCCCGGGAACGTCACGATCATCCTCCACGACAACCCCGCCTGGCTCTCGGCGGCGCATCCGCTCCTGCCGGCGGTGCGCTGGTCGGCGGCGCCCGCCGCCCGCCGCTACCTCGCTGGCTGGCCGATGGCCGGCGAGATCCACACTCTCAACGACTCCTGGATGGAGAGGCGGTCCGCCGGCGAGGACTCGCTGCGCGCGCTCCGGGGGACCGCCGAGCGCATGTACTGCCAGATCGTGCTGGCCACGAACAACCCCGCCGTCCCGCCGATGTGGACGCCTCGGCGCTTCATCACCTACCTGCGCTGGGCCTGGCTGATCGAGGGGGCGGCACAGTACTTCACCGGCCAGACCGCGCTCTTCCGGGCGGCGGTGATCACGAGGCTCCGTGAGGGAGAGCGGCCTGCGTTCCCGCCCAGCCGCCGCGACGCCCTGATCCTGGGCGGAACCGTGTTCGACATGCTCGAGCGGCATGCCGGTCCCGACGCATGCGCCCGGATGGCGTCGCGCCTGCACCGCGAGGGCCCTCGGGGAAATCTCGAGCTCGCCTTCGAGGCGCGGATGCGGGACATCGAGCGCGCCTGGCGCACGCACCTGGACGGGATCCTCTACCCGCAGTCGGATTCGCTCGAGGCGCCGTCGCTGAGCGATGCGATCGAGCGGCCCGATCTCGACCTC
>DASXSZ010000206.1:0-4394 GCA_036505735.1 Solirubrobacterales bacterium
AGTGCCCGTCCAAGTTCACCACCACCACGCCGGGGCAGTCCAGCTGACGGTTCTCGGCTCCGCACTGCTCGCCGCCGCGCTGCTGGCCGCGCTCTTCGCGGCCGGGTCGGCCGTCTACGGCGGCCGCACGGGCGACAGGCGCTGGGTCGATTCCTCTCGCCGCTCGGTCTACGCGATGGCCGCGCTGCTCACCACCGCGGCGGTCCTCATCGAGATCGCCTTCGTCCGCGACGACTTCCACTTCGCGCTTGTCGCCGATCACTCCTCGACCACCACGCCAACCTTCTACAAGCTGACCGCGATGTGGTCCAGCCAGGAGGGCTCGCTGCTGCTCTGGGCGTGGGTGCTCTCGCTGGCGGCGAGCGGCGTCCTCTACATGACCCGTCGCCGCCACCGCGAGATCGTCCCCTGGGCGACCGCCGTGCTGGCCGCGCTCGGCTCGTTCTTCATCGGGCTGATGATCTTCAAGGCCCAGCCGTTCGCCCACCTTGACCCGGCCCCGCAGGAGGGCGCCGGGCTGACGCCCCTGCTGCGCAACCCCTACATGGCGGTCCATCCGCCGATGCTCTACTCGGGCTACGTCCTCTGGTCGATCCCGTTCGCCTTCTGCGTCGGGGCGCTGGCCGCGCGCAAGGTCGACGCGAGCTGGATCCGCACCACGCGCAACTTCGCGCTGCTCGCCTGGACCTTCCTGGGGATCGGGCTCCTGCTCGGCTCCCGCTGGTCCTACGAGGAGCTGGGCTGGGGCGGCTACTGGGGCTGGGACCCGGTCGAGAACGCCGCGCTGATGCCCTGGCTGGTCGGCACCGCCTTCCTGCACTCGGTGATGGTCCAGGAGAAGCGCGGGATGCTGAAGGTCTGGAACGCCAGCCTGATCTCGGGAACGTTCTGCCTCTGCCTGCTCGGCACGTTCCTGGTCCGGTCGGGGGTGCTGCAGTCGATCCACGCCTTCGGCGCATCCACCGTCGGCGGCCCGCTGCTGGCGCTGATCGCCGTCGCGGCGATCGGTTCGACCACCCTGATCGCGAGCAGGCTCGATCAGCTGCGGCCCGAGCGGCGCATCGAGTCGGTGCTCTCCCGCGAGTCGATCTTCCTGGTCAACAACCTGCTGCTGGTCGGGATGGCCGCGGTGATCTTCTGGGGGACGTTCTTCCCGCTGATCTCCGAGCTCTTCACCGGGGATCGGCACTCGCTCGCGGCGCCCTGGTTCGACCGCTACGTGACGCCGATCGGGGTGCTGCTGGTCCTGTTCACCGGGATCGGCCCGCTCCTCGCCTGGGGCAGGCTGAGCGCCTCCGCGGCCCGGCGCCTCTTGCTCTGGCCGCTGCTGGCGACGGTCGCGGCGATCGTCGTGCTGCTGACGGTGAGCGACGCCGGCGGCCACCCGTGGGCGCTGTTCGTCTTCGGCTTCGCCGCCTTCAGCCTGGTCGCCCTGAGCAGCGAGTTCTGGCGCGCGGGGGCCACGCGGCGCGCCCTGACCGGCGAGCCGTTCCCGCGGGCTCTCGCCAGAGGGGTGGCGCGGAACCGGCGGCGCTACGGCGGCTACGTCGTCCACGCCGGGATCGCCCTCACCCTGATCGGGATCGCGGCCTCGTCGAGCTTCCAGACCAACCGCGACCTCAGCCTGCAGGTCGGCCAGTCCGCCAAGGTCGGCGACTACACGATCAACTACCGCAAGCTCACCGCCGATCCCAAGAGCGAGCGGATCTCGTTCGGCGCCCGGCTCGACGTCAGCCGCGACGGCAAGCACTTCGCGACGCTCGACCCGGCCCGTAACTACTACCCGACGCAGGACCCGACGGCCGGGCCGATCGGGCGCTATTTCATGGGTGAGTCGACGAGCGAGGTCGGGCTGAAGACGGGGGCCGGGGGAGACCTATGGACCGCGTTCCAGCCCGATTTGTCGGTCCTCAACCCGGCGATCATCCGCGGCAATCGCCAGCTCGCGGACCTTCCCCCGGACGCCCAGGGGATCGCGATCCTCGCCCTCGCCAATCACTACGTGCAGGACCCCCCACCGGCCACCTTCCGGGTGATCGTCAACCCGCTGGTGGGGTGGATCTGGATCGGCGCCCTGCTCGCCCTGGCCGGCGCGGTGATGGCCGGCTGGCCGGCGCTGGAGTCGCGCCGCCAGCTCGAGGCGGCGTACAGGGCGAGACTGGGCAAGGAGCTGGGAACGGAGAGCCGCCCGGCATAGCAACGGCTCCGTGGAGCCGTCGTGGCGAGCAATAGCCTGGTCCGGTGGAGCTCTACGTCCATAGGTGGGGCGATGGTCCAAGCGTGGTCCTCGTTCATGGAGTAGTGCTCGGAGGGCGCGAAGCGTGGCGGGCGCAACGGCCGCTGACTGCGCGCTGGACCCTGCTCGCACCCGACCGTCCGGGCCACGGACTCTCACCGCATGCCCGTCAGGACTTCGAGCGCGATGCCGTGCTCGTGGCCGATCAGTTGCTCACGGAGCCGGTCCATCTCGTCGGTCACTCCTACGGAGGGATCGTCGCGATGCTCGCGGCCGCGCAGCGACCCGATGCGGTGCGGTCGTTGACGGTGATCGAGCCGCCGGCCACCAGCGTGGCGGCCGGCAACCCGATCGTCGACGAATGGGCCGGCGAGATGCGTGCCCTCTTCTCGGATCCCGGGGAGGACCTCCCCGCCCTTCTCGGGCGTTTCTTCGAGGTGGCGGGCGTCCAGCTGCCGGTCCTGGAGCCTCTGCCGGAGGCAATCGAACGGGGCACGCGTGCCCTCGTCGGCATTCGTCCCCCGTCGGAAGCCGAGCTGCCCCTGGACGCGCTCGCCGCCTCGGGGTTTCCATGCCTGGTCATCTCCGGCGGCCACCGCGAGCGCAATGAGCTCGTCTGCGACGTGATCGCCGAGGAGACGAAGGCGCAGCGGGCCGTCATTCCCGGTGCCGCCCATCTGGTCCCGGACACGGGGGATCCGTTCAACAGGCGGCTTGAGCACTTCCTGGTCGGGTCCGGCTAGAGCTGGCGACCCCTAGCCTTGCGCCGCCATGGAATTCGTGCTCGCTGTCCTCATCGTCTTGATCGTCGCCTGGTTCGTCACCGCGCCGCTCCGCCGGCGCGCCTCCGCTGATGGTGACGAGGACCCGGCGGTCGCGGAGCTCGCCGACCTGGAGGCCCGCAAGCAGGCGAAATACCGGCAGATCCGCGACGCCGAGGCCGACCATGCGGCCGGCAAGCTCACCGATGAGGACTTCCGGCGCCTGGACCGCGAGCTGCGGGGCGAGGCGATCGCGATCCTGAAGCGGATCGACAGGCTCCGTGGTTCCCACGGCTCCTGATCTACACTGCCGCGCATGGCAACCGTGCTCAGCGTGGTCGAGGTCATCATCTCCGTGATCCTGATCTTCCTGGTGCTCCTGCACTCCGGCAAGGACGCCGGCCTCTCCGGTGCTTTCGGCATCGGCGGAGGCGGCAGCGCGTTCGGAGGCGGCTCGCTGGTGGAGCGGAACCTGACCCGGTGGACGATCTTCTTCGGGATCCTCTGGGCGCTGAACGCGATCGTCATCCTCCAGCTGTAGGCGACGCAACGCCGCGCATGCGGCACCTGCTCAAAGCGATCACGGCCCTCGCCCTGGCGGCGGGGCTGGTCGGCGCATCGGGCTGCGGAGGCGGGGCCGGCGGATCTCACCTGGCGTCCGGCCTGCCGCCCGCGGGCGGAGGCGGCAGCCTCGCCTACGCGGTGCCCAGCGTCCCCGCGACGCTCGATCCGCTCGCCGCGCGTGGTCGGGCGGCGATGACGGTCACCCGCCAGGTCTACGAGCCGCTGATCGGACACCTGACCGGACCGTACGGCGACGCCGCCTCCCAGGCCGGGTTGGCCCTGACCGCGCGCCCCTCCCCGGACCGGACCACGTGGACCATCACGCTGAGGTTGGGGATCCGATTTCAGGACGGCACCCCGTTCAACGCGGCGGCGGTGCTGGCCAACGCCAGACGCTGGTCGCGCGATCCGGCCGGGCGACACTTGCTGCCCCACCTGTTCGCGGTCGACGCGCCCCGCCCGGACGAAGTCCGCTTCCTGCTGGACAGCCCGGTCCCGGACCTCGTCCGCCGTCTGGCCTCGCCGAGGCTCGGCATCGTCTCGCCGCAGGCGCTCGGCGGGCAGCGACTGCGCTTGCGGTCGGATGTCGCGGGCTCGGGCAGCGGCCCGTTTCAGGCCGGCCCATTGGGGGCAGGCCGCGTCGACCTCACCCGGTTCGCTGGCTGGTGGGGCACCTCGATGGGACTCGGCCCATCCCTCGACGGAGTCAGCTTCGTGGTCGCTCCCCAGCAGGGCCAGCGGCTGCGGCTCCTGCAGGAAGGGGCTGTGCAGGTTGCCGATCCGCTCGGGCCGTCAGGCCTGCGGAGAGCCGACGCCAATCCGCTCCTGAGGAC